>CAZBTP010000017.1:0-28909 GCA_964494915.1 Candidatus Woesearchaeota archaeon
ATGAATTATTTCAGCAGACAAATAACAAACCAAGATGTCCACATATTCGCAGAGACGACAACGGAATACCTTATTGTGGAAAAGACCTTCCCCGGAATTCAGAGATTAGTGAGACAAGAAGGATGGTTTGTGATACTGCTTCATTACAGCTCTATTGCTTAGGTGGACCAGAAAGACACGCTATTTGTATTTATTATCAAGGAGCGCCTTTAGATTAAAAAACACCCTCTCTCTGATGTACATAGTTCTGAATGGTATATTATATCTTATAAATACCAAGCAAACGACCACTGATAAAGTCAAGTCCACGCCTGCCAAGAGCGAAAGACCCGTCCCGAAGATCGCTGATACCCCACGCCCTTAATTTTACTTTATCTCCTGCTGAATCAAGATAAACTCCCATTGCGCCACCATCATAACCAAGTCTTTGTCTTTCAGAAAAAATAGACCCAGCATAATCACGAACTAATCCTCGATCTCCTCTTGCTAAAGCATTCCAAACCGGATTGGCTATAACCTCATCCAATGAAAGACCACAATTTAATCTTCCAAGTTCTCGTCTCTTAAATTCTTCACCTTGCAAAGCATTATAATCCTCTTCTGTTAAAACTAATGCTCCATTTATTAATTCACTCTCCGGAGTTATCTCTCTTAAGGTTTGAGAATCTAAAACAATTTTTACCATACTCCGATAATAAACAACAGCATCGCCAGTAACATAATAATCCTCCATATAATAACCATCAAGTCTTATTTGCATTAATTCCGCAGCAGACACAGGAACCCTACCGTCAGCTATTAATATCTGCATTTGTTCTACGATTCTGCCATAAAATTCTCTGTTCGCTTCTCGTAATGCCATAGTTTCTTTAGAAAATCTAGCTTTATAAATTCCGGTTAAATACTCAAATAAACCTTAACTTGACTTATCTACTTGAGAATAACAAGGCTTAAGAGTTCGGATAGGGCAAGATATTTATGGTAAGACATCTTCTTAATAAGATGGGGAACACGTTCTTGAACTTAAAGCAAGATGAACTCGTTAGGGCTGGAGGAATTTTCTTTATAGGATCTTTATCCGTTGCTGTTTTGAACTATCTTTATCACGTGTTTATGGGACGCATGCTTGGACCCGCAGAATACGGTATCTTTGGGAGCTTATTTGCAATAATTTACCTTACTACCTTCGCAGGGAACACTTTCAGCAGAGTTACTTCTAAATTTTCTGCCGAATTTAATGGAAAAAAACAAGATGTTGCATTGAAATATCTAATAAAAAGAGGTTTGCTAAAAGCATCGGTTTATGGCTTGATCTCGTTTTTAATTTATTTGTTCTTCATCCCCCCGATAGCTAAATTTATGAATTTAGACAATTATACTGGATTAATAATTGTTGGAGCGATTGGCTATCTTTCTCTTTTACTTTCCATTCTTACCGGGGCTTTAAACGGTCTGCAAAAATTTGTCTGGCAGAACTCTCTCTCATTTGTCTCTGCTGTTTTAAAATTAGGACTTGCAGTTCTTTTGGTCTATTTAGGATTTGGCGTAAACGGCGCATTAATTGCTTTGGTGATAGGAACGACCGTCGCGCTAGTTGCCGGTTTTCTGCCATTAAGAAGTGAATTAAAAACAAAGATATCTGAAAAGATTAATACAAAAGAGATTTATCTTTATGCAATCCCTGTATTACTTGCTTCTCTGTTGCCTTTAATAGCTATAACCTTTGATCAGATGTTAGTTAAGCACTTTTTCTCCTCCTTTGACGCTGGGCATTATGCTGCTGCGGGTAATATAGCAAAGATAATCTGGTTTGGTTCTGGTTTCTTAGTTTCCGCGCTATTCCCTAAAATTGTGAGCAAAAAAGCGCAGGGGAGAGATGTTTCAAGATTATTGATTAAAGGCCTTGTCTATACATCCCTTTTTGCATTAATAGGCTCAGGGATATTGTTTGCAACTCCGAGGCTGATTGTCTTGTTTATGTATGGCTCTGAATATACAGATATAATTCCTTTAGTAGGTTTATTCGGACTTGCCTTAGGTTTATTCTCAATTAATCAGGTTTTGATAATGTATAATCTAGCTGTTGAGAAATATAAATTCTTGTGGATTGTCCTTTTAGGTCTTCTCCTAGAAATTACTGGTATCATCCTATTTCATTCATTATTGAGTGATGTAGTGAAGATAATTTTATTAAGTCAATCACTAGTCCTTGGAGGCATGATATGGTACAATCGAAAAGAGCTCTTTGGCAATGGAAAATTCTAAGAAACTATCTGTTATTATCCCCGTGTATAACGCAGAGAAATTCATAGCTAAAAATCTTGAAAAGATTAAACAAAGCATTTCAAGGTATTTTCCGAATTACGAAATTATCGCGGTGATTGATGGGAATGGGGACAAAAGCATGAAAGAAGCCAAGAAAGTGAAGGGTATCAAAGTAATCGGCTTTGTAGAAAATAAAGGAAAGGGCGCTGCTTTAAAATACGGATTCGAAAATTCAACAGGAGATTATATAACCTTTCTGGATTGTGACATGGACATCAATCCCGAACAATTAAAAAACTTTATTCCTTACATGGCAACTGCCGATTTAGTAATCGGAAGTAAGAGACATCCATTTTCAAAAGTAGAATATCCTTGGGATAGAAAAATATTAAGCAAGGGGTTTCAGATTTATTCTTGGATGATTTTACAAGTACATTTACGAGACACACAGTCCGGATTAAAGCTAATAAAACGAGAAGTCCTCAAAGTAATTATGCCCTTGATACTTGTAAAGAGATATGCCTTTGATCTTGAGCTGTGTTTCCTCGCACAAAAGCATGGCTTTAGAACAGTTGAAGCTCCGATCAGCATTAATTATCAATTTGTGGGAAGTGGAATAAACAAGAGAGCAATTCTAGGGATGTTTTTAGATGTTTTAGCAATTCGTTATAGGTACTCCTTCCTCAATTATTATCAGAAAAAGTTTTGGGAGGAGAAGTTTTGACTATGAAAAATGGTATTCTAATAGAAAAAGATGATTTTCATGTTGATATGAGTGGTAGAATATATGAAGGAAGAAATATTGGTTCATTCGCAGACAATTATGCGAGAATTTATAGAAGGAAAGCACTAAAGCCAAAAAAATTGTCAAAGGGTAAAGAACTAAGAGTCATAGAGATAAAATATAAATTAATTAAACAATATTGGGAGGAATTAAAATAAAGAGTAATGTAAGCGAATAGCGACCTTCCCAACCAATCATCCGCATAAAGCGTTGGACAGTTTGAATAATCAAACATTTTACGGAGCCGATTCGCCTACAATATAACAAAATATGGGAATATATAAAACTTTTGGTTTT
Source organism: Candidatus Woesearchaeota archaeon (assembly GCA_964494915.1). Lineage (GTDB taxonomy): Archaea > Nanobdellota > Nanobdellia > Pacearchaeales > GW2011-AR1 > UBA73. The sequence goes on from CAZBTP010000017.1 coordinate 3,347, forward strand.
GGAGGTTTTGAAATCGTGAAAAAAGAAGGCGAACTAAAAAGGGGCACTATAATTCATCAAACTAGTCTAGTTATTGATAATTTATTAAATATAGAAAGGAGAAAAAATGAGTAGAGTAAGGGAGTCCGTCTATCCTACAACAGAAATTTTACAATTTCCGTTTCTTAAACTCTTACGAGTTCAAGATAACCGCATCATCCTTACAGAGCACGGGGTTCGTCAGGTCTCTTTCCTATACTATTTTTATAATCCTATGAATTTTATAAACCTTTCGGTTTTTAGAAGGTTTTACCCCTGAAAGATAAAATGAAAATTTTAATGTTAGCCTGGAGAGATATGAAACATCCAAAAAGCGGAGGGGCCGAGATAGTGACTGATATTTATCTCTCAGGTCTAGCTAAAAGAGGACATAGTGTAATTCTTTTTACTGCTATTTATTCCGGAGCTAAAGAAGAGGAAAGATTTAATGGATATAAAATAATAAGAAAAGGCAAAGGAATTGGCTCACATTTTAAAGGATTAATTTACGCAAAAAAAAACGAGAAAAACTTCGATATCATTATAGACCAAGTTAACACCATCCCCTTTTTCACTCCCTTATCAATAAACAAAGATAAGAGAAGAGCTTTCTTTCACCAATTGTGTAGAAATATCTGGTTCTATGAATCAAAGTTTCCTATTTCATTAATAGGCTATATAACAGAGTATTTTTATCTTAAGTTATACAAGAACACTAAAATGTTTGTTGTTTCAGACTCTACAAAAAAAGACCTGATCAAATATGCCTGGGCAAATCCCGATAATATTCTTGTGTTAGAAAATCAGATTAACTTCAAGCCCGTAAATCATATTAAGAAAAAGAATAATTATTTTGTTTTTGTAGGAAGATTGACAAAGAGCAAGAGAGCGCATGATTGCATAAAAGCTCTTTCAAATGTCAAGGATGCAAAGTTATACATTATTGGAGATGGAGAAGAAAAATATAAAATAAAATTAACTGAATTAGTTTCTAAATTAGAACTAGACAGAAGAGTTATATTTACTGGTAAAATTCCTAGCGAAGAGAGAAATAGGCTAATGAGTCTGGCGACAGCAATTTTAGTAACTTCGGTAAGAGAAGGCTGGGGACTAATCGTTACAGAAGCAAATGCTAATGGCACAATCGCAATAACTTACGATGTCGAAGGCTTACGTGATGCGAACAAAACCGGTTTTATGTGCAAGAAGAATAATCCTAGAGAACTAGCAGGGTTGATGGACTTTGCAATTGAAAATCCTAAGATTATTGAGCGGAAAAGCAAGGACGCCTTAGGCTTTGCACGAGCCCATTCGGATTGGGATAGTAATGTGGAGGTACTTGAGAAATGGTTAAGAAATTAAAGCTCGATGTTCTAATACCTACATATAACGAAGAAAAGAATATTGGAAATTTGCTTAATCAAATAAAACAACAGACGATTTATCCTCAAATTAAAAATATCTATGTCCTTTCTGATGCTTCTACGGATAAAACTCACGAGATAGTGAAAGAACATTCAAAAAAAGATAAAAAGATAAAATTAATTGTTAAGAAAAGGAGAAGAGGAAAAAGTGACTCTCTAAATATCGGATTTAAAAAATCAAATTCTGATATTCTTATAATGCTTGATGGAGATATTGGTTTTGACGAGAACAAGGCATTATCTTCTTTGGTTAAACCTTTAATAAAAAATAAAGATATAGGTTTGGTGTCATTAAGGAAAAAACCTATAGATTATAAAAATAATTTTGCTTCATTAGCATCTTTGTTTAGTTATTATCTTATAAAAGAGTTAATAACTGGTAAGAGAGATTACCTCTATAATAACTTTTATGGTACTACCGGATGCGCAATTTCTATGCCCAAGAAGATTTATAAGAATCTTAGTATAAGGGGTAGTGGTGGAACAGACCAAGACTTATTTTTTTGCGTGATAGAGAGAGGTTATAGAACTTTTTACGCAGATGACTTCTATGTTTTGTATAAAATGCCATTTACCACTTCAGATTACTTAAAACAAAATATTAGATTTAGAAAAGCGTTTGGAAAAAAGGTATTGAATAATAATACTAGATATTCAATAAAAATAGAATCTGGAGGTTATTATTCATCCTTATTAAAAACTCTATTTAAGCACCCTCTTTGCTTTATGGCTTGGGCTCCATTGTATCTTATCGGTAAGTTCATGTACTTAAAAGAAAGTGATAAAAAAGACTCTAAAGGATATTGGGAGATTCCAATTTCCACTAAATAATAAAATGAGAATAAAAATCAATCCTAATTACGCACGATCTGAAGTTCTTCGTTTCGATTATTTTAAAAAAGATATTTTAAAGTTAATTAAAACTAATGGGGAGTATAAGTTATTAGACATAGGGTGTTCTCAGCTTGATTTCTCTAACCTCCCAAAGACTATGGATTCTTTTGGTATTGATTTTAAAGATTCGAAATACTACGACAAGAAACATTTCAAAAAATGCAATCTAGACAAAGAAAAAATTCCCTTTAAGAACGAATTTTTTGATTTTGTTGTGGCTGGTGAAGTAATAGAACATGTAAAGAGACCCTTTGAGTTAATAGAGGAAATATCTAGAGTTTTGAAAGATGGAGGGATTCTATATCTTTCTACTCCAAACCCCCATTATTATTTGGAAATTATAAAAGATGTCTTTAAGATTAATGAACCAGATGACAAAGAACATCTCAATCTTTATTCAAGAAACCACTTAATAAATTATTGTAAAAGTTCTAGCTTGAGATTAGTTGATTTCAAGAGATATAAATTTTGGATTCCCTATTTGAGACTGATGATATTGAGTCTGCATACTCCACCACTGTTTAATTATCAAAATATTTACAAGTTTAGGAAAGAAAAATGAAACTTAAACCAACTGATTTCATATTTCCAGCAGTATTATTGATGTTCCTATTCGTTAATCACTTTAATTTTATCTATTCCGATTCTAATGTAGACTTTAATTTTAATGCTAAAGGCTCTTTCAAAACTTTTTTTTATAGTTGGGACGAAAGACTTGCGTTAGGAGAAAGTAATCTTTGGTCCCATACTTACATATTTCCTTACGGCGCATTATATCTCATTTTATCTTTGCTTTTTAATTATTGGATAACACAAGTTTTAATTTATTTTATATTTTTAAGTATCGGATATTTTTCATTTCTGATATTTATTAGGAATGAGTTTAAAGACCTTGAACATATTGAACATATTGAACACTTGGGTGCAATGTTTTTTACTCTGAATCCATATACAATCATCATAATTACAGGATCAACTTTTGTTCACTTGTTGCCCTATATAATTATACCAGCCCAACTTTATTTACTAAATAGGATATTGTTTTCCGAAAAAATAAAGTATACTTTGATATTTGGTATAACTCTGCTTATAACTGGAGGAATAAATCCCCCATTAACAGCTATTAGTTTTGGTATTATGACTTTCTACCTAATGGGTTTACTTATCAGTAATAGGGAATTATTAAATAGAAGTCTAATTAAGAAAATTTTTATAACTTCTTTGGTAACATTATGCTTGAATCTATTTTGGGTACTATCAATTCTATCGCATTTTCTAAGTTCTAATTCAAATCTAGACATGATCCTGTCGGAGCCGCTCTCGATGCATAGTCAAGAAAGCACATACCTAAACGTATTTAGAATGATGAGTTTCTGGTCCCTGCACTCCCAATGGTCGGGAGAGCCATACATAAACTATGCATTTTACTTCTTAGAGAATACCTTTGTAACATTATCGATATTTGTATTAGTAACTTTTTTGATAACTCCACTATTGTTTGATAAGAAAATTAAGAAACCTTGGTGGATATATGCACTGATTGTTACTTCAATTCCGATGACTGTAGCAATAAGGGAAGGACTATTTGTTCAATTATACCTCTGGGCATATGACAATTTACCATTGTTTGCTATGTTTAGAACAAATAGAAAATTTTTATCTGTATATTCTCTTGCATTAAGCTACTTGATAGTTTTAAGTTTATCAAAAATAAAAAGGACGACTTTGAAAAAATTAAGCTGTTTAATTTTGATATGTACTTTCATTATAGTATCAATCCCCTTTTTTAATGGAGACATATTCGAACCAAGGAGAAAAATTAATAGCCTTCCAGAGGATTACTTACAGGTGAAGGATTTCTTTCAGGAGAAAAATTCAATATATCGGGTTCTTTTATTACCTGACCAATATTTTGCAGTTTATACATGGGGAAATACCGAGGACAATATTGAAAAGATCTGGCAAAAGCCGCTTGTAGTAACTCGTCCAATCGGCCTGGATCACATTAATAACATTTATACAGAAAAGATTAGAACAAGTCTTTCTAATGATACTCTAATAGATTTTAACAAATATATAAAGATATTAAATATTGATTATATAGTTCTCAGAAAAGATTTTGATTGGAAATTCTATCCCAAATATTCAGAGGATCCATTAAGATTAGAGCAAGTTCTAGATGCTTACTATCGACACGATTCCTTCGAAAAACTCAAAGTTTATGTAGTTGAAGAAAAATTACTTAGTGCACATATATTCTCAAAAATAGCAACTTTCCAAAAAATCAACCCTACAAAATACAAAATTCACATATCAGAATTGTCAGACAAGCAAAATCTTTCATTTTTAGAATCACATCATTCGGGTTGGAAACTCTACCTAAAGAAAAATCCATCCAACGACTGGTGCAATCCAATCGAATTTTACAATAACACAAACACAACCGAATGTGAACATACCTTAAAATTCTTCGAAGGAGAGGAATTTTCTTATCTATGGAAAAAGCCGATATTTGATAAAATGCATACGATGGTTTATGATTATGCAAACCAATGGACAATAGACCCGCAATACATCAAAGATAATTACCCTAGAGAATACTATAAAGAAAATCCTGATGGAAGAATAGATATAGAGATGGTTATGTATTTCAAACCCCAATCTTACTTTTATCTGGGACTAATAATTTCAGGAACAACTTTAATATTATGTATTGGATACTTGGTTTACGATTGGAGAAAGAATAGAAATAAAAACCATAATGTCAAGGTAAACATATGAAACATCAGAGAAAATTAAAATGTCTACTAATAGCGGTTCTGTTGATAGGTGTTATATTTATTCTAGGATCTTTAGTATTAAGTTATAATATTCCCCCTAAAAAAATTTATTCTGTTGAGTCGGATAATTTGATTAGAGATAGCAGTTTTGAGAATTTCAATAAGACTGCTGGTGATTGTTGCAATTATCTGTCTGGCAATGCCTCGATATCTGCTTTAAAAATTCAAGATTCTTTCGAAGGAAGCTTTTCTCTTGAATTGATTTCCTCAAATCACTGTGCATGTATAAGCACGCCTGTTACGAATTTTGATAATTCTGCAAATTATCTGCTATCCTTTTACTACAAAGGAGATAATCCGAGGTTTTGTAATTGGGTTAGTGGAGATAACAGGTGTATTCCGAATAGAAAACTTGAACCTACTAGAATCTGGGCAAAGCAGATTGAAGTATTAACATTTACTCAAGAATCAACCTCTCCCTCCATCTTCCTCTACGCCGACTCCGACGGCACAAAAACAGTCACAAACCTCTACGACGACCTGCAAGTCCACAAACTGATTCCAATTGAAAATCCTAATGAGTACAAATACGCGGAAGATGAAGAATATGTAATAAAAACAAAAGCAGACAATAAAGTAAAAGGCGGGCTCATAAGCGATGTTAATGCTAAGACAGGCGAAGCTTACTTTATTACAAAGGGAAAGCCAAACGTTACAATTAAATTTCCTTGGAGCGAAGTGGTGATAATTGTGATTATGTTTGTAATAATTGTGAGACTAATGTTCAAGAAGGAATAGAAATAAGATGTTGGCTAATAGACTCTACTAAAGTTAAACTACACTTTAATAATAGTAATACTAAAGTTAAACTATACATCAATTTTAGTAAGATTTATAAAGACCATTCCTCTTAATTTATCATGTATATTGAAAGAAAAATCAAAGAGAAATTTGATAAGATAACAAAGGTTTACCCAGTTATAGCCTTAGTTGGGGCAAGACAGTCTGGAAAAACAACTTTTTTAAAAGAACAGGCAAAGAAATTCAAAAGCAATTATCTTTTATTTGACGACCCCGATATAAGAGAGTTATTTGATGAAGACATTAAAAAATTTGAAAAGCAAAATATGGAGGGATATGGAATTTCTGTTCTGGATGAAGTCCAATATTGCAGGGATGCAGGAAAGAGGCTCAAATACCTTGCAGATAATAATAGAAAGATATGGATAACTTCCTCCTCCGAAGTGCTATTAAGCAAGGAAGTTCTGTCTTATCTTGTTGGAAGGGTTTCTGTAATTAGACTTTATCCTTTTTCAATAAAAGAATTTCTTGAATTAAAAAAATTAAAGGAATTTTCTCAGTCTGTATTAAAAAGAATAATATGGGAACATATGACTTTTGGCGGCTATCCTAAAGTAGCTTCTGTAGAGGATATAGAATTAAAGAAAACCATTCTTAAGGACTTATATGAAACAATGGTTCTAAAAGATATCGCGAGAACTTTTTCAATAGAGGATATCTCTTCTTTGGAGCTATTCTCAAGATACCTATCTCTAAACATAGGCAATTTAATATCTTATGATAATTTATCTAGCGATATAAAAATTTCTTTTCAAACAATAAAAAAATATTTGGATGCAATGGAAAAAAGCTATTTAATATATCGAATTCAACCCTTTTATAGAAATAAAATAAAAGAAATAATCAAACAGCCAAAGATATATTTTATTGATACAGGATTAAGAAATTTTATATCCAAATCTTTTAATCAGGAACCAGAAGGAAATTTATTTGAAAATTACGTTTTCACAGAATTATTAAAAATGGGTCTTTCTCCAAAATATTGGAGAACAAAATCAAAAATGGAAATTGATTTTATAATAGAGAAAGATTCCGATGTTGTGCCTATAGAAGTTAAAATAGATGCAGAAACTGACAAGGTAGAAAGAAATATTAGGGCTTTTATAGAGGCGTATAAGCCAAAAATAGCGATTATAGTTTCGTACGAAGGCAAGAAAGCAGAGCTCAAAATAGGCGGCTGTAAGATTTATTTTACTGATATTTTGGGCATGAAAGAGATATTATCAGACAAAGATTAATTATTATCAGAGGAAATTCTGAGGAGCAGTTTGACACAAAATGAAAATTATAACAGTTACCGAAAAATTTAAATATCTCGTAAATGAGATAATATTATCCCAAATAGGAGATAATATGGAATCAAAAAATCAACGAGAAATAATGAATTTGTTTAGAAAGGATATATTTCTAAGAGCAAGTATTAGGGAGCTCTCTAAAAAACTTAATAAAAAATCTTATCAGCGAGTTTATGACGCTGTGAAAAAGCTTGAAAACAAGAGAATGTTAAAACTTGAGAGAATGGGTAAAAGTGATGTTGTTTCATTAGAATTGAATCATCAATCAATATTCTATTTGTCGTATTTGGACGAGAAAGAAACTGTTGAGAAGATACCGAATTACGAAAAGTTGATGAATCTGAAAGAAATCTCTAATTACTTGTTAATTGTGACGGGAAGTTATGCGAAAGGAACCGCTACTAAAAAATCAGATTTGGATTTAGTAATTGTAGTGCCGGATGGCCAGAAAGCGTACGATATCCAAAAACTTGTTGAGAATCTAACTTTAACATTTTATCCAAAAGTTCATCTGTATGTGTTTAACAATAAAGATTTTCTTGAAATGCTGACTGAAAAGAAAGAGAACTACGGAAAAGAGATTTACAGGAATCGTTTAATTCTTAAAAATGCCCATGTTTTTTATGAAAATTTGAGGGAGGCGCAGGAACATGGATTCAAGGGCTAAAATTTATTTGGAAAGAGCCAAAGGCGAGATATTGCTTGCGAAAACTAATTTTGATATTTCACAAAATAAGGAACTTAAAGAACTACTTAAACTACCTGTTGAACAAACTTTCTTTGCCGACGTTATCTCACAGGGCTATTATGCAATATTTTATGCTGCTAAAGCGTATCTTATTTTAAAGAGAATAGAGACAAAAATGCCTGATGAACACAAGAAGACATATAAACAATTTAAAGAAATTATTGAATCCGGAGAACTCGATAAAGACTTGATGGAAATATATGAATCTGAAGCTGAGAAAGCTGATGCTCTTCTAAAGATTCTGCTTTTGGAAAAAAGTAAAAGAGGAAGATTCACTTACGATGTTAATTCACATGCAAATATTCCATATGCGGAAGAATCAATTGAAAACGCCAGAAAATTTGTTTCGATAATTGAGGATGTTATTGAAAAAACAGATGAAAGAGGAAGGGGTGAGGAAGATGGGGAATAATAATTTGTTTTTATAAACCTTTTAGGAATGGTTTTTGTTGATTGTTATAATTGCAACCACAATGCCGCTTAAAGATAGAATATTTATATCCGATGAGTTAAGAAAATAGGTAGAGAAATAACCCATCATGAATATTAAAATAAACAAACACGAATGGCTTGAATACCTAGGAGTAATTGCTCTCTGGCTCTTGATATTCGGGAAAAACGTTTTTTCTAATCTTCTTTTTGTGGATTATGTGCCTGTGAGTGCAGGACATTTAGGAAGAACTCTCGTTACAAGTAATTTCACAAGCTCAATCAGCGTTATTAGTTTGTTAAGAGAACTCTTTGGAATTATTGGAATTGAACGTGTGTTCTTTAGCTTTACTATTCTATTTGCTATGCTTGTTTCATATTATTATATTTCAAGATTAATTGAAGGAAAGAGAAGAATGCTGTTTGCTTTAATATTTTTCTTCAACCCTTTTGTTTACACGAGGATAATGATTGGACAGTTAGGAATAATTGTTGCTTATTTGCTGGTACCAATGTTTTTAGTTTACTTGTTTGAGCTGTTTGATAAAGCGTTGGAATATAGAAGTGTTTTGAAAGTTGTGCTGGTTATGACTTTGATTGGCGCTATTACCCCTCACTTTTTTGTTATTAGCTTTATAATGCTCCTCATAGGTTCATTTTGGTTTTATTTTTATAAAAACAATTTCGATATAAGAAAATACCTCAAGGTTATCGGGGTATTTGTTTTATTACTTTTACTTTCTAATTTATACTGGCTGCAGGGAATTCTTGCAGGTGGAATGTTAGGTGAAATAGATGAAGAACATGAAGACTTTTTTGCTCCGAAGACTAATTCTAGGGCATCTGCGATTGTCAAAGTAATTGGAATGTGGGGATTTTGGAGAGAAGGCGCTTATAAAACAGCTTATAACATATTGCCTTCAATTATATGGATTGGATTAATAGGAGTGTTAGCTTCTCTTCTATTATTCGGATACTATCGGGATGATAATAAAAAAGCGAAGTTCTTCTATACGCTATTTTGGTTTGGTTTAATTCTCGGAGTTGGTATAAGTCATCCTTATACAGGGAGAATCTTTGATGTACTGTTTCAATACATGCCTTTCTTTAATGGTCTCAGAGATAGCCATAAGTTTGTTGCTTTTATTGCGTTGGCCTATGCTTATTTTCTGCCAGAAGCAGTTGTCGTGATTAGCGAAAAAGCATCTGGCTGGAACAAAATAGCCGGGAGAATTATTGGTGTAGTAATTGTACTTTGTTTTGTTGCTCTGGTTCTTGGATTGAACCCTAGTATGATTAATTTACATGGGCAAGTAAAAAATGTGGAATATCCTCAAAGTTATCAAGAAGTTAATACGTTCTTTAATAGCGAAGAAGTGAGCGGAAAGATAATTTATTTGCCTTGGCAGGGTTATTTGACCTATTCATGGAGTAAGAATGTTTCTTCTGATGGAAGAATTGGGGCATTTATAAACGGAATTATAGATAAAGGAGCAATAAGCGGTCCTGACGAATATGGGGGTAATACTGGTTTTAGAATAGAAGTGTCTAATTGTTTAAACGAAAAGAGTAAAGACTGTTTGAAAGAAGAGGGAGTTGAATATGCTATGCATGATAAATGTGCCTACTATTCGGATGATTACCCTTGGTTAAGGACTAAGGAAAACGTGTTTGAGAGTGAATGCGTTGATGTTTATTATATTGGCGGATTGAGTGAAAAAAACAGGACTCCTTTAAGGTTTATTTTAAGCGTTATTATTTCTACTCTAACGCTGTTGTATATTGCTTTTGTTCTTGGAAATAAGCAATTGCGTAAAAGACTAGAAGAATAACAAAGATATAGACAGAGGACCATTTAAGCAACTCAACAGAACGGAAGCGGTTATGAATTATTATTGCGAGTGTTATAACCCCCCAAAGGGGGATTATCTGGAGTATTTTTTCTTTGCTGATAAATGTTTCAATAAACCTATTAAAATCTATGGAATTTTTCGTTTTTTTAGAATACTCTACTATCTGCAATCCGACTCCGACAACTAAGAAATAATAAACATAAACCGCAACTATTTCTGCAATTTCCTTCTGTGCTCCAATTAACAAAAAGGGAATGTAGCCTAACAAAATCAAAGCAGGGAGGATAAGAAAACGAGAGTCTATCTTGAAGTCGTATGAGATTATTGCTATTGCTAAAAAGCCTAAAAATGCCCACTCTACAGAGTAAACCCTAGGACTCATGAACATGTTCGCAATTATAAGTGCGTAGGAAAATGCCAGCGCCAACGAGGGGCGCATGAAATGTGTTAATCTCTCATAAACTATGTGCGCAAAGAATATAGTAAAAAAGACTAATGTTAGGATAAATATAGAAATAACGAGGAAAGAAAAGGAAACATTGGAGATATTTATTTTTAAGGCAAGATAGCCGAATAAAAGCACTATTATTGCAAGAAGAGAAAAAAGGTATACGAGGGGTTTATTTCTCTTTAAGAATATCTTTTCTGGAAGCTCTTCTTTCTTGATTAGAGTTGGTTTTTCTAAATCTATTTTTTCTTCTTGATAGTTATATCTTTTCCTTGAAGTGGATTTCCATTTCAAGAATGCCTCTTCCCATTCGTCTTTAGTTTTATGATTGTCCATTCTATAAAACTAAAGCATGCATCAAGTTTTTAAACACTGTTATTCACGCTAGAAATATGGCTTTGTTTGTTAAAATGGTCTGGTACAATTGTGAAAAGACGAATCCTGTGCGATTGGAAAGACTTTTTTCAACACCCTAAAAAAGAGTAATCTATTTAACCAACATAGCACACTAAAGTACCATGGAAGAAAAGGAGAGAATCCATGTAATGGCTGGTGTGGCAATTGCGAAAGGAGCATATGAAAAAGCACGAGAAATCCTCGCTAAATCTCTCATAAAATACAGAGACGATGCTGGAATACTGACGCAATTAAGTGTTGTATATGAACTCTTGGAGGATTTTAAAAAATCAAGGGAGATGTTAGAAGAAGCTCTCCGGTCTGATCCTGATTATCCTCGCGCGCATTATATCAGAGGTATCGACTGTCAAAACGAGGGCGATTTAGAACAAGCAGAAAAAGAATTCCAGCTTGCTATTGAAAACTATCCTCACTATAACGACCTATTAAAAAACGAGCATCTCTCCGAAGCCCACACTAATCTTGGAACAGTCCACTACCTTCTAGGGAAACACGAAGACGCACTACGAGAATGGGGACTCGGAGTTACCTACGATAGAAACAATAGTGAAGCGAGCAGTAATCTAAAGAGATACTCTAAGGATAAGACCGATGAAGTAGAGACGGGAAAGAATGTTGAGTATTTTATAGACAGGGGATGTGAATTATCAGAAAGCGGAAGACTTATAGAGTCGCTACGAGTATTACTAAGAGCATACGCATTAAAACCAAAGCACCCACTCGTACACTACAATATTGGCCTCGTCTATGGGAAGTTAGGGGATCTCAAAAGCGCGCAAAAACATCTCGAGATATTCATAAGAGCTGCGCCGCATCATACAGAGGTGTCTAAGATCAAAGACCTTGTTAGGAAAATAAAGCGGGGAGACTTTGCATGATACTCCCAAAAGAAGACGCAGATCTCTTCTTCAAACTCATGAACGTACTTCTGTTCTTTACGAATAAAAAGTACCCTGTGATAGAAAACCTTACGTCTCCAGATATCCGAGGAAGAGACATTCAAGACATCGCACGGCTTCATGAGAAACTATTTTCACACACAGATATTATAACTTCATTTGTCAGCGAAAATCCGTTCCTTTGTAGCAAGGAAGAACGTGATATAATATCAACCTGGAGGAATTTTGTGGGGGGGAACTTCTTCGTATGTTTCGATTCAAGCGGTAAAGCAATCTTCCTAGATTCTAAAAAAGAGCCGAGAGCATACGAAGTATACGGTCTCTATGAGGATATACGCGATATGGTTCCCTTTGAACCATTTTATCTAGCAACACACTTACTCCCTTTTAAAGATAAGATAGTGTATTCTGGTCTCCTTAACTCTTTCAATGTACATCTTGGAGGAGGCATGAAAAAGAGCATACTTTTAGAGCTACAAATGGCAAAAAGTGAGTACGGTATCATCTCGTCATTAAATCAGCCACCTATACAAAAAGAGAATCGTGATGAAGAGATGCTTAGATTTTATCTCAAAAGTGAGAAAAATAGGTATGAATATAATGAAGATATCCAAAAGATTATCAAAAAAGTCCCGTCTCTCGAAACGGTCTATTATCAAGAACTTGGAAGATTAAATTCTAAAAAAATAAGAAAAAAACTCTCTGAGGCGGGTATACAAAGCGCCTGGTTTGCTATTTTCGAGGATACAATTCTCTCCTCAGGAGAAACCGAAGAAGAAGTAAGAAACCTTGCGTACAAACTCCTCCCTGAAGCTAAAAGAGATTGCATCGTCCTCTTTCAGCATAAAAATAAATAGTAAGTGTCAGTATTATTTCTCCCTTTTCGTTTTTCTCTATGGTTCTGAAACAGTTCAGATGAATATTTATAGAACCATAAGGGTATAGAAAAGTTTAAATAGTTCTTACGATACTCAATCGCGTGGAACAGAAATTAAAAGGCGTAAAGGTAAAAGAACTGGAACGAGCTTACGAAAAATGTTTAGTATGGTTCTTCGCATTTCCAAGAACTAAAATAGGACTTACAGGGCTAGCTCATTCAGTTAACTCATCTAAAACAGCAACGAAGCAGGCTGTGGAATCCTTACTACAACAAAATCTTATATCTCGAGAAACTGCAGGCAAGGCTTGGATTTTGTTAGCCAACCAGAAGAATCGCTCTTTCATAACAAAGAAAATCCCTTACCATCTTGATAGAATATATGAATCAGGAATTCTGGAAGCAGTCCATAAGGCAGTTCCACAGGCACGCGCCATTGTTCTCTTCGGTAGTTATCGTTGGGGCGACGATGTAGAAGAAAGTGATATTGATATTGCGGTAGAGATTTTAGACGATCATGAAATAAAAATACTAAGATTAGGAATTGTTGAGCAGTTAGGATATAGAAAAAATGTTCCTGTTAATGTACATATCTTTTCTAGAAAAAAAATTGATCTAAATTTATTTGCCAATATTGCTAATGGTTTTGTCTTAGATGGTTTCTTAGAGGTAAGACTATGAACGAGCGAATAAAACACCCTGATAAAAAGAATGCGTTAAGTATCATTCATGCTGCAGAGCGAGAAATGAAGTATACGCTAACCCTCCCTGTCAATGAAGAGTCTGCTTTCAACATCATAAGGAATATTTATGAATGTTTTCGTATGATTGGAGATGCTCGATTAGTTTCTAAAGGGATTGTTTCTCAAGACCATGTTGAACAAATAAAAGAGTTAGAAGCAATACCAGCAAAAACAGAAAGACCTATTAAACTTATTGATACGCTAAGGAGAATTCGCCACAATATTAATTATTATGGATATAGTCCATCAAAAGTCGAAGCTGAAGATGCGATTTCTATTGCAAAAGCCTGTTTTTATCCGCTGCTTGAAACTTTCAAAAAAGAAATCTCACACAACGCCTGATTACTATCTCTAGAACTGGGCCTTCAAGATGATTTCCCCATTCGCTTGAATAGAAAGATTATGCCTTACCATGTCTTGGCCGTCGAGTGTCTATTATTGAGTGTGTTTTTCAGGACTTTTATATAAGGGATTTTAAAAATAAGGCTATTATAATTAAATAATTTTTAAGATTAATAGCCTTAAAATAGAAAGATTTAAAAAGAAGATCTTCCTAAGAAAACCATGGAAGAGTTTATTCGAAGAGAGAAAGAAGGAGAGATTTTACGTTGGCTCGATGAGAAGGAGATTATAGCAATACGAGGCCCAAGGCAAAGCGGAAAAACGACCCTTTTATTTAGACTTATGAAAATCTTAGAGAAAAAGAGAATTAATAAGAAAAGAATACATTTTATTACGCTTGAAGATGATTTTGAGAAAGATAAATTCGAAAAAGATCCAAATGCGTATATCAAGTATTACGTAGCAGATGATAAAGAAAGACACTTTTTTCTTATTGACGAAGTACAGTATGTAAAAAAAGCCGGAAAAATTCTTAAATTAGTTTATGATAGTTTTCACAATATAAAGATTATTATTACAGGGTCTTCTACATTAGACATAAACGAAATAGGAAGTTATCTTGTGGGGAGAGTTATACTTTTTGAACTTTATCCCTTTTCTTTTGAAGAATTCCTATCAGCAAAAGATGTAAAAGCTAACGAGTACTACAAAAAAAATAAATTTAGCATAGAACTAAATGACACACCAAAAACTTTGTTCATTGATACATTAAACAATTACCTTAAAGAGTATTTAACCTACGGCGGCTATCCTCGAGTTGTGCTAGAGACCGATAAAGAAAAGAAAAAAACATTATTGAAAAATATATTTCTAACATATATAGAGAAGGATATTGCAAAGATATATGGGACAAAATATAACCAGAAAATTGGAGATTTAGTAAAATATCTTGCCGCAACAAACGGCTCGATTATAAACTACAATGATATTTGTAATACCACCGGTTTATATTATACAGAGTTAAAAGAGATTCTGACTATACTAGAAAATACATACGTAATAAAGAGAATACTTCCCTTTCATAAAAACCTTATCACCGAAATAAAAAAGAACCCTAAAATCTACTTTGTCGATTTGGGATTAAGAAATTTTATCTATGGTCGATTTGATCACTCTGATGATGAGCTAGGAAAACTCTTAGAAAATTTTGTTATGAATAACTTTATGGAGAAATCACTTAACTATTGGCGGACGACTGCCAAAGCTGAGGTAGACTTCATCCTTGAAAAAGAAATTCCAATAGAAGTAAAAATTAAACCGAAGATTACTCGTTCATTAAGAAGTTTTATTAATGAATATAAACCTAAAAAAGCAATTTTGGTAAATATGAACATTACGAATAAGGTAACCATAGAAAAAACCAAAATATTCATGATTCCAGCAGCATTTCTGTCGTAGTAAACGTGCTGGTTTGAGGTCAGAGATCTTATAAGCAGTTATAAATTCGTAGAAATTTTGAGTTAAAATCACTTAGTTGAAGGATTCCAATGTGAAAGATGTGGACACAAATGGGTTCCTCGTGGAAGTGATGAAGAACCTACTGTTTGTCCGAAATGTAAAAGTCCATATTGGAATAAACCAAGAAAACGAAAGAAAAAGAAGAATTAATTTTTTTAGCTAAAATACTCCCGCTTACTTAACACAGCACGATATACTCACGATGTAAGCTCCAATATCTTTCTCTCTAACTCCAACTCATTTACAAGACCATAACGAATAACGCCACCACATGTATTTCTATGATTTCCCATGAGACTACACAAACTAGGACGAAACGCACCCTTTCCAAAATAGAAACATCCTTCATGACAACTAACTTCATAAGCATAGTCGGGATCATCTTCCGTACAATCTATAATGCCTGGAACACCACAACCATTCCCAAATAAACTCCTCCAAGGAGCATTCGCAAAACACTGCTTGTAGGTAGTGTCCTCAAAAATCGTAGAATAACAATTCGGACCATACAATGGCAAGGGATTAGGTAAATTCTCAAAGTCAAGAATCTCGCTCCATGGTCCGCCGCGTTCAGTATATTCATCCTGAAGTTTACCAAAGCTATGTCCGAACTCATGTGCAAAGAGATAAGGCTCCGTAAGGTCTCTTCCATAAATGAATACCCTCCCGCTAAACGATGCACGAGACCGATAATCTTCAGCACTGTTTATTACTTCATTTATATAAATCTCATTTATATAAGGTTCTTCAGTTTTAATCTTGCACAAATCAACAGAGTCGGTTGGACATCTGAGAGAATCACCCCAAAAAGAAGGAGCCACCTCACATCGATCCAATAGTCCAACATTTTTCACAACCCAGAAATTAAATCTATTGCCATATCTCTTAAACGGCTCAAGCCCCATCATAGCATCTACCTGGTCGCGCACTCGTAAAAGTAAATCTTGTGGTTTATCATATCCATAACCAATAAACACAACATTAATCCTCTTAGCATTCCTATCATTATGCCCCCTATAAAGTTCAAAACATGGCGCATCAATAACATCGCCTTCAGAACGATCATCATTATCGAAACAACCGACATCACTAGGATAGTCTACACTTCCATCGCGATCGTTATCAATCCCGTCCTCACATTGCTGAATAACCCCCTCTGAATCAGAATAAAAATCAGAGCAATCGCTATCATCAGGAAAATCAATTCTCCCATCATTATCATTATCGATTCCATCATCGCACAATTTCACCTCGCCATATTCCTTGATATCTGCGAGCGCATCGCATCCCTTATCCTGAGGATAATCAATATTACCATCATCATCATTATCCCTTCCATCATTGCAGTCTGGAGAGCTGTCATGGCGATCGACTTTATCGAGAATATAATTCATCTCCAAGATATTATCATAATCCTCACGATCAACGTCACCATCATGATCAACGTCAACATTCTTGCATTCAGCGCGTGAAGGAACGCCTCTTCCGCTGAAGCACAACCGAAGGATTATTCGATCGTTAGGGTAAAAACCTCCATCAGAATCAAAATCGATACGCTCTCTAATAACTTGTCCAAATACATCAAAATCCATCCGATCTCCCGCTATCAGATTGTTTAAATTAAGATCTGTATTTTTACATGATTCAACACTTGGAAACTTTCGATTACCGACCACGATAAAATCGCTCCCTGTACGAAAACAAGAAAGAATGTGGACATAATCATGAACGTCGATATAACCGTTTCTATTAAAATCTCCGCGCGAGTACAAGATCTCGAATACGAGTTCGTCATACATATCTATGGTACTATCATTATTAAGATCGAACATCTCACACCGACTACCTAATCCAGAACTACACAACTGCAAATCAAGAAGATCAGCGAGATCTGCGTCGCCGTCTCCATCGCTATCAGGATATGGTTGAAAAGACAGAGAAAATATCTTCAAATCTCTCTCATCAATAATCCGATCACCGTAATAGTTCACAGGAAGACACTCCTCACGAAGTCCAAGAAGAATATCTCCGCTACTTTCCTCACACTGCAACAAAAACCTTAATCCTTCAATATCAGTATTGATTTTTCTCTGGCAATATCCTCGTCCATCGACATTATAGCATATTTCCTCAGGAGCACAATTATAACCAACTCCTCTTCTCCGTACAGCAATACCATTCTGATAATACATACGCCTCCCATCACTACCAGGATTCACACACCTATATCCACTAAATCCCTGTCCAGCTGATGTCGAGGTATAACCAACAGAACTCGAAGGACTCAAAGATGATTCCCGAGCATCGTAAAAATAAAGTACGAAGACTGCAATTAAAATAGAAGCAAAAATAATCTTCAACCCCAGTGAGATTTCACGTTGTCTTACCCTCTTCTTCATAGTCTATTGTAAATAATCCATGATTTATATACCTTTACCGGAGGGATTGCCACTTCTCTTAATCGCCTATGTTATATCTAATTTATCTTTAGAAAGAAATATTCTACTCATCCGTTAGTTAATTTTAAAAAGAAAAGTCTCTTCTATGAATGATGAAAAGAGGTATAGGAATTCTCGTTCTCACAATTATATCACTCGCGCTTCTCTATGCCCCTCAATCAGACACCACCACACCCCTCGGACTTTCGTGCGCTAAGAAACCTATTCCTCAACAGCCAACAACTCAACCAACATCCGGTCAACCAGTGTCTGGTTTTTGTTTCCCACCAGAAACACAAGAGATCATACTAGCAACAACACCAACACAAGAGGTTCCAATAGATTATTACTATGAAAATATACGCACGCTCGGCTGGCGATTTAACGTTGATAGCGAGGGAGCACTGATTAAGGGGCCAGAACTAAAAATTCTCTCTAAAACAATCACACTCCCGCTCTGGGCAGTAGAAGCAAGTGGTTCAGACCAAAACTGTAAGTATTACTCCTTCCTCTACCAACGCCAGGTACAAACCTTTAACTTTGATCTGCCATTTACAAAAACTGAATTTTCTGATTATGATGGAGACGGAAAAGACGAGAGAATCTGCTACTACTCCACAGAACCAATAGCAAGAGATCTGTTAGAAATAACTGCGCTCAGCGGTCAACTTAATGTAGATCTTAACAATCCCTGTCCTGAGATCAGAGGCAAACCTATTGAAAGTGATCAACCCTGTTCTCAAACAGAACAATGTAGCATTCAGGTGACTCGTGGCGAGGTCCAATACTTTGGCTTCACATTCGAAAAAGACGCTTGTGGTAACCGCCTCGTTAAAGCAGATAATAATGGACAGCCTATTACCAGTACAGAATTAAGAAATCACGCAGACACCTTTCTCTCAACCTGCAAACAGAAATATGCGGTACAATCTCCACAACCACAAGAGCCAAGACAAGTATGTGGTAACAAAATAAGAGAAAACACTGAAGAATGCGACACATCAGACTTCGGACCGTTTGCTGATGGGACAGACAAATGTAAGGAATACAATCCAACATACCTCACCGGGAATCTAGCGTGCACATCAGATTGTAGGATTGATGATTCTGAATGCAAGGGAGAGAATATTGAGGCACGAGTAAGTATGGAGGCATATATAAAAAATGTTCCCGGAGTAGACGGTGATACTCCTGTCGGAAAGATCGTTGCAACAACAACACTTATCAATGCTCCAAATGCAAGACTGCCTGAGACACTTAACTACACCTTACGAATAGAAGGAAGAGCATTTACGGTAAGAGTAGTAGGAGGGTATAAAAACATATTCGCGGGAATTGTTGATGGTGCAATGTTCACACTAGCGAAGGATCTTCCTTTGTTGTTTACCATTATAAAAGAAGCCGATAGCAAACAACAAGGAGTTGTTGGAGCAGGAATAGTATGGGAAAAGGATGACAGCGGACCACTAATCCTTGTAAAAAAAATCTATCATGTAAGTACTGCAATCTTTGACTTATTCAAGAATAACAACTACGAAGGATGGTTTATCTATGAGATAAAAACATCACTCCAAAGAAAGCAAGATGGGAGCTCTGACATAACAATCACAAGTACAATAAGGAGATATAACGATAACTCCTTTCTGCTTACCCCGTCTCAGGGGGCATTTACAAAAAAACTTTCAAAAGGAGATACCGAGAGACTTATCATAGCTATATTACAACGATTTGATACGTATGAAGACAAGCCACTCAATATAGCGGAAGTAAAACCAGAATGGAATGCAGAGCCTGATGTAGTAAGAAGCGTATTACCAGGAGCAACCGAAGGAGTAACAACACTCAAAAGATATAAACTTATAGAGAAACATCTCAGAATCAGAGAAAAACCAGGAATCGCAGAAATACGAAGATATCTCCAAACATTGCTTCAGAAATATAATGCGCAGAGTTCAGCACTCCCTCCAACAAGCGAGATTGAGGGGCTCTATTTTGCATAAACTGTCTAAAAGTAAAATTCGCTCTCGTGGCTTTTGTATAAATCGGATAAATTCTCTGAATACCGGAAGCTACGCCCAACCCAAAGACACCACATCTCCTTACCAACAATACTGCTGTCTTCAGTTTGTATAAGAAGTTTAAACTTATCCCCCCGAAATTAATTATAAAACAGTTCAATCAAGGTTTATGCATTTCAGAAATTGATTGGAATATCGAGAAAACCTCTGTCGGTGTCTTTCGACAAATCACGCTTTGACCACTCGAGGCCACCGTTTTCACGCCAATGATACCACATCTCTCTACCAATAGTTCTACCGTCTTGAGTTTTTACATAAAGTTTAAACCTATCTCTTCGAGAGAGAATACCCTCAAGGGGCAATCCTCGATGAGGAATCTCGTACTCGCTTCCTTCGCTATCTCCCTTATAAGTAAGGATGTATGCCTTATTTTTCCGGTTGGTGGTAAGATAAACACAAGTAACCCAAAGCGTATTATTATCTAACCAAGGAGTAATACTATCACTCTTTCCAGCTTCGTTCCACGAACGGAACATACCTATCGGCCCAAGAACATCCCGGTCAATAAACCTTCCAACATGTCCAGATTTTACTCCAACATAGCCTACACCGAGCAAACCCGCAGCGATAGCTCCGAGTGTAACCCTTCTTCCAATCCTTTTATCTCTTTCAGGTTCCATAGTGTTCCCATAGATCACAACTATTTAAATCTTTCTGATGTAACTACTAATAAGTAGCATGTTAAACGAATTGGAAAAGGATAAAAATGAATCCTCTAGATTTCTTTCTGATCTGTATTCTCTGAAAACAACTCGTCAAGGGGATTCTTCACTTTCTTTAGCTGTTCATGTGAAACATGCGTATACACTTGTGTTGTACTCAACGAAGAATGCCCTAACAAGATTTGTATTACCCGTATATCGGTTCCTTGTTCAAGGAGGTGCGTCGCAAACGAGTGTCTGAGCGTATGGGGTGTAACCTTCTTTCCGATACTTGCCCTTTTTCTTGCTCCCGAGATAATCTTTTGAATAATATGAAAGAATTAATGGGTGCTATTGACAATTACGTAACAAAAGAGCTATCATCTAATTGAAAGCGTACTTAACTTAGCGTATCATAATAGGGGTTCACTCCACTCTTTTATCCATACTATTTATATCAAACCCTAGATTAAAAACATTTTCATTTTGCAGCATGTTGGGGGGTGTGTTATCTCGAAATAAGGTTCTCTCGATAACACAGATAAGCTCTGCTGTAAAGCAGAGTCTTATGAAGAAGCTAAATAAAAAGAAAATAAAATGGATAGTGAGAGAAGTTGAAAGGAGGGAGATGGTTGAAAAGAAAAGCAAGAAGTATTACAGAATTAAAAGAGGTGATGAATAATTTTGTGTTTATTAAAAACGCAAAAGTTTAGGCTTAGATATATTTATAAATAACACCTTTATTTATAATTTATGGAAGAAAACTGCATATTTTGTAAAATTGTAAGGGGAGAAATTCCTTACCATAAGATATGGGAAGATGATAAACACTTAGCATTCCTAAGTATATTTCCTAATACTAAAGGTTTCTCTGTGTTAATCACAAAAAATCATTATCCAGGTTATGCTTTTAATTTACCTGATTCAGTTTTAAAAAATTTAATAATCGCGGCTAAAAAAGTTGCCAAACTAATCGATGCAAAATTGGAAACTGTCGGAAGAACAGGTATGATATTTGAAGGTTTTGGTGTGGATCATGTTCATGCTAAATTATTCCCTATGCATGGTACCAAAATGAAAGAATGGAAACCCATAAAATCAAATATGGACAAATATTTTGATACTTATGAGGGATATATCTCATCTCATGATCATAAAAGAGCAGATGATGCTTATTTAGCAGAGTTAGCTAAAAAGATAAGAGATTAATTTTTGAAATATTAAAATGACCCTTTAATACGACAGAGAGGTAGTTATAAAGCCATTGTCAGATAATCTATTGTATCGTTACCGGCTTTGAAGTAGCATCAATGCAGTGTTTATCGTTGCCAAGCGCGTCTTTAACGACCGGGTAGATTGTGAGTTTAGATCCCGATGCTATACCTATACGCGGGGGTAGTTCATTATCTGCTGCTCTCAAGGTTGCTAATTTTGTTCCTAGCTCTCCTAAACTTGTTGCATCTTCGTTAGTTGCTAGTACATTCTGGAGAAGTTGGTTATCGATAAGGAACTTTATTTTTTGAAGATCTCCTCGTCCAATGTTTCTTTGTATGGTTGCAGAAAGTTCCTTATTAATTTTATCGTAGTTGGCACTCACAACTTCCAGTTTAATCTCCAAACAATCAGTTGCTGTTGATAATTGAGCACCTGTTCTTTGGAGAACATTGCTAAGGACACCCCACATTATGGAGACAGCTGCGATTGCTAATAGTATGAGCAGAACAACAACAATAACATTTGATAACCCTCTTTTATTGTTCATACGCATATGCCTTATTATTCAAAGAAGTTCATAAACTTATCGAGAGCCAGTGAATTGTCCCTGGAATACGATTAAATCTGCGAGATCAACATCCCCATCTCTATCAAGATCCGCTCGCGGATTAATGGTTGGATTTCCAGGCCCTGAATATGCAGAGATTATTGGTATGTAATCTGCGAGGTCTGTATCATTGTCACGGTCAATGTCTGCTGTTTGATGTTGTGGAACAGCGCCTGCATAAGGAAGGCGTGCGAGATGATAGTCTCTTATTACTTGTCCGGGTTGTCCGCCACAACAATCATCTAGAAGTATCATATTCTTGTATAGTGCTACTGGCGTTTGCGAGCCATTTCTTATGAACGCAGCAAATTCTTTTCCTGTACTAAGATCGTAACAAAGAATCTTTCCGTTGAATAGACCTGTCCCGCCAAGGTACGCAATCGTATTTTCGTAGATGCGGGGATCAATATCAGCTTCTCCAGTGGTTATTCTTGTTTCTAAATTACTTGATAAATCATACGTAAAGATATTTGTCTTTCCGTTCTCTCCGCGATAATATACGACTATGTTTCCTGACATCTGCGAGGCAAAACCTCGTGCGATTTGTGTTTCTCTTCCTGTTGGAATGTTAAATAGGTGAATAGGATCTGGCGTATTAGGATCGCCGTCTCGTTCTCCGTAGACTATGTTGTCATCTGAGATTGATAGTTCTGTCCAGTCAGCAGAGCGAGTTGTTATTCTTGTTTCTCCCACATCATCAGAGGTTCCTGCAACGCCGTCAGGACCTATGTCAATAAGGAAGATATCGCTCATTCTATCATTTTGTGTGTTTCGTTTATCGAGAAAGACTATCTTATTCTTGTCTGCGGCCCAATGTCGAAGAACAGAGTTCGAAGATGTTAATTGCTGTTCTGGTAGATCGTCTGATGTTCCTGGCATGCTGTCTTGGCCGAGGTAGATGCTGTATAGGTTTCCTGGTGGAGTTGGGACGACTAGTCTTCCATTAAAACGGCCGAAGATAATGTTATTATTATGAATAAATCCTTGTTCTGGATTTTGATTGTTTGTAATCTGAAATTCTTGTCCTGTTTGGAGGTTTTTTATGAAGACATCACGATTTATCTGATTAATAGGATCGTTTCTAAGATCGTTGTATACAAACCAGTTCTCTGAAATAGAGCTTCCAAATGGTCTATGTGTACTGTTCGTAATCACCGACTGAACAAGCACATCTGGATAATAGGAAACAGCAGCCTCAGCATTAACAAGTCCTGCGCCTGAATCAGGGTCTCGGCCTGCTGGACCGACATCAGTTGCTGTAAATTCGAGGTGTTCGCGAAGACCCTTGGCGCTAATTCTAATGTTAGTGCCATCTGCAGCCATACCTTCCCATCTGGAGATAGCGAGGGCCGCTACACCTGCCGCAATAGGTGATGCTTGCGAGGTGCCTGAGGCAACATAGTATTTTGCGAGAGGATCAAACGGCGGGACAAAAGCTGATTGGGCGGTGTATTGTGATCCAGAGAGGATTGTGTAAAAGTCTGTGTCTGGAAGAGCGCGGAGAGAAAGGACATTGCTGCCAATTGCCCCTAAGGAAACGAGAGCACCGAAGTTAGAGAGAGGATCGCGTTGTGTTGGGGTTGCAAAGTTTGAAACGACAACGACTCCTGGAACGTTTGCAGGAGGATAGTGTGCTACGTCATCAGCACTGTTCCCTGCTGCTACGACAGATAAAACATCATTGCTGTCAGCGTATTGGAATGCGGCGACGAGATCAGGCGGTGCTTGCGCGCGGAAACTCGATCCGAGGCTGATGTTGACAATTCGCGCTCCGTGATTTGTCGCATGGCGGATTGCTTGAGAAATGTAACTCGTGAGACCTGCGCCTTGTGAGTTAAGCACTTTTTCTGGAAGTACCCACACTCCAGGTGCAATTCCAATAATGCCTTCGAGGTTGTCGCCTTTCGCTGCTATGATTCCTGCGACGTGTGTTTCATGACCATTATCGTCACTTGGATTAGTGTCATTATTAACGAAGTCATAGCCGTCTGGGAGGATGTTTCCTTGGAGCTCTGTATGGTTATCAAAACCAACGCCGGTTCCTATGATTGCAACAACAACACCCTCACCCGCCTTGAATGGTCTTTGGAAGTGTTCCCATGCTTGAGGGGCTTTTGATGCTTTTAGTGCATGCATATCTTCTAAGCCAGCGACGAAACTGTTTGATGAGCTAAAAAATGGGTCATTGGGTGTTGTGGTGAGTTGAACAGGGATGTCCTGCCAAGCATCTTCAATGCCTAGACGTTGTTTTAAATCACGGATGATTTTTTCAGGGTTTTGACCTTGTTCTAGGGGAATAACATAGAATGTTCCGAGCTGCGGTACTTTCGAGAATACTCTTTGGCTTTTGATTCGGTTCGACTCTTCGATCGGGAATAAGGGTTTTACGTTTGTGAAACCCTGATATTTGATATTGTCAACTGCTTCTTTCGCAGGGCGTGCTTGGATTGTTCGTGGTGAGGTTGCTGCTATTAATTGTGTTTCGAGTGGGATTGTTGATTCTTTTAGTTTTACTATCACCTGTGTTGGAAGGGGTTTTTCTGGCCTTTTAAGGTAAGATGCTGCTGAGGCTTGTGTCGCTGGCAAGAAATATTGTGCGAGTGTAAGAGTGCCAGCTAGGATTGTTTCTAGAATACGTCTTCCTCTTGTTCTTCTTCTCTCTAATTTCCAATGTGGGATCTCCATCTAAATTCAAGGTGTTTTGTTTATTTAAAAGCTTTTGGGCTTTTTAAAGGGAGTTGGATATGCACAGATCAAGGTACTAACATATATAAATCACTTTTGTTTTAAATAATCATGAACAAAGTTATTTCTGTCATAATCTTTATTTTATTTATTTTTTCTATCTCGTACTCCCCACAAACAACAAAAGAACCTAACAAAAAAGTAATAGTTCAAAATGCTTTCTTCGGTTGTGAAAGAAGTCCTCCCAAACTTGATAATGAAAACACTCTATCAGACTCAGAAGAAAAGTATTGCATGCCTTCTGAAACACAGGGTTTAATATCCTCCTCACAATCTAACATTGAAATTCCCTT
>CAZBTP010000018.1:0-27913 GCA_964494915.1 Candidatus Woesearchaeota archaeon
TTTCTCTAAATTATATAGTTAAAACATTAGCTGGGATTTCTGTGCGGAGATACTGGTTGCCGGCTTTTGTGCTATCTGAAAAATATTTCCTATCGATAAACTAGATAAAAAAGCTTTGGAATAACTGGGGACTATTCCCATTCTATTGTGGAAGGAGGTTTCTGAGATGTATCATATAAAACCCTGCTAACTCCTCTAACTTCATTTATTATTCTATTTACAATAGGGCCAATATCTGTATCTTTAAAACGATACCAATCAGCAGTCATAAAATCCTTTGTAACAACTGCTCTTAATCCAACAATTCCTTCATAGGTTCCGGCATCCCCCATAACACCAACAGCTCTCCCTCCCAGAAGTCCAGCAAACGCTTGACTAATTTCATAATATAATCCCTTCTTCATAAGTTCACTAATAAAAATATCATCGGCTTCTCTAACTATTCTCAACTTTTCTTCATCCACATCTCCCATGATTCTGACAGCCAGTCCCGGGCCTGGAAAAGGATGTCTCCATACAAGATCTCTTGGTATTCTTAGCCTACGTTCTGCAATTTTTCTAACTTCGTCTTTAAAGAGACCTCTAAATGGTTCTATAACGTCTAACTCCATTTTTTCAGGTAATCCTCCAACATTATGATGCCTTTTTATTTTTGATGAAGAACCATAAACAGGAACACTTTCGATAACATCGGGATATAAGGTCCCTTGAACAAGATAACGAGCACCAGAGATTTTTCTCGCTTCTTCTTCAAAGACCGCAATAAATTCTTGGCCAATAATCTCTCTTTTTTTATCAGGGTCTTCAACTCCTTGTAAGCTTTCTAAAAATCTTCTTGAAGCATCGATGTATCGTATGCCTAGATTAAACCCTCTTAAACTCTCCTCTACTCTTGCCGCCTCGTTTAACCTCAGTAACCCGTTATCAACAAAGATAGGATGATAATTCTCACCAGCAACCTGATTAACTAAAACAGATGCTGTTAAAGAATCTACTCCCCCACTGATTCCTCCAACACCTACTTTGCCACTTAACCTTTCCTTTAATTCTTCAACTATTCGGTCATACTCTTTTTCAGTATCCCAAACTCTCTGAGCATTACAAATATCTATGAAATTATTTAAAATAGTCCTTCCGTGTTCAGTGTGGTCCACTTCTGGATGAAACTGAACCGAATAGATATTTTCTTCTGGCATTTGCATTGCAGCAATGTGGCCATTTTGGGAAATGGCAATAGTTTCAAAACCTTTAGGCAATTGTTCAACAACATCCCCGTGGCTCATCCAAACATTAAATTCTTGGGGAGTACCTGTAAATAATCTACTTCCTCTTTCTAGTCTTAATCTTGTTTCCCCATATTCTCTATTTGTAACAGGACTTACCCTGCCACCAAGCAAATGAGCAATTGATTGTTGCCCATAACAAATCCCTAAAACAGGAACACCTAAACCAAAAATCTCTCTTGGATATATCGGAGAACCAGTATCATAAACGCTAAACTGTCCCCCTGAAATTATAATTCCTTCAAGACCTTTCCCTTTAATTCTATCAAGAGAAGTAGAAAAAGGAACTATTTCGGTAAAAACTCCTAGCTCTCTTATTCTTCTTGCTATATTCTGAGTTAATTGGCTTCCGCAATCAATTATCTTGATCATCTAAATATCTACCAAGATATACTTTAAAAATTTCACTATACTATGCTGTGTTGTATGATTAATGCAAAGCCGGTGTTGCTGGCCCTATATGTTAAGTAAACCTTCTAACTTAACATCACACTTCCAAAAGATTTATTAGGAATTTAACTGAAGAATTTTTAAATCTATTATCGAAATTTAAACATTGGATTAATGGGGGATTAGGGGGATGGAGAATACGGTTTAAAGACAAGAGGTTTCATAGTGGGTTAAAGATTACCCAAGTAATCTTTATGTTAAGTTATGGACTGTACTTAACCTATACTAAGATTTATAAACAATACTCCGTTTCAAAATAGTATGAATCTTTCAAAAATATTCAGAAGGAATCCTTATATTTACTTGAACAATGACGAAACTAATAAGTTATTAGATGACTCCTTTAAAGAAATAGGTCCAGTTTCAATACAATTTTTATGGTTTAATATGATAAAAAGTTTTTTAGAGAAAAATAAGCCTGTTGTTTCTGTACCTTACAAAGGTATGATCTTACTTATTTCAGATAGGGGTGAATTTCTTAAATCTCCCAAATTCCAGGAAATTCTTTACGATGATCTAGAATTTAAGAACGGAGAAGATAGACTTATTAATTTTTATATGGGTGACTTTAAATCAAATCCTGTTCTAGCCAACACGTCCGGAGTGATATCTAATACCTTTCCTAATTGGTTAGTTAAGGAACTTAGGGGAGATTACGTTTTTGGGATAATGTTGAATATGAGACAGATATTTAATCACGTAAAGCAAATTTTGGAGAAAGATAAAATAAGCTCTGATTCAAATCTTGAGACATTTTATAAAAAAGGATTTAAAATTACATACAACAGAACAAAGACTATTGATGTCTACGATATCGCCAAGAAATGGCTTTTATGCGGACTTACGATAGATGTCCTTGAATCTTTTACTCATTTATATATGGAAGAATATAATAAAAAAGGCCATGGTGGTATTATTAGTTACGAAAGTGGAAAGCAATCTTTTGAAAAAAGAATCAAGGGATTTACCGATTAAATTCAATTATTATTGATGAAGAATTTTAATATATTTTTATACGGAATTTAGAAAATGCTGTATTATTATTTATAATAAAGTAAAATATTTCCTAGGTAAATGGTTACTAATAGGGCAGATTAATCTGCTCTATTCGAATATACTGGTTGCTGCTCTTGTCTCGGTTATGGAGAAGGAGTGTCGAGCTTGGAGATATTTTCTTCTTTGGATATCCTAATGATATTATCGACAAAGCCCTCTATTTTTTGCTCGTGACTTACAATAATAAGCTGTTCTATATCGAGTTCTCCGAAGATGTCTCTCATTTTTAGGATCTGCATCTCTGAAAAGCCGTCTGTTGGTTCGTCAAGGATAATAATACTACGCGTCTTAAGTCTGCTTAGGACTGAGTTGATTGTTTGGTTGAGCGCAAGACGATAGGCGAGCGCAACCGCGGTTCTCTCTCCTCCTGAAAGGAATTGGTAGTCCATTTCTACCTCCCCCTGTACAATTATCGGCGTGAAGCTCTCATCTATGTGTGTGTCGAGTGTGTTTTCGGCAATGAGCATAAGAAACCACTTTCGAAAGAGGTGCGAGAATTCATGTCTTAATTTGAGGAGAACATTTCGCTCAGTGAATTCGATGAGATTGAGGAAGTTTGATGAGAGCCAGGTATGGAGATCTGTACGATCGGTGAGAGTCTTTCTCATTATTTCTTTTTTGAGAAGTGTTTGTTGCACGCGAGAGAGATCATGGGAGGCGAATTCTAGTTCTTTCTTCCCCTCTGCAATTTCAATTTCTGTATTTTTCTCTGCTAGTGCTGCATTCTTGACTTCGAGTTGTTTCCTTTTGTATTGGGTATCGAATGATGAAAACTGTGAGATATTTGCCTTAAGCGTCTCAAAATGGTTTGTAAGGAGAGAACGATCGTTCTCGAAGGCTTGGCGTTGTTTCTCGAGTTGCGAGCGTTTTGTGATTGCTTTTTCAAGGTATTCTTCTTTTGCGCGAAGAATCTCTAGATTGCGGCGTTTTTCCTCTAGCGTTTCACGTATTTGTTTTATCTCATTTTTGCGATAAGAGAGATTGTCTACAGCTTCTGTGAGCGAGGCATGTTCTCGTTTTATGGAGGCCATCTGAGTTTCTGCCTCATTGAGAATGTTGTGCTTGTGATGTGTTGAAACATCTTGGAGGCAGGTTGGGCATATATCTATTGTAAAGATTCGCTCCCTCTTTTCATTGAGTGTGTGTTGTTCTTTTTCGAGAGCCTTTAGCTTTGAGGTGATTACGAGATAGTTTGTTGTTAAGTCATCGTACTCTTTGTGCGTTATTGCGAGTGTTTCAATGAGTGCGTTGTAGCTCTTTGTGTCGAAGCGTTCGGTTTGCTCGCGTATACTCCTTTCTATTTCATCGTGTTCTCTTGTGATTGTGGCTATACCTTCGTTCCTTGTGAGGATCATAATACTTGTTTTTTCGAGTTCTTGTTCAAGAATTCTCCGTTCCTCGAGTTTCTCATTAAGCGTTGCAAGTTCTCGCTCAAGTGCTTCTCGCTCTGTAATCTTCTTGTTTAGCTCAACTTCTTTCCCCTTTATTTTTTTAGTATGTTCTTGAATATCCTGCTCTTTCTGTGCAATATCTACTCGATCTTGTTCGATTGTTCTGACCTCTGTTTGAAGGAGTTTGATCTCGATACGGAGCGTATTGAGAAGAATGGACAGATTTTCTCGGATGCGTTTGTATTTATCTATACCAAAGATATGGCGGAGGATTGTGAGTCGCGTTTCTGCATCTTCTAGTATGATTTGCCTCATCTGCTCTTGGGGGCTATAGACTGTGTAACGATAGAGCGCGTTGTTTCGTTTTATGAGTTCTGTTGGATAACCGATAAGATCGACTATCCTCGCTTTGATCTCGGTTATTGACGACTCGATCTTCTCGCCGTCGATGGTAATCGATGCGTATTCATTACTGATTCCCTTTGATGAGCGTTTTAGTTTTCTCTCTATAATAATTTCACGCTCTCCGAGTTGAAACTCGAGCGCCACTTCTCCTGTTGTTTCGTTGATGCGAAGAAGTGAAGAGCCTTTCTGTCCTGGTTGGAGACCAAAGAGGGCATACTCGATTGCGAGGAGAATTGAGGTTTTTCCTGAGCCTACGTCTCCCGCGATAAGGAGTGAGCCTTCTGGAAACTCGATCGTCTGCTGTTTATATGAGCGTATGTTCTTTATAGCCACCTTTTTAAACTTCATTTTTCTCTGAGTTTTTTCGTCTCCGAAAGAAGACGTTCTTCAAATGTTGAGGTTGTTTCATCTTCTAGTTTTTCTATAGTCAGTACGCGGATAAGATCGGGGATGAGATTGTTATAGGGGTTTGGGTTCTTTTCTTTGAACTGTGCGATAATCTCTGCTTCGAGGGTTTCTGTATCAAGAATATCAAATTCTACTTCAGGCTCTGGAGCGTGTAATTTTGAGGTTGCTCTTAAAAAGATATAAGCCCCGCGCTCTTTCAGCAATGATTCTATTTTTTGGAAGTCGATGTCTGTTACTTTTCCCTTTTCGAGAATACCGATAAGACGTACAATGACTATTTTATCTTTTACTTCTTCGTGCTCAAGAAGCGTGAGAACCGCTTCTGTTCCTGTAAATGCGTTTGTGATCTCGATTGTTCGTGAGAGTACTTCTTTTAATTTTATCTCCTGCCGTTCGATACGACCATTGTCGAAGATGTAAAAAGAACCTGCTTGAAGCTCTTCGAGTTCAGAGAGATTGTTGGGAAACGTAGGGCCTGAATAGACACGGCCTGCGCGACTGTAACGGATATGGAGGTGGCTCAGTGCAAGATAATCGACCTTGGGGAGATACCGTTCATCAACTGCTTTTATGGGGGCATCTCCGATCGCGTCTCGAATAGTTGTGTGGAGCATAAGGATTTTAAATAAACCTGGCGCCTCTTGGATCTTTATACGTTCTATCTCATCGACTTCGAGGGCTGATTTTTTCCCAGGGTAGCCGTAGATTGCTACGTTCTTGTGTATGGTCGGTTCTAAAAGGATCGCATCGTTCCGTGTTTCATAACGTCCAACATTGATACAGAATCCTGCATGTTCGAGAACATCGAGAAAACTCTTGCCCGAGACTGAATAGTCGTGACTTCCTGCAATGAGAAAAACAGGTATGTTTGCTTCTTTGAGTTTGCGAAATTCTTCGAAGGTTGTTTTTAGGATGTCGATTGGCGGATAGGCTGAGTCGAAGAGATCGCCCGAGATAAGGATGAAGTTTACTCTTGTTTTTATAGAACGTTTTAATGCTTCGCGAAAACACTTAAAGTTAAGTTCTCTCAGTTCTGGTTGACGCCAACCGCCAAGGTGACAGTCGCCAATATGCGCAAATCTCATGTGTTTAAGATTTGCAGAGAATTATTTATAGATTGTTGTGGTTTGATTATGTGTAGTGTCCGGAGATTATTTCACTAGACACTGGGGTTTAATCCAGATTACTTTTCTGAGCTTGGTCATTCCAAGCTCAGTGATACAAAACTGAAGTAGATTATCAATTAGATTATAACCTAAGTAATAGTTTCTGTGCTAATGAAACTATCATAAACAGAGAAGATAAATTTGATAGATTTTGGTGCTGTCTTGATTTGGATACTAGATTAATTACAGGATTTCATTATAGCCTGTCTGCTAATCCTGTTGAAGCTCAAGAATTCTTAAAGAAGGCATAACTCCGAATGAAGCAATTGGATTTAAATTACAACCAGAAGCAATACTTGGTTGTTCTTCAGGAGATTTGAATGAGGGATAAAACGAATAATCAGAAACGAATTAATAAGTGTAAACTACATCTTTTGTTTTTTAGTTAGCTGCAGCTTACGAGTTGCGTGACGATCGCGTTCTTGCAGGGAATATCGCCTCTTTTCTTGTCAGGGATCGCGGGTTGGACTTCGAGGATGAATGGTGAAGGGAGATATACATTGTTGAATGAAAGACTTGTGGGGGTTGCTGTTGTGGGGTCGAGTGGCGACAACAGATTTGTTGGCTGTGATCCGAGTTTAATAGTTCGTGTTGATTTCGCAGGTTCGCCTGCTCTTACAAAAACCTTTTGTATGTCAAAGAGGCCGCGGTTGGTGAGTGTCAGTGTTATGTCTCGCTGTTGAAAGCCTGACTGGGAGGGAGAAGGAGCGATCTGGGTAATAGAGGTGCTGCACGTTACACCACTAATTGCAACGGCGATGTCTGCAGGACATTCTGGAAGTGTTGAGGGAAGATAGCCTTTTAGGTAATTATAGGTCACTGCGGCAATTCCGAAGGCGATCGCAATAAGGAGAACATAGGCGACCATAAGGTTTACTGCGCGCTTGTTTTTGATGCGAATGATCTGATTTATTCTTGTTCTTTGTATTGACATTTTCAATCATCATCTACAGAAACGAAGCGATCGGTATTTTTATCTCTCCTAACGACAACAAAGAATTGATCTGTGCCGCTCAGCGCAAAATCTTGATCAAATCCTCCTCCCTGTATGTTGACTGTGTTTGTGGAGGTTGGCTGGTATGTAGATCGTGTTTTGCTTCTTACCCCCCATGTACTTTGCGGTGTTAGTATTGCAGTTGTTCCTGTTCCTCCTGTTCCAATTGTGAGAGCTCCTTGGGTATCTTTGCAGGTGACTACGTTCGCAGAACTTGCTGTGCCATAGACAACAACGAAGCTTGTATCTTCGGTTGACTTCGCACAGTAATGTTGTGCGAGCGATACAATGTTAATTCCTGTTGTTCCTGTTGATGATCCTTGAAAGATGCCATTGTCAATTACTTGGGCAGATTCGAAGTCGATTTCTTGCGAGAGGTCATAGACAGCAACATCTTCTTCTGATGTCTTTGAGGAATTATGGATCGCAGCGAGACCTGCTGTAATACCAACGATAATAAGTGCTGCTACAAGATAGAATTGTCCTCTCTTTTTCATGCCATTAGAAATGAAATAGGATTTATATACCTTGTGCAGCGGGGAGGTTGCTTGGTTTGAAGATGAAAGCGCCCTCGGATCGTTCTCCGTTTTGTGACCCTGCGAGCACCGCGATTCTTCCTTAGGGCTGCTCCGATCAAGGCCTGACCCGGTTCGAAAGAGCACGGTCGAGCAGGACAAAACATCAGCGTTCGATACGAGACTGACATTTCCTTGCCTCACGCGCTCCTTTCAGTCTGCCATGAAGCCCGTTTGCATGCGGCGCAGGGCTAGCGCGCTGACTGATCTGCATTCTTTCAAAAAGGAGGGGTTATTTAAATGTATTTGTGGTATCTGCTTGGAATTATAAAGTTACGAGGACAACTTTATGTTACAACTTTGATAATTGCCAAATTATCTCAATTACGAAGGATTTAATTTAATGAATGCTAATAATATCGAAGACAAATATGATACCTTAGCTATTTTTTCAAGGTAACTTTTGAAGATTAGCAGATTTTAGCCTTAGAGAGCTGAGCAATTACTGTTTGGGGAAATTAATTATGTCTCTGTGAGAGGAAGAGAAAAATAATGAGGAGAATCGTGAGCAGAACAGCGTTGATAGCTAAGAGAATCACCTCGGACATACTCTGCTTATTCGTGTGATAGTTTTAATACTTTATTGTGGGAGATTACATGCGTTCGAGAACAGGTATCGTGAGGAGAAAGAGGGAATTTTTTATGATCTGCGCAGTTGCATCGACGAGCGCAAGTCGTACGAATTCATTTTCTGAACCGATGACTTTTGTTGCGTGATAAAATTCGTTGAAGAGTTGTGCGAGTTCGTACGCGTAGTTTGCGATGAGAGCGGGCGCGTATGATGCGTATGCTTGCTGAGTAACCTCGGGAAATGAAGCAAGTTTAAGGATGAGTGATTTTTCTCTCTCTTCGAGATTTGTTTTGAGCGCGATCTTTTTCTTTTGTTTATATCTTGCTTTTCGTAAAATACTTCGTGCCCGTGCATACGTGTAAAGCATGTAAGGGCCTGTATTTCCGTCGAATCTTAGTGCTTCTATTTTGTCAAAGACAATTGTTTTGTTTGTGTCTTGTTTTAGAAATGAATATTTGAGTGCTGCAAGTGCTATTGTCAATGCTCGTTTCTTTGCGTCTTTTTGATTGAGGTCGTGACGTGATTTTATTTCCGCTAAAGCATGATGAACGAGTTCTGCTTTGAATTGAGAGTAGAGGATATTATCTCCTGTTCGCGACGACATTTTGCCATGGGGAAGGCGTACAAGAGATATCGGGACGTAATGGCATTTTTTTACTTGGGAGATTCCTGTTAATTCGAGCGTTTTGAAGAGCTGTGCGATATGGAGCTGTTGTTCGCTTCCGATGACGTAGATTGATTTGTTTATCTTGAATTCGTTAAATTTTTTTTCTGCGAGTGCGAGATCCTTTGCCGAGTAGAGAACACTACCGTCGCGTCTGAGAAGGACCCAGACGCCAAGATTGTATTTTTCAAGATCGACTATTGTTGCTCCTTCTGAAATTTGTGCAATGCCCTTTTCGAGAAGTTTTTGCGTGATCTGTTTTGCAGGCTCTTCGAGTCGCGATTCAAAGAAGCAGTGATCAAACCATGTGTCTAATTCTTTGTAGATTGGTTTGAATGCATTGAGCGAGAGCTGTCGTGTTTTTTTCCAAAGAGCGAGAAGTTTTTTGTCTGATCTTTGATCGAGTTTTCTGTTTATTTCATCGCTGTCTTTTTGATATTCTGGATGTTCGGCGAGTTTCTTTAACGCATCTACATAGAGAGAGGCGATCCAGGCTTCATTCTCCCTTAATCGTTCATGATTGCGGAAGGTTGTGTAATACCAAAGCCATTTTGCAACGTGCATGCCTATATCGCCTTGATAATTAACACGAATGACTTTCCTGCCTGCCCATTCGGTGATGCGGGCGAGGCTCTCACCGAGTAGTGTGCCTCTTACGTGGCCGACGTGAAATGCCTTGTGCGTGTTTGCTTGTGAGAATTCTATCATGATTGTTTCGTTTGATTTTTTTCCTTGCCCGTAGTTTTCTTTTTCTCCGAGGATTTTTGTAAGGATTTGTTTAGCTAGTATCTTTCTATTGAGAAAGAAATTAATATAGGGCCCCTTTGCCTCGACTTTTTCAACAAGAGAGGATTTTATTTTTGTTGCGAGATCTTTTGCGATTGATGTCGGATCTTTTTTGTATATTTTTATGAGCGCGAAACAAGGTAATGCGAAATCTCCTAGTTCTGGTGTTGGAGGTATTTCAAGGAGTTTTATGATTGATTCTTCGCTCAGATGAATATGGCCCTTGAGCATGGTTGCTATTTTTTCTTTCATAGAATGAGTGATGTTTTTTGATTAATAAAACTATTCTTTTAATTTCTTTCCGCAGTTTGTGCAGAACTTTTCTGTTTCATTAACAGATTTTTTACACGAAGGGCAGTGCGTAAGAGGGAGGACCATTTTCCCGCCGCATTGGGGGCAGAATTTCTGGTCTTCTTCGCCGCCTCTACCGCACACGCTACATCTTGGAGGGATCTTCTTTCTTTCGAGTATTGTCTTATACCCTGGTTTTCCGCCAGATACTATTTTTGAGAATGCCTCCTGGATAGACTCTGAATCTTGATACTTTCTTAAATCGGTATTGCTGCCCATGAGATCTTTTTTATTTCGTAGAGTATACTGCTGAGTTTTTAAAATTTGTGAAAGCCTCTAGAGGGAGTTGAACCCTCGACCCCCAGTTTACGAAACTGGTGCTCTAACCAACTGAGCTATAGAGGCTTGGTATATCGAGAGGGGGAAGGTATTTAAAGTGTTTTGATCTTTATAGGTAAGAAAAAGAGGCATGATGAAAAACCGTGAGGGGATGTTACGATCTGGTTTTTTAGTCTTAATTGGGATCGTTTCTATATTTGGTTTTCTTAGTCTTGTAAGTAGTTTTTCTTTTAATGGAACTGTGCGCAATACGGATGGGAATCTTTTGAGTAATGTTACGGTTAATGTTACGGTTCGTTCTACTGTTGATTTTAGTGTTGTGGGATATAATTCGACGACAACAAATGAATCTGGATGGTTTAATATGACGGTGCCTGATAATGTTGCGTGGTTGTATTCGCCCACATTAAGTATAAAAAATGTTAGTTTTGCAAACGCTACGACGTTTATCGGGCAGAATCTCCCTGTTTTTCCAAGTTTTGTCTATGACAATCTCGGCGTTATTCCGTTTTATTTACGTGAAGCAGGGAATATTAATATTAGCGCGATAAACATAAGTGCAAATCGTATTGGTTTTAATTATCAGATTAAGGATGCTCGAACTGGGTATATTATTGCGTCGAGTATGGGGCCGACGAATACGGTAACTGAGGCGCTGGTTGCTGTTCCGCGAGATAGGAATTATTCGATTTTAATTTTTCCGAATCAGAGTCTGCCGGTGAGTTTCAATTGGGACAACTTTAGTTCTACGGTTTCTTATACTATTTTGAACAATGTTGCAGGAAATCTTTCGAAGTTTAATGTGACGACACGAACCTTGCATAAGATGTTTAATATGACGCTCGGTGTTGCGCGAGTAACTGGATTTGTGAATGCTTCTAATGTTTCTGATGTCTATGGGTTTGACAACATAACAATTGTGCCTTTCCTTTTAGAGCCGGGGAATATGATTCATGCTACCCATGGTGCGCTCCCCTATAATATGAGCGCCTTTGTTGCTGGAACGACGGATGTGTACACGCTTACGACTGGTTTCTATAATATAACCTTGCCTGCGCCTGCTGAAACTGCAAATTATTTGTTGTATGCTACTGCGCGAAATGGTACGAGGTATTTGGGAGGCTTTGGGCCGGTGAATTTAACGTATGGAGGAGGGGATGCGCAAAGAAACATTAGCGCATACGGTTTGCTTGGAAGTTTAAGCAACCTTAGTATGACGAGCGCGACTAATTTTGCGAATAAGGTTCTTGTCGAGAGTAAGAAGCAGACATTTCGGGCAATAAATATTAGTAACCTCACGCTTGCTCAATCGAATCTTCACACAGAAACAACTGTCGATTATTCTAATTATGGTGCAATACAATTTACATGGATGGAAGATGTGCCACAAGAAAGTGCTGCAAACTTTAGCCTTGTTTTATTGAATGTGACAGGAGTAAAAGAGATGAACGTGTTTGCGGGAGGGGGGGACTATGCTCCGAAAAGGCTTTCTTTGAGCGTGCGAGATCTTGTTGCGAGCAGTAACCTCACCGGCAATGTGAGTAATATAACGATAACTGGTTTCAATCCTCAAGCGATAGACAGTGTTTTGAGTACGGGTAATATCAAAATGGGGCTCTATGTTTCTAATGTTACGTGCGATGTTCCGTATCCTCCGACGAGTTGTAATGTGGGGGGTGCGAGTAGTATGGATGACTTTAATCCTATGACCTCGCTTATTGGCGGCGGTAGGTTGAGTTTCAGAATGGGAAAGGGCAATATAACAGTTCATTATGTAAATGTTGACATGATAGCTTGTGGACCGCCTGATGCACTATTTGATACTGCTACTTCGAATAGTACTGGCGGGAACAGCTTTAGCTCTGCAGTGCGATTTGGATCAAGTGGTCCGACGATATATGATTATGTGATGGTATCAATGCCATATATCGAAGCAACAGGCGCTGGCCTTAACGATACAAGTGCGGTGAATATATCAATTCCGCACTTTTATGATGACAATTGGAATTTGATTTGGAATTCGACGGCAAATGGTACTGATGTTGGCCGGATGAAAGGGAATAATTCTCATTATGCTGACCGACAGAGTGAGTGGGCATACCTTCTTAATCAGACGACGTGTACGACGAATGCTACGAGTGCGCTCTCAAATATAAGCGTGCCTTGTTTCATAGATACGGCGGGGAACATGGCCTGGCTCCGATTGCCGCACTTTTCTGGAACAGGCCCATCGCTGAGTGGGACGTCGGTTCCTGCAAGTAGCGGGGGTTCGTCTAGCAGTTCGAGTGGTGGAGGTGGTGGCGCGGCGACGCAGAAGGTATTCTGGACATATAGTCATTCGTTCCATAATGAAGAGCTTAGCGAGAAGGGAGAGATTCAGGTTGATATGCGTGAGCGGCAGCGGGCGCGAGTGCGAATTGGAGGAGAGACGCATCAGGTTGGAATACAGCAACTTAGTGATAGTGAAGTGACACTCAATGTGACAAGTGAGCCGCAGTATGCAACGCTAAAGATTGGTGAGAGTAAGAAGTTTGAAGTTAGTGGTGATGGTTATTATGACATCTTTGTTAGCCTTAATGGGATTAATGACATGCGGGCTGATCTGAAACTCGCGTACATTCACGAACTCGTACCGGTAGCAGGGAGTGATGCGGGTGTTGGAATTCAAGATGGAATAAGAGAGGGAGGTGGAGGGACTTCTCCTATTCAGACTTCTCCGACTCCTGAACCTCTTGTCGAATCTCTAAAAGCTAAAACTCTCATATATGTTTTATTGATTGTTCTGGGAGTTATTATTGCAGGGCTTATTGTTTTGGGATTACACTATTTCAAGAAAAAGCGAAATCAGAAACGAGGATATTGGTAGTCCGAATATTATTTAGGTATTATGACGATTGTTCTTTCAGTTCTCGTGCGACTTCTTCTCTGCAATAGTCGAGTAGATACGTGACGCTATCCTCGAAGCTATATCGAGGTTTCCATCCTGTCTCTCTCTGGAATTTAGAGCTGTCTGGAACGACAAGTGTTGTGTCGGTTGGTCGCAAAAGTCGCTCATCTATCCGTGAAGGAATCTCGCGGCGCGCCTTGCTCTTTAAGATTTCTAGGAATTTGCCGATTGTTATAGGCTCTGTTCTTCCGATATTGTATACCTCTCCGGCCTTACATTTTAGAATGGCGAGCCAACATGCTTCTGCGACGTCTCTCACGTCGATGAGGGTTCTGGTCGCTTCAAGATTTCCGTGTAAAAGTTCTTTTTGGAGACCTGCTTCTATACGTGCAACTTGATAGGCAAATGATGTCGCGAATAAATCCTTTCTTCGGGGATTGATGTAGGAAAACATGCGCGCGCGTATCACGGGGAGATTGTATGCTTTAAAATAGGTAAAACCAAGTGCGTCTTGAGCTAACTTTGATACGGAATATGGGTTTGTGGGATTTAAAGGATGACTCTCGGTGATAGGAATGTCTTTCGGATCGACGTCGCCGTATAATTCGGATGTGCTCAAGAGTAAAACGAATGGTTTGATGTCTGCGATGCGGAATGATTCGAAGAGGTTTATGGTTCCCTCGATGTTGTCCTTTAACACCGCGATTGGATTTTCGAACGCTTCTCTTACGTTTGCGTATGATGCTACATGAAACACTGCATCTGGTCTTGCGTTTTGTATGGCTCTCACGGTCGCGCTAAGATCAGCAAGATCGCATTTATAGAGGCGAATTTTGTTTGCTATCTTTTTCAGATTTCGTTCGTGAGAGGTCCCCTGCCAGCGCGTTATGCCTTGCACTTCTATTTCTGGATGGTTTTCAACGAGGTACTCTGCAAGGTAGCTTCCTCCTGCCCCCGCAATTCCTGCTATGAGAACTTTTTTTATCTCTCGTTTTTCTTCCACATTCTCTTGGAGTTATGAAAAATATTTTTTAAGCTTTTGTGTGATGTATCCTCTATGTTGCTCTGTTCTGAGAAAAACCCATCGCGAAGGGTTTATTAAGGATTGTTTCTTGTTTTAATTATGGTTATGCCAAGTGTGGCGGTGAACTACGTTGGGGTTTTGGCTGCAGCGGTCGCTTCTATGATTATTGGATCTGTGTGGTATTCTCCGTTGTTGTTTGGGAGGGTGTGGATGCGCTTGTCGGGGAGAAGCATGAAGGATGTTGGGAAGGCAAAACAAAGGGGAATGGGGAAATTGTACCTGATGGCGTTTATTGGGGCGCTTGTGATGGCGTATGTTCTGGCGCATTTTGTCCAGTATTTAGAGGTTGATAGTGTTGTCGGTGTTATTCAGTTAGTTTTCTGGTTGTGGTTAGGACTTATTGCTACTGTTTCTCTCGGTGTTGTTTTATGGGAGGGAAAGCCCTGGGGATTATATGTTCTCAATGTTGTTTATCAACTTATATCCTTGATAGTCATGGGAGTTGTGTTGGTTCTTTGGCCCTAGGTGTTTAAACGATTGTTTAACAGATGTTCCTTGAGGTGATACATGTTTCTTACAAAATATTGGGGGGTTGTTCGTTCGTTGTCAGTAGGAGTTGGATCTCTATATGTTGCATCAAAATTGGTGTTTGGCATTGGGATAGGGATCTTGATTAGTCGGTGGCTTGAATTTTCTTCTGTAAGCGGGTTGATTTTTATTATTATTGGAGTTTTGATGATGCTGCCTGCTGAAAGAGTTATTTTTTCTGAGTTATTTAGGGGAAAGAAGAAGCATTCGAGATAGAAAAGATTTAAAGTCGGTTGTTCTAGCTTTCTTTATGGCTGCGATAAGAGATTTGCCTGAAATAGTCCCTATCCGAACAAATGGCAGGATCAGCGATTTTGTTTTTCTCGATTATGAGCGAGAGCTTTATGTTCAGGAAGCGCGGTATTATGTTCGTGTAGGAAATTCGATACAGATTAAATTTCTACCTTTTGTGAGTGGAGAAGGTTTTCTCTCTCAACTTAGAAGAGCGCATCTACCTAGGGGTTGTGTTGGATATGGTATTGAAGAAGTGGGAATGGTTTCCGAGAAAGTTTTGTATGCTCAAATTCAGTGTTATAGACAGA
This sequence comes from Candidatus Woesearchaeota archaeon, assembly GCA_964494915.1. Lineage (GTDB taxonomy): Archaea > Nanobdellota > Nanobdellia > Pacearchaeales > GW2011-AR1 > UBA73. Next base: position 15,421 of record CAZBTP010000018.1, read on the forward strand.
GAAGAAGCGGTCCTGTTAGAGTGAAGGAATAGGTTTTTCGATGTGGGGCCTGATCTTTTTGTCCATGTAGTCCCTACTTAGATAATCGAGATCGGGGATATCAAGACAAATTATTCTGCCTTTGTAGTTGAGGATACGTTCTATATCGAATCGCATGATTTCTTCCATGACAAAAACTTTGTCTGCGCCTGTGAGAATCCTCCTCTTTTCTTCGTTTGTTCTTCGATCATTAACTCCGAAATAATCTGTTTCGAGTTCGAATCCTTTTTCGCAGGCTATCTGCTCGGCGATTGACGCTGCTTTGGGACTTCTCGACTCTCCGTGGTGGCAGACAAACACGTATTTCATACATGGCCTTAGAAGGAGTTGTTTAAGATACTTTTGTTTCTATGAGGATCTGTGTGGAGGGATACTGTCGAGTTCGCGATACATAGTTATCTCCGACAAATCTAATCAAGTTTAGAAGTTTGTTTCTTTTCAATGGAAGTCTTATATCTGCTTTTCTTGTTATCTAGACAAGAATCTTATCCTTTTCCTTTACTTGGTGTTGCTCGATAATTCTATTTGGAACAATGACTGCCATGTATAGATCAATGTATCACTGATATGTAAACTTTTTGGTTCCTAAAAATTTAAATAGGGGTTTGTGTTTTAATGGTTGTGAGAGTTATAAAAGAAAAATCTAGAGAGTATAAAGGCCAGGCATATTATAAGTATCGTGTAAATATTCCTTGGAAAGCGATGCACGGGGCTGGATTTAAAGAGGGAGATGAATTGGAGGCAGAGCATTCTCCTGGTAGAATTGTGCTGAAAAAGAAGAAAGATAGCTAAAATTAATGAAAATGGTTTTAGAGCCCATCAAAAGCAGAGTTAATGCACCTTGTGCGAACTAATGTGGTCTGAAGCAATTTTGGCTAATTAAAAATTGAGTCCCATAAAAACTAACAAAACAGACCATGGGAGCAACATTAGAATCCATGCTAAATTCTATTTAACAAACTCGACGCCTTCCAAACTTTCAAATTCCTTGTCTCCTGTCAGGAATTTAATATTTAGGCTTTTAGCCATTAAATAACTCACGCAATCTGTTATAGACACTTTTCTATCTTTCCATTTTATCCTGAATTCCATTGCGTTTGTAATAATCTCTGGTTCGACATGAGATATGTGTTGAGCATAGCTATCCAGAACTTCTTTTACTCTTGGATGCTCTTCCCTAATTAGATTATAAGCCAATTCTGCAAAGATAAAATCGTTGATAATGACATCAGAATCAAGATATTTCTCATAATCTTTATTTTTGTTGATTATTTCCATTATTGCGTATGTATCAAAAACGAATACTTCGCGTTTATCTTCTTCGTCGTTTTGGCCATTATTCATCGGATAATTCTTCGTCTGTTTCTTCCATTAGCTTTTTAACAGATTTGGAGAACATGTGAGAACCGAAAGTTTCTCTTAGAACATTGCTTTTTTTTATGATGATTGCTTTTACTTTTTCTCCTTCTTTTATCTTCTTTTTTCTGACTATATCTATCGGGATAACTATTCCGAATGAGTTTCCCCATCTTTGCAATTTATTTTCAACATCTGCCATGTATATACTGTATAAACGAACTTATTTAAAACTTTCTCTTTCTTGATTTTTGTGTCGGGCGCGTTCGGCGCTTCGCGCCTCAGAAATTATTGTGGCTATTTTTCCTTAAAAAACGTGGAGATTTTGTGTAGGATTTCGTTTAATTTTTCTTCTTTTAGCTTTCCTATTTTGTATTTAATTATAGAAGAATCTCCTGTGAATAACTTAGAAAATCTGACAAAACTATCTTTCCTTAAGCTGCCTTCTGCAAAATCAGGCTGTTTTATGCTTGCTTCTTCTGCTTTTTCATAAGAGTTTGCGGTTATTTCGCACAAAATAAAATCGTCTCCTGCAATTTTCTTAAGAATTAAGGCAGGTCTTCTCTTGAATGAAGTCAGGTCAGAAAAAGGAAATTTGACAACTACTACGCCGCCCGCTACAAATCTTTCCATGCTTCATCCTCTTCAGGATTAAGCCATTCTTTTGCTAATGATTTTTCTGATAAGAGAGCTGTTGGTGGAATTTCAATTTCTTCTTCGATTAAAATCTTTTTTTTTGCCAAGGATTTCTCTATTTTCTTGAGTTCAAAATATAGCTTTTCCAACGTTATATTTTTTTCTTCTTGCATGTACTACTGATGATATTTTATTATAAAAACCTTCCTATTTTCACCCTCATACCCTCTCCTGAGGAGGCTAACAATCTCGGGCGCGTTCGGCGCTTCGCGCCTCACTAATTATTAAAGCTATTTCTCTTTGATAAAACGAACTATTTGGGTGTGCGGAAAGTTTTAAACAACACCAAAAACTTTAAGCTATTGTTCTAATGATATGTTTTTGACTTTGACGCTTCGTAAAAAATCTCTTGGGATGCGCTTGCTTACGCCTAATATCTCGATCCCGATGATTTGATTATGTTCATCTATGTCGATAATTGTCTGGTTATCTATTTTTTTATTTTTTGCAAACTCTGCATGGCTAAATCTGATGTACATTGCATCTGCGTCTTTGTCGTATGTTATTTCCATTTTGCTATAACCAGTAAACAGTTATTACCTTTATATAATTTGCTCTTTCGTAAACTACCTCAATAAAGCCCCTACCAATGTTTTTACTTGCATAATATTTTCCTTCTTCTTTGAATAATTTTCCAGGAGATTTTATTGTTAGTTCTACTTCGTCCTTTGTAATTTTTCTCTCTTTTAACATTTCTTCGGCATGAAGGGTAAAGACAATCTTCACATTTTACTGACGGAAAATCTGTTAATATATCTTTTCTTGGGCGCGTTCGGCTGTGGTTATTTTTTAATAAATTCCACGAAGGGCAGGTTTTCAAATTTTGAGTCCCCTGTTAGAAATTTAAGATTATTTCGTTTAGCGTAAATATATCCGATGCAGTCTGTATAAGAGAGATCTAATTTTTTATGCTCCTTCCTAAATTTTATAGCCTCTTTGAGAGTTTCATCGTCTATTTCAATAACGGCTTTTTTATAGGTATCAAAAATGACATTTGCTTTTTCTTCGTTATAATCTAGCAGGGCAGACCAGTATATCTCTGCTAAATTGAAGATAGTTAAGACAGCTTCTTCTGACAGATAGGAAGTATAGTTGGGGTTTTCTTTGATTATCTCGATAATTGCATAGCTATCAAAGAAATAGTTTAGTCTTTCCATCCCTTATCTGCCTCTTTGAGAGTCTCGTCTGTTGGCCTTTTCCAATCCTTTAAAAAGCCAAACAATGCTCCTGCTTTAACTTTTCCGGGTTTCTTTTTCTCAAATTTAACAATTATCTCTTGATTTTCTTTTAATTTCTCTTGTTCAACTATACTTGAAGGTATAATTACCGCGATTGAGTTTCCCCACTTCCTTGTCATAGTTTCTATCTCCATGATACATTAATGATACAAGAGTATTTATATTTTTGGTTTATGGCGCGTTCGGCGCTTCGCGCCTCATTGATTATTGGAGTTATTATTTGAGATTTAGAGGGATTTTTTTAATCTAAACGAACTTATAAATTAAGTTGAAGGTTTTTAGAAACGCTTGAAGGTTTAAGCTTAAAGTTATTGATGTTTTTTATGGTAAACGTCGAGGAAAATTAAGAGATCTTCTTTTGTGTTATAAGCGTAAGAAACTCTGAATGGTTTGAGATATAATTCTCTTGTTCCTTTTCTTTCATATTGCATTGGCTTGCCGATTTCTGGGTCTTGAATAATTTTATTGATTAATCTTTCTAGTTTGACAAGATAACTTTTGTCTAGCTTGGATTTTAGGCCCTAAAATTTATCAGTTTCCTTTATTTCTGGCATTTTTTTCTTTGAAAGTCGCTAAAAATCCCTCTGGAGAGCCGTACTTCGTGTATTTGCCCTCATCAATTTCTTTCCAAGCCTGCCTTGTTCCTTCTGTAAATTCCTTATTTTCTTCTTCGGTAAATTCGTGTTCTTGGTTCAATTTTTTATTGATATTGTGTAGCTCTCGCAGCATATTCAATATTGCGGCATATATTTCTTCTAAGGTTATTTGCTTTTGCTCCATGATTTATCGTCGCTAACTGAGTTAATAAATGTTTCTTTTTGATGTTGGGCGCGTTCGGCGCTTCGCGCCTCACTTATTATTGAGGCTTTTGAGGGTTTAGAGGTGTTTGCGGGGCATGCTATTGGATTTTGAGAGGATATAGAGCCCGAGGAGAGTTGGGATGATGGCTTCTAGGATGTGAAGGAGATGAGAGGTTCCCATATTGGTGTCTGAAAGGGTTGATTCTAGTCGTTCGTGATAGATATGGGGGAGAAAGAGCCAGAGGAGGCCTAGGAATAGGAGGAGGCAGCCGAGATAATAAGGAAAAGAGGAGTTAGATGATTGCTTGGAAGTCATAAAGAAAAAAAGAAAGGACTAGTTTTAAATGTTACTTCGCTTTGTAGCCAACGCCTAGTGAAACAAGGCCAATCACTAGATGAAGGATTGTTATTTCGGTGTTTATGCTTAGGTAGGTCCCTAAAAGTGCGTCTATTCCGGGGATGAAACCGAGGATACCGAGCGTGAGTCCTATCCAGCCTATTGTGAGGTTGTAGCCCTTGCCTGTGCCTTTCGTGCCTGCGTAGATGCCTGCAGCTCCTGCGATAAGATGGAGGACATCCTGGATTGTGTTTGTACCAAAAGGGCTACCTTCACCAACTAGGGGATTTTCGATGAAACCAAGAATACCGACTAGGAGTAATATAATTCCCAGGATGAAGGCAAAGGTTTTTTGCGTTCTTGCCATGATTTTGTACCTCCTTTCACCTTTCTTTGAGCAGGTTGAAGCAGAGAGGCGGAGGGAGTTTATATACTTTTTGAGAGTTTTAGTTTGAAGGTTGGTTGGAGAACGAATGTTGGTGGTATGTTGTGGGCTTGAATGGGTGTTTGTTGGTGTTTTATTGTGTGATTTTTTTGCTAGAGGTTTTTAGAGGTGATAGAAGGTTATTGCTCCTGTTGTTTTTCGAGTATGGAACAGATGTTCTGGGGCTTGAATGGGTGTTTGTTGGTGTTTAAACAGCTGTTTAAGGTACTATCCTGGGTGTTTGTTTTTATTTTTTTGTATCTTGGGGGTGTTTGTTTTGTTATTTTCTTTTTTAAACGACTTGCGTTTTTAAGGCTTATAACCATAAAATTTAAATAGTATGGGTGTTTAAACAGGTCTATGTTTGGATGGCTTTTAAAAAAGAGGGTTGCTAATCTTGAGGAAAAAGCTCAGGAAGGTTTTTCTGCTGTTAGGGGGGATATTCAGTCTGTTGGAAAATGGATTAAACACCTTGAACAACAGGATAAACAGCTGTTTGAGGTTCTTTCTCGTTTAAACCGGAAATTGTCGACGATTTCTGAGGAGGTTGGCATTTTGCGCGAGCAGGTTGGGGGGCTGCGGCGTGAGGCTGAAGACAAACAGGTGTTTAAGAAATTGCCTGTTTATGGCAAACAAACAGCTGTTGGTGCTGTTCAAAATGTTGTCCAAACAGCTGTCCAAACAGGTAATTTATATGATATTTTGAAGAAACTTTCTTCTCATGAGAGGTTGGTTTTGTTTACGTTGATGAACAGCGAGATGAAGTTGAGTTATGAGGATTTGGCGATGGTGCTGGGGAAGGAGAAGTCTACTATTCGGGGGCAGATAAACTCGATAAAACAGAAAAGTGAGGGTTTGATTGAAGAGATTAGTGAAAAAAATGGGAAAAAGAGGGTGTTTGTACCTGATGAGATTAAGGTAAAACTGCAGAAATATGCAAAAGTGAGAGTTGGTAGGGGTTCTAAGGGAGGTTCTGGTTAGTTTTTTAGGATGATCTGGAAGAGTGAGGATTGTTTGGGGGGGTTGAAATGAGAAAAAAGAGCGAGAGTGAGACAAGAGGGGATTTTTTTTGCATTTTAAGTCGAGAATTCATCTTATTAAACGAACTTTTTTACGGTTGGGAGGATGTTTAGGCGATGAAAAAAGGCTATTGATACTTGAATTATAGCGGTATTCGGTTAAGAGAATAACTCGCGTATTAGATTTCTCTTAGGGCGAGGATCGTGGGGAGAGAGGCTATTCTTTTCATATCAGGGGAGATGGTGAGGAGTATGCGCTTGTTATTTTCCTTTGATTTTATGAGGGGAATGCCTTTTTTTATAAGTCGTGGGATGTAATCACGAATTGAGCTTTCGGTAAGGTTTGTGCGCTGGGCGATGAGTGGATAATCAATGGTAAATCCCTCGTCTTCAAGTTGATAGATTGTTGCGAAAACAAGCATTTCTTGAGGAGTGAGGTGCTTAAAGAGGTTTCTGATTTCTTTTTTCAGGGAATCTAGAGAGGTGAGAACTTCGGCGGCTTGTTCGATTTTTTTAAGGGTGTCTTGTTTTTCTGTTTGTGCGAACTTTTTGACCCCTAAATCTATGTGCTGGTGTGTCTGTCTGTGTGTCTGTCTGTCTGTCTGTCTGTCTGTCTGTCTGTCTGCTGGAACCCCACCGTTTCCTGTGGAAACCTCAGAAAAATGCGTTTTGGGGGCTTCTAGAGGCATTTTATGTGCTGGGGTGTCTGTTTCGGGGAGGGTATGTGCTGGATTTAAAGAGGGATGTGTCGGGATTATGTGTCTGTCTGTCTGCTGGAGTGTCTGTCTGTCTGCTGGATCTAAAGAAGGGGGGGGTTCGGGTGTTTGGAGGATGGATTTTAGTTCTGCTAGTTCTTTTGCTAGGATTTGAAGGTGTACTTTTAGGTCGGCGATGTCAGATTTTACCTTGGTGAAGGCCTCTTTTATCGGATCCATGGGGGGGAGGGGGTGGGGGTTGTATAAATAATTATTGTTTGGGTTGGTGGTTTTGGTAGGCTAGGTAGGCTTGGTCAGAGAGGCGCCAGCGTTGTCTTTTACGGTAGCTTGTGCCTTCTGCATTTTTTGTGATTTCGATGATAAGTTTTTTTGTTTTGAGGTCTTCGAGTAATGATTTGGTGAATTCCTCATCCCGAGCTATTTCGCGGGCTATTGTTGCCGTGAATCCTGACTGAGGTGAGATTGAAAAAAGGTAATGGAGAATTTGTTCTGCTATTTTTTCTTTCTTTTCTTGCGATATTTGAGGCATTTGACTTATGAGGGAGAGAGGGTATTTAAAGATTAGATTCTTAGGGGGGGGAATGAAGAAGTGGGGTGAACGAACAACTTCGCAGAAGTATGGACTATATTTTGGGGGGATTGCTGTTGTTGTTAATTTACTTATTTGGATTGTTGTGCAAGTTTATACTGGAATGGATTATACTGCCTTTCGGTATAGACACGTTATCAGTCTGTTCATGTACCCAGCGGATGTTGTAGCTGTTTATGGACTACTTCAGGTAGCTCTTTTTGTATCATCAACTCTGGGACTTGCTGATGAGGCTGCTATAATTCCTGTGCTTGTTTTCTATTATGTGGTGCCGCCCTTGTTAAGTATTATTATTTATTATTTTGTTGGAAGAGGGATTGGGTGGGTTGTTGGAAAGATTCGGGATAAGCGTGTTGGGGTAAGGGGCTAATTCTAGGCAGAAGATAGGATTAAATAGTTCGGGTTTTAGAGAGGGATTCTTGGGAGATTGATAGTGTGAAAGAAGGAAGAATTGAGTGTGGGGGAAGAAGCGAGAGTAAAGAGGTTGAAAAAGTCGTAGAAACTATAGCTAACAACTTGTGAGATGGTAAAGATAGAATTTATACGGGCGCCTAATAAGGATGAAGAGATTTTTGATAGTTTGAACCCTATAATGGCAAGATGGTTTAGGCAGAAATTTGGGAAATTTAGTGATGCTCAAAGATACTCGATGATAAATATTAGAGATAGAAAGAATATTTTGGTTAGTTCTCCAACTGGCTCTGGAAAGACGCTCTCTGCGTTCGGCTCTATTCTTAATTATCTTATTTCTTTAGATGGAAAAAAAGAGTTAGAAGATAAGACTTATTGTGTGTATATCTCTCCTTTGAAGTCGCTCGTTAGGGATATAGAAGTGAATCTTAAAATTCCATTGGGAGAAATGGAAGAAATTGCCGGAAGAAAATTTGGAATAAGGGTTGCTATTAGAACAGGGGATGTTGAAAGCAAAGAAAAACAAAAAATGCTTAAAAATCCGCCACACATTCTTATTTGCACACCTGAGACATTGGCTATTGTCTTAACATCTATTAAATTTGTAGAACATCTTAGGGCTGTTGAGTTTATTATTGTTGATGAAGTGCATGCTTTGACTAATAAGCGGGGGGCTTATTTGAGTTTAAGTATGGAGCGATTAAATGATTTGAGTTTAATTGAGCCTGTTAGGATAGGACTAAGCGCCACTATCTCTCCGCTTGATGAGATTGCGAGATTTTTAGTTGGGTCTACAAGAGATTGCTTGATTGCTGATGTTAAATTAACGAAGAAGATTGATATTGATTTAGATTATCCCGGGGCGGATATTTTAGATGCTGAGAGTGTTGAGAGTCAGAGAGAATTGTATCATCTATTAGATAGACTAATACAGGAAAATAGGACTACATTAATATTTACTAATACGAGAGCTGCAACTGAGAGGATTATACATCACCTTCAGAGCCAATTTTCTGGCAAGTATGTTGGGTTGATTGGGGCGCATCATAGCTCTATGAGCAAAGAAAAGAGATTTGAGATTGAGGACAGATTAAGAAGAGGGGAGTTGAAGGTGGTTGTTTCCAGTACAAGTTTAGAATTGGGGATAGATATTGGTAGTATTGATCTAGTTATATTATTAAGGTCGCCGAAGTCGGTTTCTAGGGCTTTACAAAGGATTGGGAGAGCAGGCCATAAACTGCATGATAGTCCAAAAGGAAGGTTTATTGTTTTAGATAGAGATGATCTCGTTGAGTGCGGTGTATTGATGAAAGAAATGATTGAAAAGAAAATAGATAGTGCTGAAATTCCAAAAAATGCCTTGGATGTACTTGCTCAACAAATATATGGAATGGCTATCGGCAAGATTTGGGATGTGAATGACATGCTGAATGTGATTAGAAAGAGTTATTGTTATAAAGATTTGAGTAAGGATGATTTTTTTTCTGTTGTGAGTTACTTGGCTGGTGATTACGCTTTAGAACATAGAAACGTTTATGCTAAGATATGGTATGATGCGTCAGAGGGACAAATTGGAAAAAGGGGTAAACTGGCGCGGGTTATTTATATGACTAATCTGGGTACTATTCCTAGTGAGAGCCATATTACTGTTGTTATTTCTTCGGGTGGTAAGAAAGGGCAAGTTGTTGGGAGGATTGATGAATCTTTTCTTGAAAGGATGAAGCGGGGGGATATTTTTGTTTTGGGTGGGCAGAAATATCAGTTTTTATATTCAAGGGGTATGAAGGCTTTTGTTGTGGCTGATGTTTCAAAGAATCCGACGATTCCTTCGTGGTTTAGTGAGATGCTGCCTTTAAATTTTGAGGTTGCTTGTGATATTGGAAGATTTAGAAAACTTGTTAATGAGAGGATAGGGAACAGGGAAGATTGTGTGGAATTTATTCAGGGTTATTTGTATTGCAAAAAAGATGTGGCTGAAGAAATTTATAATTATTTTATCGAGCAGCACGAATTTAGCGATATTCCTGATGAGAAGACTATGATTGTTGAGAAATTTAAGGAAGAGAAGGAATATCTCCTATTTCATTCCCTTTATGGACGAAGAGTGAATGATGCTTTGGCCAGGGCTTATGCTTATGCTGCTGCTCGATTGAGGCAGCGGGATGTTGAGATGGGAATTAATGATAATGGTTTTTTTATTGCGGGCGAGAAATTAGATGAAGGCAAGATAGTTCCTTGGGTGAAAAGCAAGGATTTGCTCGTGATATTGAAAGAGGCCATTGATAAGACTGATATTTTGAAGAGAAGATTCAGGCATTGCGCCGCTCGGAGCTTGATGATTTTGAGGAATTATAAAGGAAGAGAGAAGAGTGTTGGGAAGCAACAAGTGCATAGTGAGTTCTTGTATAGTGCTATTAAAAAAATTAGTAGCGAGTTTCCGATTTTACGCGAAGCTAGGCGTGAGGTGTTTGAGGATTTAATGGATGTTAAACATGCTGAAGAGGTTTTGAAATGGGTTGAGCAAGGGAAGGTTAAGATAAAGGTTATGCGGGTACCGATTGTTTCTCCATTTGGATTGAATTTAATGATGCAGGGAAGAAGTGATTTGATTAAGATGGAGGATAGGGCTCAATTCTTAAAGAGGATGCATGAGTTACATTTGAGTGTGATTAGGGAAAGAGGTGTAAGGCATGGTTGATCTACGAGAGCGCTCTCTTGTAGAGGGGGAATTGGTGTTTTTGATTCATGATAAAAGAGAGTTGGGATTTTTGTGCAGGGTTGGTAATACTGATAGTATGTGGTGTGGTGATGGGCTCTTTATTGATAGAGGGTATCTTTTTGAGATTATTGAGAAGAAAGGATATTTTGATGTTGGTGTACAAACTCTCAAGGATGTAATGTTGCCTTTGAAGTGGGATGGGCTATATACGGGAAAGAGTATCGAAGAGCTTATTCGTGATTTGGATTTGGGAGGGAGAAGGACGTATGCGCTCGCTATTAAAAAATATTTATTTTAGGTGTGTGAGATGGCTAAACGAAGGTTTTATTTAGGTTTTGTTAAAGTAGATTTAATGGAAAGGGGGGGTTTATTTAAAAAGATCTCTGTTTTGTTGTTTTGATGGATAAGGGAATAAACTTTGTGGGAAAGTGTTTGTTGATCGGGGATGAAAAAAAGAGTAAAAAGATAGGACATGGAGAGAGGATCTTGGTTGTTGGTGATTTGCATTTGGGATATGAGGAGTATTTGAATAGAACAGGGGTGTTTGTTTCGCGTGTGATGTTTCGTGAGATGATTGAAGAGTTTGATCGTGTTTTTGGGCGCGTGGGAAAGATTGATAGGGTTGTCTTGTTGGGAGATGTGAAACATGATTTTGGACATGTGTTGAAGCAGGAGTGGAATGATGTGTTGGGGTTGTTCGAGTATTTACTCGGGAAAGTAAGAGAGATTGTGATTGTGAAAGGGAATCATGATAGTATTTTGGAACCGATTGTTCGTGAAAACAAAAGAGTTGTGTTACGAGATTATTTTATTTGGAAGGGATATTGTTTCGTGCATGGTGATAGGGCGTTTAAAGAGATGTATGATCGGAATGTGGGGGTCTGGGTGATGGGGCATGGACATCCGAGTGTGAAACTTGGAGATGGTGTTCGTGTTGAGAAGTATCGGTGTTTTTTAGAGGGAAGATATCAGGGGCGTGGGATTGTGATTGTGCCGAGCTTTTTCCAATTTAGTGAGGGAAGTGATCCTCGGGAGAATAATCTTAGATTGGCATGGGATTTTGAGCTTATGAAGTTTCGTGTGTGGGTTGTGGGTGAGAATTTAAAGGTGTTGGACTTTGGGAAGCTTGGAAGGTTATGACGTGGGCGTCTATGATCTTAAGAATCTCTCAGCGAAGTTTCTATCGCTTCCGAGAAGATGGCGCAGGAATTTCTTAGTGGTTAGACTTCGTTCTTCACTTTCACGAACGTAGGTTGAGTCTTTAATACTAGGGCGTTCCAATCTGCTTTCCGATTTCTCTATTCTGTCCTTGAGTTCTTTGATAATTGTGGTGTAAGGTGTTCCGCTGTATGATCTAAGAAAGGGTGCTAACACCTGCCGTCTATATTCTAATCTATGGTCTAATCCGTCTCTTTTTAATCTTTCAACTATTTCATCAGTATCTAGTTCGGCTGCAATAGAGGAATAGACTCTTTCATATTCTCTAAGTTTCTCTCTGGAGGAGGCTTCTTCCCAGTCTATTTTTGTTAGGGTAGGATTAACTATTGTGACTCTTCCTTTTTCTTTGGGTTTGTGACGATTTTCAATCATTCTTGAAAGATAAGGGACAATAAATTCTCCTAATTCTCTGTTTGTTTTTACTCCGGACGTGTTTGCATCTATAAATAATTGTTTTAAAGCGTTGTATACATCGCCTTCTTCTTTAACGGGAAGCTGCCCAAAAAGATAAGCAGGTATTCCTGGATAAGTGGCTAATGAAAGTAGATCTCCTGCTGTGCTCTTGTATAGGGCTAAGGGTGGATCGTCTTCTTTTGGGGCGCTCGCCTGCTCGTCTATGCTGATTTCATTAATGTTTCTGGCGAGGGCTGCTAGTCTTTCTGGTGTTGCTTGATAATGAGTACTGTTTAAACCAAGTTCTTCGTTTATTTTGTCTGCAATTTCAACTGGTCTTGAATAAACTCGCTGGACAGCCTTTACTGAGTTATGTGCTGTTTGTGTTCCTATATAATGCTCTCCTTTGAGATCTTTTACTGCTCGTAACATTCCTTCTAGTCTTTGTTTCTTTGATTGTTCCATGGGTTGTTCATTGGCGGCGTAAGTATATAGCTCCTCGAGAACTAATTCTTTAGAACATTCAATAATTCATTAT
>CAZBTP010000019.1:0-8627 GCA_964494915.1 Candidatus Woesearchaeota archaeon
TGGTTAGAAATGCAACGGTTATCCTAGCGAAGTTGCCCGAAGGGCATTAACTTGTGTGTGCGATTCATTTTGGATATTACAATTTTAATCCTCTTACAAACCTATCCGACCTCTCTTGGTTGTAATATTCCATTCTTGTTTACCCAATATCGTTTTTCTTGCATTTTAAGTTTAGTTTTTGATTATTTTTAAAGTTATCTTCAACACGGAATTGTTGTGCGAGGGCTTGGTAATCTCGATAAAAGAACACAATATGTGTTAAAGAGGTATTATGGATTATGTGGAAAAAATAGCTGTCCGTTAACCAAGATAGGAAAATCTCTAGGACTTACGAGAGAAAGGGCGAGACAAATCAGGAACAAAGGCGTTCAGCGCCCCCACGAGGCGTCCCATTACATTTTTACTAAAAACACAATATTTAAATACTTTGTAATGGTAATCTGCTTATGAGAATAATAACAAGAAAAAAAGGAAATAAAAAATATTTCTATTTGCAACATTCTTTAAGAAAAGGCAAGAAAGTTATTACAAAAGAGAAATATCTTGGGATCGAAATGCCTGTCAATATAAATGAAATTATCTCTGAATTTAGAGGAGAAGTGCAAAACGATGTTAATAAAAAACTTGTAATAATAAAAGAGCATTTTCAATCAGAATGGAAAAGAATTCCGGAAAGCGTAAAAGAAAAAGAACTTGAAGAAATTTCTATTGCTTTTACTTACAATACAAATGCTATTGAAGGTTCCGCAATTACGTTGGAAGAGGCGAGAGAGATTATTCATGATAAGATCTCCCCAAACAAGCCCCTGAGAGATGTTAGAGAAACAGAGGGACATAGTAAGGTATTTCTGCGGATGCTAAAGAAGAGTGAAAGAATAACAAAAGAATTATTATTGGCCTGGCACAAAGATATATTTGATGAAACAAAACCCGATATTGTTGGGAAATTTAGAGACTATCTTGTTAGAGTTGGCCCGCATTTAGCCCCCGATTGGCAAGATGTTGAAAACCTCATGAAAAATTTAGTAGAATTCATTAACAAAAATAAAAAAATGAATCCTGTTGAATTAGCAGGAAGAACACATTATCAATTTGAGAAAATACATCCTTTTGGAGATGGAAATGGCAGGATTGGAAGACTTTTAATGAATTTTATTTTATGGCATAAGGGATACCCCATGCTTATCATAGAATATAAAAAAAGAAAATCTTATTACAAAGCATTACAAAAAGATGAAGATCATTTTGTTTCTTATTTCCTAAGAAGATATTTAGTGGTTCATAAGAAGAGATATTTGGCATAATCTCCAATCATCCACTTTTGAAATCAGGTAATACAAGCCGAGTTAATAGCTAAAAATTGGACTGAGAAAATGGGATACTAACAGGAAGCGGCAAGTTGTTTAAAAACAAGAACTAAACTATTGGACAAAAAATGACAGATACGATTAATTTAGACGAGCTGAGAAGACTGAGTGTTGAAACAGGATTTTCTTCTAAGTTACTTGAGAAAGATTATCATTTAACAAAGATACTCCATAGAATAAGTGAGAAGAAAATCAAAGATCTTGTTTTCAAAGGTGGAACATGTTTGAATAAATGTTATCTTGAATTTTACAGACTAAGCGAGGATCTGGATTTGTTTATAAGCGGGATGTTAAAGGCATGACAAAATTACAGATTAAGAAGATTCTTGATTGTCTAAGAAGAGAATTATTTGGAATCTTAAATGAACTAGAATTTAAAACTAGCAGCAAGTTAATGCCCTAACGGGCAGCTCTGCTATGTCTTTATAGATTATATACAAAAATTTATCCCTTGAGAACAGATTTTATGGCTGCTGTTCTTAAAATAAAAACTAATCCTCAATAGAAGAATTTATAAAGGCCATCAGCCATATAGTTTACAGCCGTAAACCAAATGGAGACAAAAGAAAAAACAAGCGAGAAAATAATTAAGATATTAGCTAAAGAGCCGTTATCAGAACATACAGCTACTACTCTAGCAAGAGTCTTAAGTATATCAAGGCAAGGTGTATGGAAAACCTTAAGTAAATTATCCAAAGAGGAGATTATTTCTCTTAAGTCGATAGCTGGAACAAAAAAAAGTGCTTTAAATATAACGCTTAATTTTAATAATCCAATAACAATTAAGACTCTTTCTCTTCTGATTGAAAAGGAAACATTAAACTATAAAAGATGGAGAGACAACTTTCATAAACTAGAAAAGCATACTTTTTTTACCTTCCTCTTTGGGAGCATATTACATTCGCTTAAAGAAGCTAACGATATAGATCTATTAGTTGTTGTAAGAACTAAAAAAGATTTTGGAGCCGTAGATAGCATCATAACGGAAACTCAACAAGCACAAATTAAAAAAATTCACTCAATTGACTTGACAAAAGAAGAGCTCAAAGCCGAATTAAGTAACAAGAATAAGGCTTATCTTGATGCAATCAAAAGAGGAGTAGTCTTATTCGGACAAGAAAACTTTATAAAATTTATTAAGGATATTTCAAAATGAGCAAGGAAATTCGAGAATGTTTTGAGTCTGCTAGAAAAGATGAAGAGAAGGGTAAAAAACATAAAGGGTTGCTTATTGCAGAACCCTCATTAGAAAAAGCAAAAGAGTATTTAGACAAAGCAAGAGATTGCCTGAAGTTTTGTGAGATATATAGGAAAGCAGGCTCGGATTATAAAATTCCGGAAGAATGGTACTACTCTTTATATTATTGTGCTTTAGCTATTTTATGCAAGTTCGGAGTAGAAACAAGAAGCCAAAGATGCACAGCCTTATTTATCAAACATGTTAAAGAAAAAGGGCTAATTGAATATGATGATGAATTTATTAATAAAATTATTGTCTATAAAGAAAAAGAAAATAAAAGTGCTGTTGATGAAAGAGAGGAAGCCAGATATGGTCCTAAAATTAAAATAGAAAAAGTAAAGGAAAGATATGAGGGGACAATGGAATTATGCAAAAAGGCAATTTTTCAAGCAGAAGAAATTGTATATTCAGATAAAAAATATGAGGTCCCGAGAGAGTTGCTTTGAAATTGTAAAGGAGTTTAAAGATGAAAAAGAAAATGAATAGTTATTTTGGATGTTAACTTATCTCGAACAAAGACGAAAGTTTTAATAAGAAGATAAGATCTTGTTTTGCCTATGTTAAAAGAGGTAAGGAGTTGTAGACAAGCTCTCTTTGTTCTTTATGGTACATGATCTGAAGGCGTATCTACGAGAAATAACGAGATATCCATTACTCAGTGCTGAAGGAGAGAGAGACTTGGCTCGGAGGTCGAAGAGAAATGATCGATCTGCTCGAGCGCAGTTGATTACCTCTAATCTCCGACTGGTAGTAATGTTTGCAAGGAATTACGCTTTTAGACAACGGGATTTATCTGATTTAATTCAAGAAGGGAACACTGCGTTAATACGAGCGGTTGATAAATACGATCCTGAGAGAGAACCTCCGGTAAGATTTAGCAGTTATGCGAGTGTTGCGATAATACATGAGATGGGTAATTTCTCGCTACTACAGGGATATATAGGAAGGATTCCAAGGGGACTTTTGAGTGTTCGGAATGACATACACCGAGTTATAAACTACATAAAAGATGAAGAAGGCGAGATACCAACACCAGAAAGAGTATTGGAGAGATTAGAAATGATAAAAGGGAGTAAATGTAAAGATTACAGCGTTAAGGGAATAAAGCGTCTGATAGAACTATTTACTAATTATGATCATTTTTTTGATCCGGATAATGCTCTCGATACCGATAAACACGGTTCTGTCTCGCCTTATACAGAGCTAGCACGAGATGATTATGCTACAGTTGATGATATGAAAATAGAGGGAATTGTTATGCGAGGGCTTGATAATCTCGATAAAAGAACACAATATGTGTTAAAGAGGTATTATGGATTATGTGGAAAAAATAGCTGTCCGTTAACCAAGATAGGAAACTCTCTAGGACTTACGAGAGAAAGGGTGAGACAAATCAGGAACAATGGACTTGCGCTCTTACGAGATTTTATCCTTAAAAATTAGGAACCAGATTCTCCGAGTGCGCCCTCTTAATTCGTAAGAAATCACGATCAAGATCATGCTCGCGCGCAGCAATGAAAAGTCCTTGCAGCGAACAATAGCCATAAAAACGACACGTATCGTAACGGTCAAAAACACGAAGCACAAACGCCTCGTTTAATTCTCCAAATGTGTTAATATGACGTTTCGCCATGCGATAATAGCGCGCCGTTGCCTCGCCCCAATGGCAGTAGCGAGAGAGTAGAAATCCGAAAGTAGCGGCACAATAACTTAGCGTTATCTCAACTACAGGGGCTTCGGGTGGCTGATCAGTAAGGGCTTCGAGTCCTTCAACACTTCCATTCACCAGTCCTCCGATAAGTGTGGCGCATCCTAAAAGATTCACTTTATTTCCAATAAAGCACAGTTCGATATTCTTCAGTTTTTTCATTAAATGACTCATATAAATTCAATGAATGAAGAGTATATAAGTCTTTGAATTACATCCAAAATAGCACCAAAATCCCCCTCTGCTTTCATCCTGGCAAGAAAGCCTCTTTTCCACTTCTTTTATTTCTATTTCTCTTGGACCATGTGTTTTCAAATAATCTTCCCAATGCTCTTGAAAGATAAGTTTTACTGATAGAAAGTCTTTTTTATTCTCTTTTGCTGAATTTATCTGTGTTGACTGAATAACAACACTAAAGGGTTAGCACCTAAAAAGGCTAACCCTTTATACTTTGTATACAAATAATTATTAACAAAAGAGTGACAACACGGTCTTTTTTACCACTCATCGACGATAAACTATCTTTATATATAAGTACCTCTTCTCACACACCATAGAAAAGAGCAAAGGAGTATGAACAAAAAACTGATTAGCGTTATTTTTAGTATACTTATTCTCGTGACGCTGGTAATGCTCGGGTCCGTACGCGCGCTGATTGTTGAATTCGTAATTCCAGAAACAACCGCAGCGCTCGGCGATGTACTCCACTTTATAATCACACCAAAAATTGAAGTAGGCGATCTCCTTCTCATAGAAAATATTACTCTCTCTCTTTCTGGTCCTGAAAAAATAACCTGCACCTTCTCAATGAATGGTACACTTCTCACAAAATGTCCCGGTATATCGGTTAAACTTCTTTCGGGTCCTATCTTTGGTGATGATTATGGGAATGGCTATCTCGTAAAGGCACCATCATACGATGTATCACTTGATACAGGTCTTTTACAAACAGGAAACTACTCAACGAAGGTTATCATCGACTCAACTGAAGAAACAGTCGAACAAAAGGGAGAAAGCGTACTTGTTACTTCACGGATTCTATCAAAACTTTGTTCGGTAAGAGCGCGAGATGGTGAATTACGTTTCAAGAATCTGACCTTTAAAGACAGTAAGCTCAACTTCCATATTTCAAAGAAAGATGGTGCCAGTGGACAAGGTTCACTTACCGCACAAACACGAGGCGCGCGTTTCTCCTACAGTTTTAGTATCGGTCCAGTGGTAGGAACAGGAGATCCGAACACCATAAAAGCGAGAACAATTGGAAATTATCGCCTTGGACCAACAGAACGCACTAATACGCGCGCTATTCTAACCTTAAATAAGAGTACGAATATGGTCACGATCGATTCAGCAGACTTCGATCTTGTAGGATCAAAGGTGACATTCAAAAGAGGATGCTAATAATAGAGTCACTAAATTGAAGTAGTACGATTAATTTAAATAAATCTTTACGCATGCATAAAGATGAAAAGCGGGGCACAGCTTGTTACACTAATATTGCTACTCCTTATTATGAGTACTTTCATCGTATCTGCTGTAGGTGATGTTGCATACATCTACAATAAAAAATTTAAGATCGATAAAAACATTGTGGATCTTTTCAACAAAAGCGGATTGCAAGTCGATCTTATCAGAGAAAGCGCGATCCCTCGAGATCTCTCAGGTTACAAATTTCTCTTTGTCGGTGATGAAAACTTCCGTACCAATGGGAAAATCCCTGTCAACAAATTCCCTTCAGTCGTTATTAACTATTATCATGGTGATGTCTGGGGCTTTAGTGATAATGAAGGTGTCAGTGAGTTAGCAGCGAACCATCCGCTCAGTGTTGTTCAGAACAATAGAATGATTCAGGTTTATACATCTCACCGCGAGCATAGAAGAAATGTCGCGCTCCCTTACTACTTTATCGACAAAACAAACAAACTTGCCTCGCTTAATACTATTGCGACAACAGAGGTAACCTCGTCGGGGAAAAAATTCGGAGATGTCATTGCATACATAAACGAGAGTACACGGCTTCTCAATGGAAAAACCCAGGAAGGAAGACTTTGCTTTTATGGTATTGTCAAATCAGACTTCTGGACACCTGCAGCAAGAAAGATGTTCGAAGAATGCGCCGCCTTTGTCGCGGGAGCCTGTCAAAAAGATGACGACTGTCCGCTACCAATCGATTCACCGCTGTTCTGTAAAGACGGTGATGTATATAAAACGCAAACGACAAACACCTGTATTAATCCAGGGAAACTTAATGCGCAATGCGATGCGAGTACACAAGAGGTTTTTGTTGAAGATTGTCAATTCGGCTGTGAAAACGGAGCTTGTCTCGCAGGCAACCATGATGTTGCGCTCATAACATTTGCGCATGCTGTCAACAACATAAAAATTGAAGAAGAGGACGGTACTGAAATTTCAGGAAACGAATTACGTTGCAACAATAAATATAAGGTCTCAATAACTGTTGAGAATCAAGGAGATTTTATTGAAGATGTTACCTTCCAAGGCTCGCTCGGTTCGCTGACGATCAATCATCTCCCTGTAAACAACTTTGCTCCTCAAGACAAAAAACTAAGGACAAGAACACTCGACCTTGACCTCAGCGAAGGGAATTACCTTCTCTCGGTAGAAGCAATACTTACCGATCAGAATGATGCAACACCAGAAAACAATAGAGCGACGCGAGAGATTAGTGTTATCTGCCGCCCAATTGTCTGCAGTGCAAATACAGACTGCAATGACAACAATCCAGGGACATTCGACGAGTGCATAAACCCTGGCACTGACACAAGTGAATGTAGAAACACACCGATCAACTGCGCATCAGACGCTGATTGCGGTTTTACCGGCTTCCTCGGACAAGAATTCTGTGCTGCACGAAACATAGCGAAGAACTTCCAAGAAGCGAGATGTAACAACCCAGGAACATTACAGAGTTCGTGTTCAGTGACCATAGAAACACGAGTCCTTACCATGTGCCAAGCAGCATGCGCAAATGCCGCTTGTATACCCTGCAATACGAATGTAGATTGTAACGATGATGATTCATCAACAACTGATCAATGTCACAACCCAGGAACGCCTCAAAGTTTTTGTACGAATGATCCAACACAACTACCAACCGCATGTAGTGCAAATACGGATTGTGGGATAGATAGTGTTATCGGGCAACCATTCTGTGCAGAAAAGGATGTCAAAGAGATTGTAAGAACATTTACATGTCATAATCCTGGAACACCAGAAAGTTCGTGTAGCTCAACGACAATTCAGCGAATAAAAACAGTCTGTCAAGACCAATGTCTCAACGGACAGTGTATTACAGTACGGTGTAACAGCCATGATGAATGCAATGACAATAATCCTGGAACAATTGATATCTGCAATAATCCTGGAACATCGCAGAGCTTCTGCACAAATAATCCTGCGGATATTATCTGTACATCAAATACCGAGTGTGGTAGTGATGGTTTTATATCAGACAATATCTGTTTAGGCAAGGATATCACACGACTCTTCCAGTCATTCGTTTGTCAGAATCCAAATACACCACAAAGCTTCTGTTCATCAACACTCGAACAAAGAACAACACAAAGTTGTACGCTCGCCTGCCAAAATGGCCAATGTCTCAATCCACGCTGTTTAGTAGATAATGATTGTAATGATAACAATCCAAAAACGATTGACGAATGTGTCAATCCTGCAACAAATGCAGCAGAATGTAGAAACACACCGATCAACTGCGCATCAGACGCTGATTGTGGTACCGATACCTTTGTTGGACAAGAATTCTGTATTGGAAGTGTTGTCTACAAAAACTTCCAGGACGCAATATGCAGGGATCCGGGAACAATAATATCAAGCTGTCTCGTTGATGTATCCTCAAGGCTTGTCCATACCTGTATAAACGCCTGTGCAAATGGTGTCTGCATTCGATGTAATAGTGATACAGACTGCAATGACAACAATCCACAAACAATAGATACCTGCTTCGCCGCAGGTACTGTGATCAGTCATTGTCAGAGCATACAGGCATGCACTTCGCTCTGTAGCATCGGGACAAAACAATGTTTTGGTAGTGGTGTTCAAGTATGTGGCGACTTCAATGGCGATGGGTGCAGTGAGTGGAGTCTCCCTGCAGAGTGCGGATTCGGAAAGGCTTGTAGCGCAGGCGAATGCTTTGCTCATCCGATAACGTGCAATAATCTCTGTACCCTTGGAACACATCAGTGTACGGGGAACGCATTACAATTCTGCGGTGACTATAATGGCGATGGGTGCAGTGAGTGGAGTCTCCCTGCAGAGTGCGGATTCGGAAAGG
>CAZBTP010000019.1:8727-27867 GCA_964494915.1 Candidatus Woesearchaeota archaeon
CTTGTAGCCAAGGTAAATGCATATTGCAGTGAAATATGAACAATCAAACACACACAACAAACAATATAAATATTTATAAGGAAAAAACACGAGAAAAACAAACATGAAAGGAAAAACGCTGAAATCATTGGTAAAAAATCTTCTCTTCGGTGCTATGGCTACACTTCCATCGTATAACGCGGGTTGTATTCCAGTAAATACGCCGCCACAAATTGTACAGCAAGATGGTCCTGGTGACACAATAAATGGGGTTGTTGGACAACGCTACACACGAACCTTTGCAACCTATGACAATGAGGGAAACTTCTCAGGATATATGATTGACATTCGAACACCAAACTATGCGACAACACGCTGGATCGGTGTAGACCACACGACTAATAACATCCACTACGACGGAAGGATTATTGATCTTCAGGGTGGAGATAAAACAGATATAACATTCTCGAACGGCGACACGCTCAATTGGAGGGATGGAAGCATTCGAATCAACGCGAACAGTACGCCGGTGGCATATACAATATCTAACCCTGGCAGCTTACGAGATGGAATTCTTACCATAACTGCAACAAACAATTATATTGGTACAAGTCAACTCTTTCTTACAGCGAGGGATAGCCATGGAGAAACTGCAGCCTGGACAGGTAGTGATTATGTAACGCAACTCGCTTCGCAACAACCTCTAATAGAACTTCCGCCTCAAGACAGCTGTACTACTCCAGGAAACCTTGAATCCCTCCTTGAACGCGCACATCTCGAGGTAACTGACCTTGAGGGAAATTTTATTGATGTAATAACACAAGGACAATTTGGATTGCGCTTCTTCCTTCCTAGAGAACTTGAGCCACTGGTCACGACACCGGTGCTATCAATACTAGACCGAAACAATCCATGTATATCATCGAGTGCAACATCGCTCATAAAGACTGGAACAACGGACAACTTCGTTGTCTATAGTGCAGAAGGTAGTGTCACAAGAGAGCAAGGATGCGAAGGTCAGGAAGTTGTTGAACCTTCTGTAGAGCCTTCTGTAGAGATTTGTGTTGGAGAAATAACGCGTATCTATAAAGATCCGGCATTTGCCAATCCATAAAAACTGTGTGGTGTCATCTCCTTGAGTAGAAACATTCCCATATTCTATGAAATATACATCTGAAAACGATTGTCTTTATAAACAAAATAGGAGCCACTCTAGAATAGCAAAAGAATCATGGCAAAACAACCCCTGCAAGCTATAATAGGTGCGCTCTGTATTGTAATCCTATCTCTTACAATGGTTAGCGCAATTACGGCGACACTAGGTAATTCTCGTATGATTATCCGCGCAGAACAAGGAGAAATTATTGAACGTTCGATTCTCGTACGAAACGTCAATGACGTCTCTGTCAACATTGAAATGTCTCCTTCTGGTGATCTTGAAAAAGAAGTCGTTATCAAAGAAAAAAGTTTCGTACTCGAGCCAGGAGAAGAAAAGAAGGTAGTGTTTACCATTAAATCGAGGAAAGCAGGAACAACAGAAACATTAGTGAATGTGCAATTCATACCGCCTGTAGGAAATGCAGTAGGACTCGCAGCAAAAGTAATCCTTATCACTGAAGGTGGAATAGACAACCCAGAAGACGACTCGGAAGATATAGATGATGTGGAAGGGGAAACGCGGGAATCGCCATTGGAGAGCATGGACTCAAGAATTCCCTCGACGATAATCCTATTACTATCAGCAACGATCTTGATTATGATCCTCTTTGTCCTCGTTCTCATACTGGCACGAAATAAAAAACAACAAAAGAGTATTGGGAGGCAGCGTGAATGAGAAGAAGAGAGGTGAACTACTCTGCGGTATTATCCTTATTGTATTCGTAACGCTCCCCTTCACGACAGCAACAATAACCAGTGATGTTGGGTACATAGTAAGATCATCGGAGGGAATTGATAGCCCCCTTCTCAGAGAGCTATCGCGATTAGACTATACGTATCGAGTAATCTACGAAAAAGATCTTCTCGTGACAAATCTCGAAGAATACAAGCTTGTTATGATAGGAGATCAAAATTTATCGGACGCAAAAAGCATACCAATCCATCAGCATAAATCATTCATTATTAACAAAGACAATTACTATAAAAAATCTTCGACAAACTATCAACTCGGATGGGCGATGAGCCGATCGCTAAAAACAAGTCCAACACCCCTGGAGATAGAAAACAAGAATACTGACATAACAAGAAGTCTACCTGTACGCTTCAATGCATATACAGACGCAAACCGGGATATAACAACAGCAGCCCTTACTATTCCTCCGCGAGACGCAAGAATACTCGTGACAGCATCACGAGATCCTGTACTTGCTACGCTTGAGCCAGGAAGAAGGCTCCATAACGGAGAGATACTTGAAGAAAGGAGCGTCTTCTTCGGAATGATTTCAGCTGAGCATTGGACAGCAGAGACAAAAACCCTCTTCAGAAACTCGCTCATCTGGGTTCTCGAAGGAAGTGACTTTGATAACGATGGTGTCCGTTCAGACAGAGACTGTAACGACAACGATCCATCGATAAAACCGGGAGCAAACGAGATACCATATGACAATATAGATCAAGATTGCTCAGGTTCTGATCTCAATGATCGTGATCAAGATAGTTTCATTGCAAGTATTGTTGGCGGTGTAGATTGTGATGACGATGATGCGACAATCAATCCGGCAGCTTCAGATAGTGCAAAAAACTGCAGAAATGACCCGCCACTCCTTCAACCAATACAAAGAATAGAGATACATGAAACAGAAGAGGCGAGAATAACATTCAGTGCAAGTGATCCTGAAAATGATCTACTCGTTTACACAATAAGCGATAGCCATTTTTCTCGCGAGGACAATGCCTTTGTTTGGAGGACAACCAACGACGATGCGGGACGTTATAGGCTTGTCATAACGGTATCGGATGGTGAATTCTCAGACACAACAGAGGTGCTACTCGATGTAACAAACAAAAACAGAGTTCCGAGATTCACGCAACAAATTCTAGATCTTAACTGGGAGGAGGATAGCCAAGCAACACTTGATCTAAAAAATTACGTTGTTGATGACGATGGAGATTTCATTCAATTTGGAGTAGAATCGACATCACAAGACACGCACATAACTGCAACATCAGAGGATCGTGGAGTTATTATTTTCACGCCTGAAAGAGATTTTGTCGGAAGCGATTGGATAATCTTCTGGGCTTCTGATGGAAGAGATAGATCACTATCGAATAGAATAATACTCGAAGTAACCCATATAGACGATCCAGTAACTTTTATATCAACAATACCTGATTTTAACTGGGATGAAGACACGCCTCTGAGGAATGCTCTCGATCTCAAAGACTTCTTTATAGATCCAGATTCAGATCTTAGCTTCACAGTCAACGGTAACAGCGCAATAACGATAACAATAGAAGCGGGGATTGTCAGTTTCATACCACTCAAAGACTTCGTAGGATCAGAAGAAGTCACCTTTAGAGCAACGGCACCAGAATCATTCGTGGAGTCAAACACCATACGATTAACACTTCGTGAGAAAGGCGAACCTCCTCAATTAGGTGACCTTGCGTGCGAAACAACCATAAAAGAAGACACACCATACCAGTGTATGATCGTTGCGAGTGATTTTGAAAACAACGAAATAACACTCACAACAAAGAATGAGCAACATCTCCGTTGTACAATAGACGGAAACAGATTAACATACACACCGCACGAAGAGTATGCTGGTAGTGCATCATGTATAATAGTAGCCTCTGATATTCACGGGACAGATGAAAAAAGGTTGGAGGTACGAGTAACGCAGATAAATGACAGCCCGCAAATAACCTCATTCACCCCCTCGGAAAACGTCGTGAGGATACAAGAAGGAAAGAGAGAGAAATTCTCGTTAAAAGTACGAGACAAAGAATCATCGCAAGCAACAATTGTCTGGTATGTGAATGGCTATGAAAAAGCGCGTACAACAGGAACGCAGGCAGAATTTACGTTTAACGAACCGCCAGGAAGCTACCTTCTCGAAGCACACGTCTCGGATGGTTCATTAACAACAATAACCGCATGGGATGTTATTGTTGGGTCTTACAAAGAGTTGCTCTGTACAGACATAGGCGGAAAAATCTGCTCTGAAAAACAAGCCTGTACAGAATCAATAAGCGAAACAAAAGACACTCTCGCTTGTTGTCTCGCAACATGTACGTCAAAATTCGAAGATGCGAAAACATGTCGAGAGGTAGATAACAATATAAAAATAGAAATCGAGGATCCAAGGGGAAACAAAGAATTCGAAGCAGGAGAATCTATGGAAATAGAACTAAAACTTGAGAACAATTTGGGAAAAGACCAAGATTTTGATATCACTTCATACTTCTATGATGTCAAAGAAGACGAATCTCTCGTAAAAGAGATGAGCTCTGTGGAGATAAAGAGTGGGAGATCAAAAACAATTACACAAAAAATAACACTTCCTGATTATCTCGATCCAGAGAACAACTTCGCACTTCTTGTTGTTGTAAAGGACGATATGTGTAATCAAAAAAGTATGCCTGTCAAAATAGAACTTCAAAAAGAAGATATAGTTATAGAGGAAGTAACGCTGCCTCAAACTGCAACTTGTGGTGACGCAATAGAAGCGAATGTAAAGATGGAAAACAGAGGAAAAAAGGATCAATCAGTAAAGATTAAGATTACTAACGATAAACTAAGGATTCATAAAGAATCAGAACCCGTTGAACTAGAAGAATATGGAAAAGATGATAGAGAATCAAAGAACCTGTCGTTGATACTTCCCCCGAGGGTAGAGAGTGGTACTTATACGCTCGAGATACGTGCTCTTTCATCAACAGAACAAAAAATAACAAAAAAAGACATAGAAATCCAATGTCCAAGTGAAGAAGTACTCGTCAGAAGATCAACTGAAGAAGAAACAACGATAACACCAAGTCCACTGAAAGTAAAGAGGGAGCAAGCCGAGAAGAGAAATACGGTTCTTCCTTACCTTATTCTGGTCTTTCTTGATAGCACCGTGATAGCACTTGTTATCGCAGCGCTCCGAATGAGAAAAAAGGACAACTCACCAATACAAAAGAGTTCTAGGTAAAGGTACATCCGCTCCTTCTACTCAATTCCTCAAAGCGCACAACAGCTGTTAGACGCGTTCCATTGCCAAAGTCCCAGGTTGGATAAGAGTCTATCCCTGCGTCTTCACAGATTCTTGTTGTGCCCTGTCCACCAGGAAGCGAGCACTCTATATACGATATATACTCCCAGCTCTTCCCAAACATCTTTTTCTGCTGCGAGCAATGTGGACACCAATAGGCACCATACATAACAATTCCTTTCTCAGTCAAACAGCGTGCAAAATCATCGTATTTCCCAGGCTGTCTACTCGACCACCACAAACCAGCAACAATAGCTGCGATGATTAGAGCGATTACCATAAGCGTTGACTTCTTCATTTCAAGAAAACAGATTATTTGTTTATATATGTATTGGTAAGACTCGTAAATTACATATAGGAATTCTAAAAAACAGTAGAATTATTACTTTTGCAAAGACTACTACGGGTACTGTTCATGATAATTTGCTGATTGACTCTAAGCGAGGCATGGAGAGATGCCTTTTTATCTATGGGTTAAGAACTAGGAACGAAGTTGCTAGGGACAGTGAGACGTTATTGAAAATTTTGTGTTATAATTTGATGATTCTAGCGAGGTACCCTTAATGACTTCACACTTCTATAAACTAATAACCACTTAATAAAAAAATAAATCTCAAAACCTATAAAGATAACTATTACATAAATTACCACATAGATGATATTCTCCTTAGGAATTGAAAGTATCGTTATTGGGATTGATATAATGAAAGCCAATAATACTGACCAAAAAACTTTATCAAAATCTTCACGAAAATGCATTTTTTATTTTTCTTCTCCAGGCATCGTCAAGGAGAAGCCCTATAATAATAAAAGTTATTGCAATTAATGATAATGCTTTCTCGTCGGGGTGATAATTTCCAAATGCAACACCTCCTGGGATAAGTCCTGCTGAAATTAATAAATAATATCCTGCTATTATAAATAAAGCAATAGAGATTACTCTTTTCCAGCCCATATATTCTCCCTCTTTCTTATTATCTTCAAGTTTTTATTCTTTAAGTTCTTTTGCATCATTTCCTTTCAATTCATAGACCCTTGTGGACAGTTTTGATTTGGTAAGAAATGATTACTTCTCTTTGATGCGCACTTTCGACAGAGGGGTGAACTCTTGCCATGCAAGTTCAAACATCTGCTCCATGACCTGAGCAAAATAATCCGTCGAGAGCCATACAGCAACATCATAATTCGGATGAATCGATTTATCATCGGTCAACATAAACATCAACTGCTCTGAATCAATAATAGCAAAGCGCCCCCTTATATTTTTATGTGTCGTATCTCGCACATCAGCAATCCGCGATAAATGCCGTGCAATCTTCACATTATCACTCGTAATCGGTGCTGCGATCCGTATTATAACACCACGCCGTCGCGCCTTCTCCAACACCGGAAGTAATATTTCCATCTTCCGATTCAATCCTTCGTCGGTGGTCGCAATCGCGACTGTCTTTTCTGCATTTCGTATCATCATATCAAGATGATTATACATATTCTGCCGTCCCCTCAGACTTCCTGAGAGATCAGAAGGTTCAACAAATTTAATACCATTATCGAACAACGAAGTCAACTCAGCAAGAACCTCATCACTCTTCAGCTCTTCAAGACGTTTCGCCTTCTCCTGAGCATTCACAACCAGATTCCGTTTAACGCGGTCAACAACCTCAGAAGGCTTTAATGCAACAAACCGGATAGGCTTTCCAATCTTCATCACAATGAAGCCTTTTTTCTCCAATGACTCAAGAATATCATAGGTCCTCGACCGAGGCACATCCGAGATATTGCTCAATTCCCCTGCTGTCGATATCCCGCGTGACAACAGCGCAGTCCACACACGCGCTTCATAGAGATTTAAATCAAAGATCTTCCGCAGCCTGCTCAAGAATTCCTCCTTAATTATCATTATCCAGTTTCACCTCTCTATCACTCTTAAAATAGGAGAAGTATTTAAATCTTTTCCATGAAAAAACACCCTTTAAAGTCATAAAACTAGCTGAGTTTAACTCCGATCTTTTTGTCTCTCACAGTAAAAAAATTTATATTCTTAGCACGGTGTATATCAACAAAGACAATCGTCCGTGCATTCGTTCGCTCGTGTAAAGAAGGAAGATGTGAGTTGAGCATAGACCGTAATCCATCATCGATAAAAAGCTGAACATCGATGAGATCTCCCTTCTGTAAACCGGCCTTCTTCCGTTCGGACTGTATATACCGTGCAATCTCACGACTATATCCTTCAGAAATAAGCTCTGGTGTCGGCGTGTGGTCAAGTTCTACAGAGATCTCTGTTCCTCGTTTGAAGTCGGCGTTTTTCACATTTAACTGTCGTCTAATAATCGCATAGAATTCCTTATCTAAAGTGACATTACTCGTTACTCGCGCCAGACTCAGCGGCCATCGTAATCCAACCTTTGCTTCATCCCGTTTCGCCATCCCCATTTCGAGAATCTTCAACAAAATATGAAAACTCTCCTCCAACTTTGGAGCAATCTTTTTGCGGTCCACAGACGGCAGTTCACTTAAATGAACAGACTGCTTATCCTGACCAAGTTCCGGCCATAGTGATTCACATAAAAACGGACAAATCGGCGCAAGAATCCTTACCAAACCAACAAAGATATCTTCTAATACTCCACGTACATCACTTCGCTCTCGGATCATCTGAATGTATGTTCTACTTAGATCATGAACTAAGAACCTCTCAAAAAGCTGCACAACCTCTGGAAATCGATAGGAGTTATACGATGTGGTCGCCTCTTGAACAAAGGAGAAATACCGCGATAAAATCCAACGATCCTCAAGTGTAAGAATGCGTGTTCTCTTTTTCTCCAATCCAGAAATAAACGCGTGTACATTTAGGAAGATAGTCATAACTTTCTGTATCTCTTTAAACTCCGCTTCATCAAACAGAAAATCATCGCCCCTTGATAACTTCGCAAAATAATACCGTAGATAATCTCTTCCGTAGCGCTCAATAACCTGAGAAGGCATAACAGTATTCCCGAGAGATTTGGACATCTTCCGTTTTCCAAGTCCTAACATCAATCCATGAACCAAGATACTTTCAAACGGTCGTTGATCAAACAGGATCTCAGAAAGAATAATCTGTGAATTCCACCATCCCCGAAACTGATCTGTTCCCTCGATATTAAGGTCGGCGGGCCAATATCTTTTAAATTTTTTTGTATCTTTCGGATATCCAAGGCTCGCCCAACTTGAAACACCAGAATCAAACCATACATCTAAGACCTCAGGAACTCTATGCAATACTCTCCCTGTCTTTGTGGAGATTGTTATATTATCAATCTCAGGCTTATGCATACCAATACTCTTCCTCCCAGACAGCTTTTTTAGCTCATCAATACTCCCAACAACTATCTTCTCTCCGCTTGCGTGATCATACCAAATTGGTAAAGGGGTGCCCCAATATCGTTGTCTTGAAACAGGCCAGTCACCAACACCTTCTAACCAGGCTTTCATCCTCAACTTCATGTAGCCAGGGATCCAGTGCACTTTCTCATTCTCAGCCAATAATTTCTTTTGTATCTTCGAGATTCTCAAAAACCATTGTGGTTGAGCAATCATTAATAATGGCGTCTTATCCCTCCAACACAATGGATAATCATGGTCGTACATCATCTGATGTGCCAAAAATCCGTCATTACGCAAATCGTCAGTAATTTGTTTATCAACCTCACGCGCCAACCTGCCAGCGTACTTTCCTGCTTCTCCGGTTAAAACACCATTAGAAGCAACAAGCGAAGGCATATCTAATCCATACTCTTTCCCAACCTCATAGTCCTCTTTACCGTGACCTGGCGCACAATGAACAAGACCAGTTCCATTTTCAGTTGTTACATACCGATGAGATAGAACTACTCTATATCCATTCTTTACATTCAATTTCAGATACCTAGAAAGCGGATTCTCGTACTCCCACTCTTTCATTTTCTTTCCTACAAACTCGTCCTTAACTGTATACTTTCTCCCAATGCTATCGAAAAAATTACGAACAAGATCCTTTGCAATAATCCAGTGCTCTCCCTTGTTTGTTTCAACCTCTTGATAAACAACATTAGGGTGTGCCATTACTGCTGTATTTGCAGGCAGCGTCCAGGGTGTGGTTGTCCAAATAATCAAAAACGCGTTCTTCCTCTTCTTCAAAGGAAACTTCACAAAAATAGAGAGGTCGCGCTGCTTGCCATATTCGATCTCATTAAAGGCAACTGCACTTTCACATCGTGGACAAACATGC
Source organism: Candidatus Woesearchaeota archaeon (assembly GCA_964494915.1). GTDB lineage: Archaea > Nanobdellota > Nanobdellia > Pacearchaeales > GW2011-AR1 > UBA73. The sequence continues at coordinate 18,157 of CAZBTP010000019.1, forward strand.
ACTGGATATTTCCCTAAATACAACAGCCCTTTTTTATCAGCCTCTTTAAACGCACTCCAAATAGACTCGATATACGAATCCTCGAGCGTCAGATAAGGGTGTTCCCAGTCCATCCACACACCAAGATTCTTAAACTCGTTATTCATAACATCGATATACTTCGTTGCGTACGCTCGACATTGGGCGACAAATCTCGCAACACCATATCGTTCAATATCGCTCTTATTCTTTATCCCAATCTCCTTCTCGACCTGTAATTCTATTGGTACCCCATGGGTATCGTATCCTGGCCGATCAAGGACATCGTATCCTTGCATACGACGCGATCGCAGTGCAATATCCTTTAGGATCTTATTTAAAGCAGTGCCCATATGAATATGCCCTGTTGCGTAAGGCGGACCATCCATAAAATAGAATTTCTTCCCCTTCGCATTCTTTCTCTTTGCCTTCTCGTAAATCTTCTCCTTCTCCCAAAACGCGAGGATATTCTTCTCGTTCTCGGCAGGAGCTGCAATGGCACTCATATCCTCTTTTCTTTTTCTTACCTTTTATAGTTTCCGATCAGTTTCTCAGTACTCGGAATACCCTCTCGCAACTTCGTTTACAACTGCGAAATCCTTTTTTAATGCTGATACATTATTCGTAAAAAAATGTTCAGTCCACCGATTATCGTAACTTTTCACAAGAGAAATAACAGCAACAATACTCATGAACAAACAACTGAGCCAGACGTATGTTACCGAGTAAAAATAAAAGATTCCTGCCGCAAAAACAGTTAAAGCAAGAATAAGCCAGAACCATGCTCGTCCAGCAAGAAGCTCATCACGTGCGAACCATGCAATCAAGTATCCAACAGGCACTGCTAATGCAAGTACAAGCGCCTCCATCAACATCCATTCCAGAATGATTACTATTATATAAAGGTATCATCTTACGAGTCTAACTGTATTGGCAAATGGTTTGGGATACACTAGCACATTTTATAAATCTCTCTTCCAACCATAGACATGCCATTCATTGAACTGCCTGGATTTTACGATGCACATCTAAAAGAGCATCGAGATCTTACTGCCAAAGAAGAATATGACCTTGGAACAATAATACAATCGCGAAAAGAACTCCCGCCAGATCCTCTTTCAGATGATCAAAAACAGATCTTCGCACGACAGCTTATAGAAATTCAGCGGGCACTCGATTATCTTGTGGAAGCAAATCTACGTAGAGTCCTAAAAATGGTAGGTGACTTTAAAATAAGAAACTCCTATTTATCAGCTGATGATCTTGATGAACTAGTCCAAACCGGAAATATGGCTCTCAGAAGAGCTGCGGGGAGATACGACCCCTTAAAAGGACGATTCTCAACATATGCAACAAAAGGAATAAGAAGAAATTTTAACAAATATATCGCTCGATTCAGGAGGGTTGTAGCACTCCCAGCGCATTTTAGAAGGATAAACAATATAATAAACGACATACAAGAAGGATACCTACAGAGAGATGGAGAACCCCCAACACGCGAAGAAATAGCAAGTCAACTAAGCAGAAGACTTGGTGCTAACTACACACCAGGAAGGGTATCGAAATATATGGCGTATTCTGCAAGAAGAGAGATATCTCTCTGTACCAGAGAAGGAGATGATAATTATAAAGAACCAATTTTCTTATCGGATACAAGATTTAAAGATCCACTTGAGGGAGCAATGGATCACGATACAGGAGAGTTCATTAGGAACTGCCTTGATAAATTACCATCAAGAGACCGACTTGTATTAATCAAAAGATTCGGTTTCGATGGAACGCCAGGGAAAACATTGGAAGAAGTAGCAGAATTAATACATTGTAGTAGTGAAAGAGTGCGTCAGATAGAAGTAAAAGCACTAAGAAAGATGGAGAAATACATAATGGACTCTACAAAAAAAGCAGCACCGGGTGTTAAAGAAGACTATCAATTGCTGCCGCGAGCTCAAAATCCTTCTCTGTCAGACCCTTTGAGGAATGCGTTGTCAGAATCAGCCGCACCCTATTATATGAAAGGACGATATCAGGGTGGTGTCCCTTCCTTTCAGCAACCTCCCCAACCTTATTCACAAAGTCTAACGAATCCTTAAAATCTTTAAATGATAAGTCTTTCACAATAATCTCTCCCTCTAATGACCAGCCCTTTAGACTTTTCATACCTTCCTGAATCTCTTTCAAGGTAAGCATAATTCTCTATAATAATAAAATTAATAAAGATTGTTGTTTCACACGCAATAGGAATCCTATCGAAGTTCGAAGGTATTGTTTACTCACGCAGCGTCTTGCCGCGCACAAATTAGCATTAATTCATCTGTAATCCACACAAAACAATAAAACCTTGACATTGATATGGTGGTATAATTCCTTCGTAATTTTAATAAAAATTGATTATTCAACTGGTGGCAAATCTTATGAACCTACACAGGTTCTACTACAGTACTACAATTTCTCCTACAACCGTTCATACTCCAGAAACGGATCGTTGATTGTGATCTCGTACGCCTCGGCATCACCGACGCCAACATATAATTTTGCTTTCCCGTTTTTTATTCGTACAATCCCGCCAGGATACACCACCGAATACAAATCAAATCGTTTTGCCTCGCTGCGTGGCAGGTCATCTCGTCGTATGAGAATCTTCATACCAAACAATCTCTTTGTGTGGTAATCAAAACAGAAACTTATCGGATAGTACTCCCGTACGTTTCCGGCCATATAACGCGCAACGTGCCCCAATATACCAAGAAGACCGTTCTTTAATAAGTGAACTTCATTAACACCGCTCCACTCTCCCTTCGCAAACTGTCCATCTAAAAGACGTGCGCGCGACAAAATTCCTGGCTTCAGATCATTAAGCGAGCGAATGCGAGTAAATCCTATCTTACCGCGTCCGCCCTTTCTTCCTTGCGGTCGTGTAAAAACACAGAATTTCTTATTTGGTAGTTGAATAAAACGTATATCCTTCATACCCCAAGGGCCATGAGCAAATCGCTCAAGAGAAGAGAGATCCTTCCCTCGATAAAACACTGTTCGATAACTCACTCCTTTCTTTATGGGGCGATGGCTAACCTCAACACCTCCAACAATGATCATATCTTTCAAACAAATAACAAATGGGTCCTCTAAATCATAAATAGGCAGTGCATTATCAACAATCTCGCAGACCGAGGTTTTTGTATGACGAAAAAAAACAACCATGGATCCTCCTTCCTGAGAACGTTCTTGCACTCGTCCGAGTATATGCAACTTTCCACGCACATAAAACGGCGAGGTAATGTTGTACACGTCTCTATCGCCAATACCGAAAAAACATAACTGTCGAATTCTCACGACACTCTTCGTGTTATAGGTCCTCAACAAACCCTCTATATCATTCCTGCCTTTTTTCATAAAAAGAGTTTACCTCGGAAGAACTAATAAAAAAGAATTTATAAACTATTCTAGTGCTCAGAAAATGTGCTTTCCTTCATTATAAAAAACTGAAAAAAAGAGGATTAATTCCCCTCTTTTAGTTCAGAAATCCGCTCGCTAACGCCTTTCAATTCATTATCTAAAGATTCTTTGTATTCCTTCAGTATCTCAATCTTCTCGGCCTTCGTAAGAAATCCTCTACTCGAAAAATGCGAGCAGCATCCATTTCCGCATCTATACCCTTCCATTGTTTCGCTCCCTCCTTTCAATTTAATATCGGACATACGATAATAGAAAAACCAAAGTATTTAAATATATCGGTTACCCAATATTTAAATGAAAAAACGCCAAAGACTATACTGCTGTGATATGCGTGGATTTCTTTCTTTTCTCATACTCTTTCTCCTATCAAAAAAACCAATGAGTGGTCAAGATCTCTCCCACGAACTCGAAAAACGCAGAGGTGACAAACCCAGTCCAGGAACAATCTATCCTGCATTAAAATCATTAAAACAAGCAAATCTCATCCACGAAAAAAGAGAAGGCAAATCAATAAACTACTCACTAACGGAAAACGGTAAACAAACACTCAAATCTGCAAAGGAACAATTCTGTAGAACGTTTACAGATGTTATGTGATTAGTATCTTCGCGTAGGTTTTCTTCTCTCGAATCGCCTCGGTGCACCATACCTCTTCTGTTGCTGCCAACGATTGGCAACTCTTTCACCCTTCTTTCCCCTTTCTCTCTGTGTCCGGTGTTCTCGCGGGCGTCTATCACGAACATCTTGAAAATTCACCGGGACCTGCTCAATAGCAGGCATCTCCAAGGGAACAATATGCAATTCATCGTCATCAATCACCCTTCGAAAATTCTGATAATCTCTCGGTGAAACAAGACTAACAGCCATACCCTCCTTGCCTGCGCGCGCAGTTCTTCCGATACGATGAATATACTCTATATTCGTGGCAGGAATATCGTAGTTATATATGTGTGAGACGTTTTTAATATCCAATCCGCGTGCGGCAACATCAGTGCAGACAAGAATCATAACGTTCGCTGAATGAAAGCTCTCCATGACAACCTTACGCCGCTGCTGACTCAAACCACCATGAATAGAGACAACATATAGTCCGTAACGCTTCAGATTACGAGAGACAAAATCGGCATTCCTCCGTGTATTACAAAACACCATTATCAGTCCAGCGTGTTCTTTTTTTAACAAATGAACAAGTAAAGAGAACTTCTGTTGAGGCAGCGTATCATAATAATACTGAGTCAGTTTTTTCGGATCAACATAAGACCCTGCAACAACAAAAACAGGATCGCGCATGTAGTGTTTTGCAATACGCTGAATATCCTGTGAAATCGTAGCAGAAAACAACAACGTCTGTCGTTCACGCGGACATGCCTCAATAATCAGTTGCATATCTTGAATAAAACCCATATCCAACATCCGATCAGCTTCATCCAGAACAAGGATATGAACCTGCTTTAAAGAGAGCGTACCCCGTCTTATATGATCAAGTATTCTTCCTGGTGTGCCAACAATAACCTCTGCCTTCGTTATGCCTGTCACTTGTGGAGACATTGCAACGCCTCCGTAAATATCGACAATTGTCAAGGAGACATATCGAGAAAACTGCCGAAGCGCTTTCGCAACCTGATCAGCAAGCTCGCGTGTCGGAACAACAACAAGGGCCTGCACACCTTTCCCTTTAACAACGTGCCCAATAATCCCAGACCCAAATGCTAATGTCTTTCCCGATCCGGTAGCAGCTTGTCCAATAACATTCTTTCCTTGAACTACGAGAGGAATAGACTTCTGCTGAATCTCGGTAGGACTAGAGAATCTTGCGTCACGAATAGCTTTCAGCAAGTCTTCTCCAATGCCAAGTGTCTTAAAAGCATCCATATTCCTTCTATCGCATAACGCTATTTAAATCTGCTCCTATTTTTCGGTCAAACTCCGAACAGGGAACGACGAAGCATATATTTATATACTCGTAAGGAAAAGAATGATAAAAGACGAAATCGTAGAGTTTTGTAAGAATGACCATCATTAATATGCAAACAATGCGGTACATTAATCTCCTCGATAATACCGCACGAGTAAAAACGAGCAAATGTTTCATCTACAATAACACAATCATCTTCGCCGTCAATCGTCACGATGTCTCGAGGGCGATAGGGCGGGATGCTGTACATGTTCGAATTCTACAAGAACAGATTGGGAAAAAGATCAAGATAATCAGAGAAGCCGAGGGTATCAATGACGTTCGCCGTTTTATTGAAGATATTATTGCACCAAGAAACGTAAAAACAGTATCTATCGATGAAAATGTCTTAACTATTATCGCAGGGAATATACAAACAAAAGCAATGCTTATCGGCAGGGACAAACGCCGCTATGATGAACTCCGAAAGATTGTCCAAGAGTATTTTGGCGTCGATCTAAAAATAATTTAGTATAGTGAAAGACATAAGTCTTTCCCTAAATAGTCAACGACAAACTGGGGAAATATTAAAGTTGTTGACTATAATACTAAAAGTTTAAAAAGCGCAAGTTCTGCATTGAGAGATGGGATTAATGAATGCACGTCAGTTGATGAAAAGAAGGAAGAGATCACGCTGGCGTGACAAGGTATATATTGCACGAATGAAAAAGCTAAAGATAAAGTCGGACCCTCTTGGGAGATCGTCCCAAGCAAAAGGCATTGTTATTGAAAAATTCCAGAAAGAAGCAGCTCAACCAAACTCGGCAATGCGGAAATGCTGCAAGGTACAGCTCATTAAGAACGCTGTCTCAGTCGGCGCGTTTATTCCAGGAAATCTAGCACAAAAATTTATTGACGAACATGACGAGGTTATTATTGAACGAATTGGAGGAAAACAAGGAAGATCGAAAGGAGATATTCGAGGAATCAGATTCCAAGTTATAAAGGTAAATGACCAACCTCTCCCGCTCCTTGTCAGGGGTAAAATCGAGAAAGGAAGGCGCTAATGAACGAACAGAAGGAAGAACAGAGAGGGGAGGAGCAATTTTACTTATTTGATCTCTATAGTACTGCAGTAATAGAAGTAAAAGATATAGCATTAAGGCCTTACCTCAATATGCAACCCCGCTTACTTCTCAAATCATATGGGCGAAACATTGTAAAGTTCGGAAAGATGAACGTGAACATCCTCGAACGAATAGCAAACCGAATTGCAACGTCGGGTCACGTTGGAAAGAAACACAAGATTATTACAAGTTGGTCATCAGGAAAGTACACAAAGAATATGAAGAGTGTGCTCACTGCAATACAAATTATTGAACAGAAAACAAAAAAGAATCCGTTGCAGGTTTTATCAGATGCGATTGTGAACGGTTCACCGCGAGATGAGATAACAGTCATTGAACACGCAGGAGCGCGCTATCCACAATCGGTCGATACAAGCCCGCTGAGAAGAATTGACCTTGCGATACGGTGGATTGTGCAGGGGGCGCATCAACGAAGTTTTGGAAAGAAAAAGAAAATGGCTGAATCTCTTGCAGATGAGATTATCAAGGCGTCTGAAAATACCATGGAGAGCTATGCTGTCTCAAAGAGGAATGAGGCTGAAAAACAAGCAGATTCTGCACGATAAATCTCCCTATGCCAAGAGCATAGGGCATCTAAAAACTAATATTCTCGATAGTTTTTTAAATAGGATATGTATAATTATTACATCAGGAAGTCAAAGACAATTTTCTTAGTTTCTTTAATAATCCTATTAAGTTTAATAACTAACTTTGTTTTTGCTCAAGGACAAGTTGTGGACACTACAGCCCCTAATATCGCAACTCCTAAAGATGTACCCTCTATTGCTGAACAAAACCAAGCAAATTCTAGGCAACAACAAGAAAGAATCTCTTTTGTTTTGTTAATAATTTCATTGATTGTTTCTTTAATTATTGGAATAATCTTAATGGTGTTTATGATAAGAAATTCTCCTAAAATTCCGAGTTTGATTATTCACGGGTTAGTATTTTTAGGAAGTGTAATTTGGTTTGTTTCAATGATTTTCGGATTATCTTCTCAACTTGTTAATGGTGGAATATCTGACCCAGACATAATTGAAATTGGGTGGCCTTCTATATTATTATTGATATTTTCTGGATATTTTACTTATAGTTTAATCAAGAAAGAGAATTTTGAAAAAAAGATGAAATATTCTCTTAGTTTATCTTCAGGGGGAATAATCGCTTCAGTTTTAGCAATTTTATCTGTGATTGCTATAGGATTTATTTTTAAGGTAGATGGACTGGGAGTTGGACTAATGGGGATTTTAATTTTTACGGTTGGAGCGGTTGGTTCAGTTATTTTAGGAATTATCGGTTTCTTTATAGACAATTCTCATAAAAATTCCAATAATAGATATTAAATAGAGCACTGCCTTCATTAGTACATGAATCGACGAGAGGCTATCGGCCTTATTGGTGCATTTCTTTATGGATGTTCTTCGTCGAGACAAGGGGAAAATACGCTTAGACATGTCAGTGAGGTTATACCTTCTTCCATGGAGAGAAGAAATGAGGTGTTAAATATACCAATGAGACAACCAACAACCTCTAAGAGACTACTATATGGCGTACCTAATGTTATCCTTACAGCTTCTGCAAATGGATCTGTGTCTAACATTGAAGAGAGTGATGCTCTTTATCGAGAAGATTCCTCATATCTCCGACTTTCGTATAATTATGATCGCTTGGGAACAAGCGATATCTATGTACAATTTCCGCGGTATGAACTAGCGAAATACCGATCGTCTCTAATTAAAAGGGCAGAGATTGTACTTACGTTAACACACGATTTTAGTACGATAGCTGAGGATGATGTTGAAAGGTTACAGAGCACAGGAGCGATTTACTCTGGTATTCATGCTATCGCATCTGAATGGGATGAAAAAAATCTTAGATACCTTTGGGCACCAGCGTGTTATTTTTTAGAGGATTATAGTCCTATGGGTGGTACTCAGCCGTACATACATAGAGCACATACATTCCGAGATCAAGTAGTTTGGGATATTACCCGTTTACAATATAGGCGTCGTGTCAACGAAGGGAAAAAAATAGTGAGTCATTGGACGGAAGATCCCTTTAATAATTACGGCGTACATATTACTCTTGACCAACGCGAAGAGAACAGGGAACAACTTCGTACCTTTTACTCACGGACAAATAGTTATCCACCGCAACTACGATTGTGGTTTGGTTATGGAAGCGACTCTTGAATATTAAGATCTTATATCAAACTTTTCATATTCGATTTCGATTGGTTCACCATTCTTTAATAATTGAACAAGTTTAGCTCTCCCAGAGTTAGAAACACGAACCTCGACACTTATATTCGAAGTTGGTAACATGGCGTTTCTTTCAAAGAAGAATTGTTCCACGCCATACTCGACCCACACGCGTTTATCATAGGAATTAGTAATTTTTCCTTTAATAAAAATTCCTTCACTTGGTTTTGTTTTAGAGGTTTCTTTTAGTCTCCATATTCCTTGTTCATCTTTTTCTAAAGTTACATAGATAGAATCTCCTTCAATAAAACCTTCTACGTTGTTTATTGTTGAGATTTCATAATTTATGCTCATATATTGCCCTCTAAATGGGTCAAATGGATCGATTGGTTGTATAGCAAGAACAATTTTTTTACCTGTTAACAATGGCCACTCATTATAAAGTATAAAAGACAAAACAATTGTTAGAACTAAAAAGACCACACTAATAAGGCCTATAGTTTGTTTTTTCATTAAACTAATTCTCCTCTTTATTTTGTCCAGTTTTTTCTAAAAGTTTTTTTCTCCATTTTGGTATGAATAATGAACCTAAGATTAACATGATTCCTCCTAAGACTGCTAAAATACTAAATGCAAAGTATCCTTTATAGTAGTCAAGCCAAAATCCGATATATCTTGTTAGAATTTCTAGTACAAAGAATAACAATCCTAAATTGATTATCTTTGTGTAATTAACAAATTGACCATACCATAGAACTAGTATTATGAATCCTATAAACACAAAATTTATTACAATCCATAAAAACCACAATACAGTTGGGAGACTTTCTCCAATCGCACCATAAGATGGCCTCCATGCGCATGGTGTTTCATCCAAACATTCTGTTTTTTGATTATTGTGTGTGACGCATTCTTTATTATTCCTATTGTAAATAATGGTACTTTGGTCCCCACAATAACCGTAACCAGTATTATTCTCCCAGATACAATTTAGGTTAGATGGTGCGTTTTTACATTC
>CAZBTP010000020.1:0-26206 GCA_964494915.1 Candidatus Woesearchaeota archaeon
CGCTCCTTGATCCATTTCCAAGGAGCCTTGATGCGTACTATGAGAGATCAACTCCTCAACAAGAAGTAGTCCTTAGTATCGGGAATGTCCATTCTCTTCCTCTTGAGATTGTGAGTGCTTCGTATAATAATACCTTTATTTTTGAGAAGAGAGAGGGAAATTCTCTCCTTCAACCGCGTGCACTTGGAGGACCGCTCGATCACGCTTCATTTGTTTTTCAAATTCCTCCTCAGTTTCCGTGGGATGATAACCTTGCAGAAGGGATACAAGTCAACTATAAGATCTTTGGAAGTGAGCGAGTTCTCTCTGAGACGATCTTTCCCTGGGCGTATCGTGATCGTGCTTTTATTGCATTCGATCTTATGAGACAAAAGCCGAATGTTGGAGAGTTTGATTTTCTTATTGTTGATGAAGCAAAGAATACTATAACGGTTAAACAAGGATCATGGAGTCTTGATAAAGACCTTATTATTCCAGCTGATAGAACCTTTGTGATTCATGATGGGACAACGATAGATCTTACACATGATGCAATAATTCTTTCGTACTCTCCTCTCGAATTTAAAGGAGATGAGGGTATGCCTGTTAGGATCGTGTCTTCTGATGGGGGTGGTCAAGGGCTTCTTGTTCTTAATGCACAACAGCAGTCACATCTTGCCTATGTTTCCTTTGATAACCTTATTGCTCCTTTGAAGAATGGATTGACGCTCACTGGAGCAGTTACTTTTTATGAATCTCCTGTTGTGTTGAACAATGTGCGGTTCTCGAATATTAGAGCTGAAGATAACTTAAACATAATTCGCTCAGAATTTACAACGACGAAGACATTGTTTGAAAACGCGAGTTCTGATTGTTTTGATATTGATTTTAGCAAAGGTAGTATTCACGATGTGACCTGTTCTCGCTGTTCTAATGATTGTATTGACTTTTCAGATTCTGTGGGGACAATTGAGCGTTTGCATGCAACAGATATTGGTGATAAGGGGATAAGTGTCGGGGAGAACAGCAGTGTTCAGGCAAGGGATGTTGTTGTTGAGAATGCTTTTCTCGGAGTTACTGCGAAAGACCTTTCTCTCCTTCGTATTGAGAACCTTCGTATACAGAATGCAACGTATCCATTTGCTCTCTATCAGAAGAAGTCGGAATTTGGACCTGCGAGGATTGAAGCGCGTAATATTACCCTCGATTCTCGTGGACAATTGGTTGTTGAGCAGGGATCAGAGATCTCTTTTGATGGAGAGATTATCAAAGGAACTGAAAAGGACGTTTATGCACGGCTCTACCCTGGAGGATGATATGCGCGATATAAAAACAAATGTTAAAAGAGAACGGTACGAACGAAAGTTTGTGAGCTATGATCTTACGCTCGCGGATATGCTCTCTCTTATCAAAACGAATCCTTTGCTTTTTCGCGAAGTGTTCCCGTTACGACAGGTGAATAGCCTTTATCTCGATACAATTGACAGAAGCGATTATAGTGATAATAGAGATGGTAATCCGTATCGTTCAAAAACACGAATACGATGGTATGGTTCTCTCTTGGGGAAGATTACACCAAGACTTGAGATCAAGACTAAGGGGAATCAGATAAGTAAGAAATTTTCTTTCTCCCTTGCGCCATTTATGTTTGATAGGGCATTTACGCTGAAAAAATTAAAGCAGTGTTTTGCTACCTCCCCTCTTCCTCGAGAGATCTTGGCTAGAATTCACACCCTTGAACCTGTTCTCATTACCTCTTATAAACGACGATATTTCCTTTCTGCCGATGGATTATGCAGACTCACCCTTGATTCTGATCTTGTGTTTTATGAGATTAAGAATCATGATAATCTCTTCCAGAGGAAAATGGAGGATAAAGAACTTTTCATACTTGAGCTGAAGTATTATGGGGATTACGAAGATTCTGTTCAACGCATTACTCAGCACTTTCCTTTTCGACTTGCACGGAGTTCGAAATATATTGCTGGTGTTAACGCGCAGGAACCATAGTCTGAAGGATGTGTTCTCTATACCATGCTATTGTCCTTCGTATTCCCTCATCGAGTGAGACTTTGGGTGTCCAGCCAAAGAGTTCTTTTGCTTTTGTAGAATCCAAAGCGACCTTTGTTTTTATTGTTGGTTTTGTTGGATCGTAAACGATCTTTAGATCTTTTTCTGATGCATTGATAATCTTTTGTACAAGACGAGCAACTGAAATGGAGCTGTTGTAGCCGACATTGACAAGATTGAATGGCTCTTTTTGCTTTTCTATTGCAAGTTCAACAAAACGAGCAATATCTTCAACATAGAGCAGATCGCGTTCTTCCTCGCCTGTTCCCCACACAACGATGTTTCCGCCATTGGGAGCTGTCATCACTTTTGTTATTGTCGCGCCAAATACGTGCGAGCGGTCGAGATCGTATTTATCATAGGGCCCGTAGATGTTCGAGTGGCGGAGTACGGTATACTTTGTTCCAAGTCGAGAGTAAAATTCGCACATCTTCTCTATGTATACTTTTGTCCAGCCAACACCAAAATAGCTTTTGTATATCTCTTTATTCGGATCAAAATCTGTTTCTTTAATTGGTACATCGGATGGCTGATACATTACGCTACAACTAAAGAATACTACGTGCGATACTTTATTTTCAAATGCTGATCTAAAAATGAGAGAATTGATAATCGCATTGTCAGTTACATGAATGTATGGTTTTGTAATCGTGTCCTTTGACCCAGATGTTGTAGCTGCTGCTTGAATTATTACATCTTTTTCTTTGACGACATTGTCAACTTCTTCCTTGTTGTGTAGATTAGCACTGATTAGTTTTATGTTAGGATTTTCGAAAGGTTTCGATTGAAAATACGTACCATACACTTCAAGATCATCTCGCTTGGCGAGTGCTTCTGCTATATTTCTTCCAATAAAACCTGTTGCACCGCACACTAACACTCTTTTTTTCATCGTTTTTTCTTAAACTCCTCTGGACGAGCATCGAGGTCAAGATCAAGAACCCCATCCTTATAGGCTATATAAATCTTATGGGCGACTTCTCTCGGTTCCCATCCGTATGAAGCAAACTCTGGTCGTGTTTTAATTCTACTTGGATAGATAGCCATGACTTTAATATTATCTGGAGCGGCTTCTATTCGCAATGTCTCGGTAAAGCCACGTAATCCCCATTTACTTGCACAGTAGGTGCTTCGCAGAGGTTGGCTTTCGAGTCCTGCGAGTGAATTAATATTGATAATTGTTCCTCCTCCCCGCTTTAGAAAGATAGGATATATTTTATTTGTCATTTTTATTGCTGCAGTAAGATGAACGTTGATTAGTTCTTCGATATGATTAAAATGGAGTGTGTGGAGTTGGTATTTTAATCCTGAAAGTTCAGATCCTGCATTGTTGATGAGGATTGAAAGAGAGGTTCGATTGGCGAGCCAGGCAAGTTGTATTATTGTGTTGTCGTTTGTGATATCACCGACCACGGTGAAAACATTGACTCCGCGATTCGATAGTTCGGCTCTTGTTTTTTCTAGTTCTTTGTGGTGCCGCGCGTTGAGTATAATGTTGTAGTTGTGTTCTGCGAAAACAGTGGCGAGCTCTTTTCCGAGACCTTTACTCGAGCCAGTGATAAGAACTGTTTCACGTTCCATGCTTTTTCTATTCGAAAGCAATACTTAAAGATTATTGGGGTTGATATAGTGAAAGACATAAGTCTTTCCCTAAATAGTCAACGACAAACTGAGGAAATATTAAAGTCGTTGACTATAAGGTGATTATTGTTAAAAGTACGGTACCTGTATACTCGAGCTTGAGAAAACTTAAATACTCTTCCTTAGATTTATGCTAGGATGGACAGTAAACTGACGAAAGAAGAGTTGATAGCTTTTGAAAAAGAGATCGAGAAGCTCTACAATAACGAGAAGATTAGAGCGCCTGTTCATCTCTCTGGAGGAAATGAAGAAAAATTGATAGAGATCTTTAAGAGAATAAAAACTCAGGACTGGATTTTTGCAAGTTACAGAAATCATTATCATGCTCTCTTGAAGGGGATACCTCGTGAATGGATAGTGCAACAGATAATTGAAGGACGGAGTATGTATATGATGAGCAAAGAATATAGATTTTTTTCTTCATCAATTGTCCCTGGGCAGGTTCCCATTGCGGTTGGGGTTGCTTTAGCGTTAAAGCGTAAAAGATCTGAAGACCATGTCTGGGTTTTTTGTGGTGATATGGCTGCAGAAACAGGAGTCTTTCATGAATGCATAAAATTTTCAGAAGGTCACCAGTTACCAATAACCTTTGTTGTCGAGGATGATTCTCTGAGTGTGTATACACCGACAAATGTTGTATGGAAGACATCTCCTTTCTCATTACGACATTCTGATGTGAAGGGATATTCTATTGACCGGAGGGAAGCGTCAGAAAATCCTAGAGTCTTACGATATTCTTATGAGAGAACATGGCCTCATCATGGAGCGGGAATCTGGGTCGATTTTAAGGATATAAAAACAGAGAGTGCTCCTGAAGGAGAGCAATATATCGATCGGGTGAGAGACTCGATGAAAATGCTGGCGAAAAGAGAGGATACGATTTTTATTGGACAGACTGTACAATTTAAGGGAAGCCCTATTTATGTAACGCTTGATGGAGTTCCTGAAGAAAAACGTCTCGAACTTCCGATTATGGAGGAGGTTCAAACTGGTATTGCAACAGGTCTCTCGCTTGAAGGATTTTTACCGATCTCGATCTATCCTCGATTTGATTTTCTTATCTTGGCTACTAATCAGTTGGTAAACCACCTCGATAAGATATACGAACTATCTCATGGTGTGCTTAATCCGAAGGTAATCATACGTACCATGATAGGGAGCAAGTTCCCACTCTATCCTGGGCCACAACATTTTCAGGATCATGCTGATGCTTTTAAAAAAATGCTAACCAATATTGATGTCATTAAGGTTGAGCATAAGAAAGATGTTATCCCGTCATATGAGCGGGCGATGTTAAGTGAACGATCAACATTGATCGTTGAGATGGTTGATTTATTACATAAATAGAAGAACATGATACTTAGAGGCTGGTAGAGAAGATAGTATAATAACATTTAAGTAAGAGTAATTTCTGTGCTGTTCATGAAACAAAAGAGAAAATTCTCTGCTCGTGAAGCAGATGCGATTCTTCGAACAAAGAAGCTTCTCTTTGCTATGTGGGACAGTGAAAATGTGAAGGCTGGGCCTTTTCATAGCTGTTATCTTGCAATAAAGGATTTCTTTAAGGAATCGATTCTCTTTGATCCTCGAAAGAGGAGATTTGAATACGGTCCTGAGGGAATGCGTGAGCGATTATTCTTTCTTATAGGCCAAGAAAAACCTGATTACCTCCTCTGTATGGTTGGTTCTGATGAGCTGAACATTGATACACTTCAGCACATTAATCTAATCTCTCCGGGAACAAAGATTATTGCGCATTTTGGTGATGATGATATTGACTTTGAGATATTTTCTAGATACTATAGTCACTTTATTGATTATGGTATTGTTTTTCAGCAACCGTATCTTCGGCGTTATCGTGATGAGGGTCTTACAAACACATTTCTCGTCTGCGGTGCTAATACTGATGTTTTTAAACCTCTCGATGTCCAGAAGAAATATGATGTTTCTTTCATTGGTGCGCCACTCCCCTCTCGTGTTGCGTTAGTTCGTTTCTTAAGGAAAAACAACGTTGCTATACGCATTTGGGGGCATGGATGGAATGTATATCCTGATTGTGCGGATATCTATGGCGGCCCGGTGGTTGAGCAGGAATTTGTTCGGATTGTTAATGAAAGCAAGATTAATCTTGGGTTTACTCGAAATAAATATAATGAGCTCCATATGAAGGGTCGTGTCTTTGAAGTTGGTGCGTGTAAATCATTTCAACTTGTGGATTATTATTCTGCTTATACGCACTTCTTTAAAGAGGATAGTGAGATTGTGATGTTTAAAAGTGAACGAGATTTGTTAAGAAAAATACTATACTATCTGGCCCATGAACAAGAGCGTGAGAAGATCGCGAGTCGGATGTATATGAAGGTTCTTAAGAATAATAATACAAAAGAAGAATATAGAAAGTTGTTTCATTGGACGTTGAAAGAAAAAGGGAGTAATCGAGCGTTGCCGGAGACGGCAGCAAAGGTAGGAGAGATCTCTCGGGAGGATCTCTTTTTAGATGTACGAACACTGTCTGACAAAGTACACGATTATGATAGTGTTGTTTTTAGAGAGATGAGAAGCATACCTTATCCTTTAAAGAATGCTCTCCTGAGTTACTCTCTCCATATAACTGGAAAACCAATAAGTTGTTGTAGTTATTATCTCTACACAAAATCCCTTGGTAATTATCTCTCGTTTCGAGTTTATCGTGCCTTTAAGTCTATCAAAAAAGAAGAGTTTAATAGGTTTATTATTCTCTCGCAACTTGCTGTTTCTCGAGAGTTTCTTCTCCAGCATATAGAGACATTTCGAGCGATTGCTCGAGGGGATGTTGTTGATTTTATTCGTGAGGAGAATACTGCTTTTGTTGCTATTCCTCTTGTCCAGGTTCATATTACTAACTCGATGCTTGCAGATTCTATTCACCTTCTTGATGAGCGCGCGTTTGAGAAGGCATTTCAGCTTAACTTTGCAGTGCGAATCCTTTCACTTATTGCTCGGAAGCACCTATTGAGCGATCCTTATATGTACAAACTTGCTGGTTGGTCGCTTGCAAGTGGAAATACGTTTTTAATTCGTTACCTCTGGCGATCATTATTTAACAGAGATAAAAGAAATCGTGTTCATGCGCTTCATGTATAGTACTGTAAGAGAGAAAAATAATAGTGACAATGAGCAATTCGTACGTGAGATGCGCGACTTTTTTGATACAAAGGCTATGGAAACGACAAAGGGGGATTATGAGTATCACCGCTGGTTTGCGGGTGCGCGAAAACGCCGCCAGTATCGTCATAGTACTGAGAGTATATCATACCATCTTCGTGATGTGAACGCTCGCTCTTGTCTTGAAGTAGGTTGTGGTCCTGGAACATGGACGCGTGTTTTACTCGCAAGATATCCTGAGGCTCGTTTTGTCTGCCTTGATATTTCTCGCGAGATGATTCTTCAATTTAAGAAGAATATACCTTCAAAGCGTGTCAGGACTCTCGTGAATAATTTTCTTGATCAGGAGTTTAAAGAAAGGTTTGATTTTATTTTTTGCTCTCGCGCAATTGAGTATATCCCAAATAAGACAAAGGTTATAGAAAAGGTTTACTCTTTAGTCGAACCTGGAGGGAAAGGAATCATTATCTCGTCGCCGCCTCACAAACTCTTATTCTCGCTTAAACGTTTTATCGGAAGAAAGATTGATCTAGAACATACGCAAAGAATCTCTGTAAAGAATATTACTCATCTCCTTGAGAAAAAAGGATTTAGCAATATTCGAACATATCCTATCCTTTTTAGTGATTTCCCGCTTGTTCCTAACCGGTTTCTCTTTCGAAGATTTTATACGAAGCCTTGGGGTGTTGTCGCGCGGCTATTTGCATCAGGATATCTTACAAAATTTGAGAAGAAGCGTGCGTGATGGTAATTATAATCGCGCTTGTGGGGAGTGATGGTTCTGGGAAGAGCTCGCTTGCGCACTATCTTAAGAAGCGACTTGAGAAAAGAGGGGAGTCGGTTCGTGTTGTTTTTATGGGCTGGAGAGATTTTCAGAATCCTTTTGTACGACTGTTCTCTTATTTTTATCAAAAACGAAAGAGATCTAAAATACTGGTGGAAGAAAAACTCGCACGTTTTCGTCCCCGAAGCTTTTTTTTCTATCTTCTTTACTATCTTGAGTTGAGAATGCGTTATCGGAAAGCGATGAATAGCAAAACAGACATTATACTTTTTGATCGTTATTTCTATGATGAGTTGGTATTCGCGCCTCCGAGATTGTTTCTGTTATTGAAACGTTTGACACCGAAACCTGATCTTTGTGTTATCTTAAGAGTACCACCTTCAATATTAAAGAAACGGGGCGTTTCTATCTCAGCAGAACAGCATTTTCGTTTTTATAACTCGTTAAGCAGGGTTTCCTTGCTCTCGCCCACGATCACCATCGACGCAACAAAGCCTCTATCGAAGCTCTCTCGTTCTCTACAGCCTTATCTTACCAGGAAAGCTTAGAATTACCTTGCATTATTGCATCTTGCTTGGGGGATAATTACTTGGAGAGCCTGTCTATGCGGATAGGCTCTTAATTAAAGATAGCACACCACACTTTCTATAGCATAGCGAATTGAGGTTCATAATTCTTATAAATAGCTCCGCGTTCACCTCGGTATGAAAATTGCGCATGTTTGTCCATTTTATACGCCTACGATCTGTGGCGTCAAAAATGTTGTTGAGGAGTTAGCAAGGTACCAAATAAGTGAAGGGAATGAAGTCCATGTCTTTACCTCTGATTGGGATAAAAATAAACGGATCGAGAAGAAATATGAGATGCTCGATAATGTTCATGTTCATCGCTCTTTTCATCTCGTGAAGTTTACAAACTTCGTGAGTCTTTGGCCTTCTGTATTCCTTGAACTTATAGATGAGAATTTTGATATTATTCACACCCATGAATTCGGGCATCCTCATGTTGTTCTGGCAGCGCTCGTGGCAAGAATACGACATATACCTCACATCCATACGACACACTGTCCTTGGTCAGATTCATATCGTTCTTTGATTGCACGGATGGGTGTTGTGGTGAGTTATAACCTTGTCTCTCGATATGTACTTGCGCATACAGAACAGATAATCGCGATAACGCCTTGGGAGATTGATTTCATAAAAAAGTATGGGGGGGCAGCAGAGAAGATTAGTGTACTACCAAATGGTATGAGTAGTCTCTTTTTTCAGCGGATCGCGAAAAATAACTTTAAAAAGAAGCATGGGATTCGAGGCAATCTTGTTTTATTCTTCGGAAGATTAAATGTGACGAAGGGTCCTGATAGATTTGTAGAGATAGCACACCGTGTCTTGCAAGAACGGCCAAAAACGTTTTTTGTTATTCGTGGTCCTGATGAGGGGATGAAGAAACGAGTTCAGGAACTCATTTCTGGAGAAAAGAGAATTATTCTCCTTGAACCTACGCGAGAGCGTCTTGATGCTGTACGAATGTATCAGGCTGCAGATATTTTTGTTTTACCGAGTTACCGAGAAGGACTTCCTCTTACGCTCTTTGAGGCAATGGCCTCTAGTCTTCCGATTGTTGCAACGCCGGTTAATGGTGTTCCGTATGAGATGAAAGAGCCAGATAATGGCTTTCTTGTTCCGTATGGAGATAATGAACGATTTGCACAGCGTATTATTACTTTACTTGACAACCGTTCTTTACGAAGGACGATAGGAAAACGTAACAAAGAAAAAGCATTGCATTACCAATGGGAGGATATTGCACGGAGAACAATGCAGTTTTATTTTGAGGCCATACAAAAAGCAAAAGAGAAGCGTTGAGGTTAGTGTTATTATAACCTCTTATAAAGAACCGGCAACTATTGGCAGAGCGATTGAAGCAGTTATACCGCAGCTTGCGCAACTCTCACGAGGAAGTGAACTTCTTGTTGTTGCTCCTGATAGAGAGACGCTTCGTGTCGCGGAGATATATAAAACTCAGTTTAAAGGATTGCAAACAGTGCAAGATCAAGGGAAGGGGAAATCAGCTGCATTAAATCTTGTGAAAGAATATACGCGAGGAAAGATATTGATTCTGAGTGATGGAGATGTTGTTGTTAATAAGACAGCGATCTCTGAGCTTCTCGCTCCTTTTCGTGATGAGCGCGTTGGTGCAGTCTCAGGGAATCCGCAGTCAATTAACGTGCGGCATACAAGGTATGGGTTCTGGTCGCATGTTCTTACAGCGACTGCACATGAACGGAGAAAAAAAGCGCTTGCATTACGAAGAAGATTCTTTTGTTCAGGATACCTTTTTGCGATACGGAAAGAACTTTTTCCAAAGCTGTCTGAAGATCTCCTTTCTGAAGATGGTTTTATCTCACATAAGGTTTATGAGCAAGGATATACGATTGCGTATGCTGAGAATGCAAAAGTTTATGTGAGGTTTCCTACGAATTTTAAAGATTGGATTAATCAAAAACGTCGGAGTGCAGGAGGGTATAATCAGATACGATCGATGATTAACGTTGAGATGCGCTCGTTTAAGAAGGAATCCCTTGGTTCGCTCGGTGTTCTGAAACATACTCGCACGCTTAATGAGATTGTATGGCTTGTTGAGCTTTTTCTTGCGCGTCTTTATCTTTGGCATCTTATCTATCGTGACGTGACTGTAAAAAAGAAGTCGCGGGAAGAACTTTGGAAGAGAATAGAGAGTACGAAGTAAAGAGAAACATTGTTTTAGCTGGAAATAACAACACATAAAAACTCTCTTTTATTGAGAGGATTATGGATGATAGTGTGGCGAGTGAAAAAAAAGAAGAGCGTCTTAAACGTTGGCTTAATGATAATAAAAACCTTACGATTCTTGGTGTTGTTATAGCTGCGACGATTATCCGGCTCTATTATTTTTTTATTACGAAGAATCAGCCGCTCTGGTGGGATGAAGCTTCGTATGGATCGCTTGCGAAGAACTTTATCTCTCATCAGTGGGATGCAGCTGATGTTATTATTGGTGAGACAAAAATACGGCCGCCGTTCTTTCCTTTTCTTTGGAGTATTGTTATGAGACTAGGTGTATCTGAAGTGGGGGCGCGTTTTCTTTTTGAATTTATTCCTTCGGTCTTATCGGTAATATTTGTGTATATGATTGTTAAGGAGTTCTATTCTAAACGTACTGCAATCATTGCGAGCGTGATATTCTCGGTGCTTTGGATTCATCTTTTTTATACTGCTCGACTCTTGACCGATGTGCTTGTTCTGCCGTTTATCTTTGCGAGTATCTATTACTTTATTAAGGCTGATAAGGATGAATTTAATCCTCGGTATTTTGCGCTCTCGATTTTTGTTTTGGCGTTTGGAACACTTATACGGTATCCCAGTGGTCTTGTATTCTTAGCCTATCCGATCTCGCTCCTTATAACGCGAGGAAGATCTATAGTTTTGAATAGATCATTCTGGCTTTCGGGAATTGTGGGGGGTACACCGATCCTTGCTTTTTTTGCACTTAATTATGTGCGGACTCGGAATATCTTCCCAGCGCTCCTTAGTAAAGATTATGCTCAGGCTGTTAGTAAAGAGATTAATTTTTCAATTCTGAACTTTATATCGGTGTATCTTACAAAGATCTTCTTTGTTTTCTTTCTCATTGGAGCGTTGGTTGTTCTTGTTGAACTTATTCTTGGTTTTGATGTTATTGGTAAAAACAAGCGTTTGAAAGGGCATCTTCTCCTTACCCTTGCCATGATCATTATCTATGGTTACTTCATCTTTTACATTAAGGGTGCAGAGGATCGTTGGCTTCTTCCGGTGAGTTTGAGTATGGTGACGTTTAGTGCGCTGGGGCTTGATTACCTCTATGTGAAGGGAGAGCGGTATAGTAAGCCGTTTGTAACTATTGTTATTATTGCTATTCTTTCTGTAGGTATTTATAGCGAGTTGACCTTTGCTGATAGTCTCATTAAAGATAGAAAGCAGACTTTTATCCACGCGCAACAAGGATTTGAGTGGCTTAAGGCAAATACGCCCCCTGGAACAAAGATTATGGGAACTGGATATGAGGTGTATGGTATCTACTACTCTGAGAGGGATTATCGTAGTTTTACAGAAAATGAATCTGATATAATGGCGTTTAATCCAGAGTATCTTGTTATTTATATTACTCAAAATACGCTCCCGCCCTATCTTAATGATTATATTCAACGCAATCAAAAAAATCTTCAGCCTGTCCATGTACTCTTTTATGATCAGGAACAGAAACAACCTGCGTTTATTGTTTATAAGGTACTGGTAAATTAAAAGGTGATAGATTTTAAACGGATAATAATTATAAGATTTTTTGGTGCCAATTACGGTCAATCACCATAATGTTTATAATCTGTCATATTGTAGTTTAGAAAAATGGTGAAAAAAGTATTGGTGACTGGCGGTGCTGGTTTTATTGGAAGTCATCTTGTAGACTATCTTGTTGAGCATGGCCATGAGGTCCATGTTATTGATGATCTCTCAGGAGGTTTAAAGGAGAATATTAATCAGAAGGCACATTATTGGCAGGGATCGATTGTTGATGAAAAGCTTGTCGAAGAGGTTGTCAAGGGAAGTGAGATTATCTACCACCTCGCTGCATATGCAGCGGAAGGTCTCTCGCATTTTATTCGAAAATTTAATTACACGAATAATCTCATTGGTTCACTTAACCTTATCAATGCGGCAATTCGGAACAATGTAAAAACGTTTCTCTTTACATCCTCTATGGCTGTTTATGGTTCTGGCATACTACCGTTTGACGAAGAGGATCTTCCGAATCCTGAGGATCCGTATGGTATTGCGAAGTATACTGTTGAAAAAGATCTTCAGTGTGCGTATAAGCTCTTTGGTTTGAATTATATTATTATTAGGCCTCACAATATCTATGGAGAAAGACAATTCCTAGGAGATCCTTATCGGAATGTTATTGGAATCTTTATGAATCGGATTATGAATGGCAAACCGCCGCTTATTTATGGGGATGGGGAACAAACACGTGCGTTCTCGTATGTTCATGATGTTATTCCGTGCATAGCAGAGGCTCCGTTTATTGAAAGAGCACAGAACCAGATTGTTAACCTTGGTTCTGCGAAGGTTCATACGGTTAATGAACTTGCGGAGAAGGTTACGAAAGCAATGGAGACTTCGATAAAACCTGTTTATACTCAGGCACGACATGAGGTAAAGCATGCGCACTGTACGACGAAAAAATCTGGGGAGATTCTCGGATTTAAAGACCTGACCTTGCTCGATGAAGGGCTCTTTCGCATGGCACATTGGGCGAGGAAGATTGGACCAATGGCACCTATTGTCTGGGAGGATTATGAGATTACCCATAAGCTGCCTGAGTTTTGGCAGAATCTCTCTCTCGAGTTTCCCGATGCTCCAAAACGGATTAATGCAAGGTTTGGAAATCTTTAGTTCTGGGATCCATTTTAGGAAGGAGAGGTAAACACCTGTGTGAACATCTTGCGTGAGTGTAGTGAAGAGTACACATTGAGGAGTGTTGAGAAAAAGAGAAGCGGGGCGTGTAAAAGCCAGGCTGTGTCTCTATATTCGACTGCTTTCTTGATACTTACAGGAATGTTTGGGGCAATAAGGAGATTAGCGAGTATATATCGAAAGAATTCTTGTCGATCGGTAATCCAATTATATTCTTTCTTTTCGTGGATGTATATGTGTGCATAATTCCTTGTCCAGCGTACTCGCTTATTCAAAAAGTCGTAGAGACCTTTTACGTTTTTGTGCCAGACCGGAGCCTGAGAGACGTATGCAAACTTATCATGACCGTGTTTTGCAAGGCGCGCGATAAATTCAATATCTTGTGCATAGTCGCCGACTTTTTTTGTTAGTTCTCTCCGAAACATAAATCCGTTGCTCCCCATACAATATGGTCTTTGAGGATCAAGTTCTAGAATAATATAGTTTTTGTGTAGGATTTTCTTAGTTTTTTTGTTTAGAATGAGTTGTGCGTCAAGCGCACGATAGAATGCAAAGGGATCGACACCGATGTAGCTAAGGTATCGATTTGTTAGACTATCTTTTGGGTGGATGTAGAGTCGGGGTGCGCTCGCGAAGATTGAGTCGTCTTCTTCCAGGGGTTTTATCATTGAGTTGATCCAATCGAGACTCATGTATTCTGTATCAGATTCTGCAATAACGACGTACTTTCCTGTTGAATGCCAGATTCCTTGATCTTTTCCCATTCCTGCTCCTTCGGCGAATCCCTTTGGGTTCTCATAGATCCTTACGTGATATTTTTTACATGCATCAAGGACAGAGGGATTGCTGCCGCCGTCTGTGATGATGATCTCAATTCTGTTTTGTGGATAGTTTTGATTACGAATAGACTTTAGGAGTGCTAATACCCTAAAGTCTCTTTCTTTCATGGGGGTAACAAAACTAATCTTTGGTTTCATTGCTCTTTCCTATAAACAACCCATATAAAAATCCTATGCCGTATGCGACATGAATGCTAAAAAAGATAAATGGTAGATTGAAAAACGCTCTTAGATGACGATATTTCATACCTTCATACAAGGAAAAAAAGATGGTGAGAACAATGTACAGACCAAGTGGGATAACAAAGACCTTGTGAACAGATGCAAGAAAACCAAAGAGGATAAGGTAGAGTACAAGTATACTGGGAACAATAAACGATGGTTGACGTATCATGCGAGAGAGATCTCTTTGTTGGGATCGTGTTTTTCCATAGGTAAAAATCTGCCGAGATAGCTCGCGGATATTTTTTCTTCGTTTGTTGTATACTTGAATCTCTGGATTGTAGATGATACGAAAACCTGCCTTTTTTGCATCTGCGATAAACTTTGGATCCTCTCCGGGATAGAGTGTTTCGTCGAACAAAACAGAATCAAAGACATGTTTTCGACAGATAAGATTCGCAGAGGTGAGATAACGTTCGTCACTCTCGCTGAGCGTGCGACGTGGTATGTATCGCGTGCTTGATTCAGCGGAACCAAAGAGAGATGCGAGCGCGTATCCGCTTACTTTTCCGAAGTATGTTTCTTCTGGATGTGTTAGCTGAGGACCTCCGACAATATCGGTGGAAGAATATCTCTCAAAAAAGAGTCTTATTTTTCTTGACCAGTCTGATGGAAGGATGGTATGACCATTTACGAATGCGATGAGTGGTGTTGATGCTCTCTTCATGCCGCGATTTCTGTTTTGTGGGGGGTTTGGTCCTATTTCGATAACCATCTTAACTTTTTCTTCTTGATTTTTTATACTTGAGATAACGTCGTCTTCGCTCTTTTCTCCTAAGGGTACAACGACTGTTATTTGTGCGCGCTTCATTTAATTACCTCGAGCATACATAAGCACTCTGCACAGGGGAAGATCCAACAAAAGAATCGTTCATATAAGGCGGGATTGATATTTATGACTGGATTGAATAGGTAATTGAGAGAAGGAAATGCCCCTCGCGTAAAATTAAGCCTTCTCTTTATAATCCTAAACTTGGGGAGGTCGTAAAAGCAATCTTCAGTGAAATAATCAAAGGTAAAGTAGCTGAACAAACGTTGATGTGTTGGGTCTCGGTAACTTACTCCGCATGAAAAATGCGGCACGCGAATGATAATCCGTGCACCTGGCTTGCAGATTCGCTTTAGTTCTTCCATGACTTGTATGAAATTGTCAAGGTGTTCTAGTACGTGTGAAGTGTACACCTCATCAAACTCGTTTGATTTGAAGGGATAGGGAAACTTGTTTAGATTATGGACAACATCAACCCCCTTCATTTTTACAATGTCGAGATTAATGTACCCTTTTCGGATATCCTTTCCACAGCCAAGATTTAATTTTCTCATCGGGGGATGAACCTCACTAATTTATCATAGATACGAACAAACTCCTTGCATGGAGAGGTTAACAAACGCAGTCTAATAACCCCAAGTACCATCCAAGGGCCTGCACGCATGAAATTGATGTGCGAATATTTTGTATCACTCCAGTGTGTTGGTATCTCACGTATACGAAAACCTGCCTTCCGGATATTGTATATTATATCGAGATCAAATGCCCAGTGTGACATGGTTATGTGTGGGAGTGCTCGTTCAAGCGCCTCTCTTCGAAATACTTTTGCGCCACATTGCGTGTCTCGATAGGGATAAAAGAATAACGCGCGAATGAGAACGTTGTAGAGTCGTGAGACACATATCCTTGCAGTACTTGGTGGTGGTTCGATCTTTGCGCCTGATATGTAACGGCTTGCAATGGTTCCTCCTGCAGGGCCTATTCTTTTTATAAGATCATGGAAAGCATCGGGAGGTGTTGAGGCATCTGCATCAACAAATCCAATAAGATCGCTCTTTTGGGATATTGCGTGCTTACATCCTTCTATAACTGCGTATCCCTTGCCGCCACGTACTAAATTTAAATAAGAGATGCGCTTGTTTTTTTGTTGCATTTCTTGTACAATATCTTCGGTGTGATCGTGTGTGTTGTTGATCACGACAAGAATATCATACTCTATCTCCTTGTATAAGCGAAGTGTTTCGAAATAGCGCGAGTAGATTTCGAGCGTCTTTCTGATCCGCCGCTCTTCATTATATGCTGGCATTATTATGGTGACATGGTACATAAAAATCTATAGCCTATGATCTTTTAAACGTATTTGACTACCTTGAGACAGAGACGGAAAAGAAATAGAATACTATTTTCTTATTTAGTTTCTCTTATTTATCGAGTGGACATTATTTCGGGATAAGACAATAAAGTTGCAGAAAACCCTTGGATTTATATACCTCGATAAACACCGAACGCCATGGGTATTGAGGAAAGACGCAATAGGATTATTGATCGCCTTTTTACGCTAGAACGAACAACTCGTATTCTTATTCTCCTCCTGGTTATAGGTCTTGTTCTCCGTATCATTGCTGCACGAAATGTTGCTGTTGGTGCTGATGAAATGCACTTTGTAACGCATGCTATTAATTTTCTCTCAGCAGGTAAACTGACAACATATGATCAATCTGCTGGATTATGGCATGCCCTCACAAACCTTTCGTATATGCTTTTTGGGGTAACGCACCTTGCGTCTCGTATACCTGCTATTCTCTTTGGATCATTCTCAATTATTGTCATTTATTTTCTTGCGAAAGAGTTTTTTGATACGCGAATTGCCCTTATTGCTGCGGCGCTCCTCACGTTTGCGCCATTTCATATTAAATATTCGGTTGCAGAGATGGATGTTATGGCTATGTTCTTTGTTCTCTTGAGTATGCTTTTCTTTGTTAAAGGGTGTGCATCCGTAGGAAAGAAATACCCTATCTTTAGCGGTATTGCTCTTGGGTTAGCGATTTATACAAAGGTTTATCCGCTCCTTTTTATTCCTTCATTCTTTCTCTATGCATTCTTCTCTCGTAGAAAAGTAGCTGTCGCTTCATCAGAACAGGTACCTGAGACCATGAGTAGATCGTTTCTAAAAACAGTTTCTTTTATGATTCCCCTGCTTATAGCAGCTTTTATATTTACAATTCCTGCGCTCACTCATAACTATACTCTCTATAATGAAAAGGGTTTTCTTGATCTTCAGTTTACGCGGACTCTAGGTCTTGGGAAAGACATTTCTGAACAATACTATGGATGGGATGCTCAATTTAATGCAAAAAACTCTTGGAAGGGTCTTCTTTTTGGAGATACAAAGCATATAGCGTCTGGAAAATCGCTCCTTCTCGGAGCGATTGAGTCTATTCTTCGTGGTGACCCGTTTATTTTTATTCTTGGTATGTTGGGAATTGTTTTTATCTTTTCGTATCGACGCGAGTATTCGAGATATCTTGTCTTTTTGCTCCTGAGTATTGCATTTGTTCTTCCGTTTCTTGCATCGATTATTCTCCTTCCGAAACATTACCTCTTTATTGAACTCTTGCTTGTGCCGCCTGCAGCTCTTAGTGTTCGAGAGATACTCAATCGAATTGAAAAGAGGGTTCATAAGAATAGTGAGACATATGTATTTGTGTTCATTGCAATTATACAACTTGTTCTCCTCGGATTACCGCTCTCGAATATGGCCGCCACACACTTCTATGGCACGAATCATCTTGCTCAGCTTATGGACTTTAAAGAAGAGGCGATCCCAAAAAATGCGCTTATTGTTGCTGATAGTCGCATCTATCAAGGCAGAATTCACTGGACGCTTTATGGTTGGCCGTATCTCGATGGTAATGAATTTATTTCGCTCTTGAACAAGCTAGATGAAATGCCGGGGACTAGCGTAACTGTTGACTTGTACTTTATTGAATGCATTAGTGATGATTGTGGTTGGGGAACGATTAAGAATCAGCCGCAGCTCAATGCTTCAATGGAAGAACTTCTTAAACTTATACAATCAAATGCGCGATTGGTGAGAACGATCTCTGAACCGATTGAAGAAGGGCCCTACTATCCAATCTTTTCATCTGAGAAAAAGAGAGCTATCCTTAATGTTTACCAGGGAAAGATAACCGTGAAGGACAGTATCCTTCTTCGTGCTCGCCAGCCAAGAATGTGGTTTTTGTATACGATTGGTTATTATCCTCTCGAAGATAATTTTGATTATGTGATGCCGAAAGGTATTGTGGAAATCTTTCTCAATACCATTGCTCATTGGATTGTTATTCTTGCGATTATCCTTGCACTTTTTGCTCCTGTGTATGTTCTTATCTTGCTACTGAAAGAATGAAGATCTCAATTATTATCCCTGTTTATAATGAAGAGAAAACGGTCGTGAGTGTTCTCGATAAAGTTGCTCGTGTAGACCTTGGTTTACCGAAAGAGATTATTATTGTGAATGATGGGAGCAGTGATAATTCAAAAAGAGTCATTGAGGAATACCTGCGAATGAAGAGAGGAAAGAATATTGAGTGGATATTTATTACGAAAGAGAATGGCGGAAAGGGATCTGCTGTACGGAAAGGAATAGCGCTTGCGTCAGGAGATATTATTACTATTCAGGATGCAGATAGCGAGTACAATCCGGAGGATTATCGAAAGCTCATTGCACCAATTCTTGAAGGAAAGGAGCTTGTTGTTTATGGTTCTCGGTTTCTTGGTGTTCACGAACCTCTCTATCGTGTCTACTTTTGGGGAAATAAATTTCTTACGTTTATCACGAAGATATTGTATGGAGCAAGAATAACTGATATGGAAACGTGCTATAAGGTTTTCCGAGCAGATGTTATAAAAAATATTCCTCTCCGCGCGCATCGTTTTGAGATCGAACCTGAGGTGACTGCGAAGATCCTTCTGAGAGGTATTCGGATTAAGGAGATTCCAATATCGTATAGTCCGCGCTCGATTGAAGAGGGGAAGAAGATTGGGTGGCGTGATGGCATTCAGGCGATCGGGACACTTATGTACTGGAGGTTGATGGAACCTCGCGTGGATTCATTAGCATTAGTGAGGCCCATAAGAACAACGCAGAGGCGCTCACGAATGCGAGTGAGAATTGGCGAAGATTATCCGAGAAGAAAAAGAGTGCGCTGATCTCTATGAGTACGAAGAAGAAGAGATACCAATATCCTTGAGTGTTTCCTTGTGAGAGTTTGTAGAGAAGGATTAGATTCGCGAATGATAAGAAACTTGTTGCAATCCCGAGATAGAAGAGAATAGATGCTGCAAGAGGGACGGTCTTACCTGAGAAAATGTATACCAGCGTATTTGAGAAGAAGAAGAATATGACTAATGCGATAGTGATGGCAAGTGTGAGAAGAATAAGTGCATTGAAAAATACTTTTCCTGATTTTTTCTCTTCTTTAGAATCTTCTGCTGCGAGGGGAAACATTGCTCTACTTATTGGCTGGGTTCCCCAGAAGATTGTTTTTGAGATAATAGAAGCGATTGCATAGGATCCTGCTACATCCTCAGGGAAGACGATCTTTGCAATGATAATATCAATGCTATAAAATGCTAAGAGCGCGAGGATGACTGCGAATGTTGGTTTTGTGTATCCGTGGATATTGTCTAGGCGCGCTTCTCTCTCTTTTGCTTTAAAGATATCCTTTAGACTTACGAATGAGAGGAGAAAAGAAGCGAGTACCCCTCCGATATTCCCAAGAATAGCGCCGTACACTCTCATGCCTGCGTAGACAAAAACAAGAGCGATGATCAGTTTTACTGAGGATTCGATAACCATGTTGATCCCGAGTGCTTTAAACCGTGTTTTTCCCTGCATGATGCCTCTCCCAATAGGGATTAGAAATGCGAGAAATATCATTAGTCCGTTAAGAATCATAAGAGGGTAGGGTATTTTGACAAATTTTGAGAGTGGAATAGAGAGGAGTGCGTATATTCCGAACATGATTGATGATATCTTCAATGCTCTCGTGAGTGATCGCTTTGCGATGTTCTTTAGTTTCCCGATGTCTTTCTCTGCAGCAGTATATTTTGCGAGTACAAGCTCGATTGACTCTGTAAATACCGCGAGGATATAAACAAAAGAGAAGAGCGTTGCGAGCATACCATACTCGGCAATGCTCAGAAAACGGGCCATGAAGAGATGAAAGATAAGATTGAGTGCATTGAATATATTGAAGGCAATAAGTAAGATAATGCTTCCTGCGATAACTTTTCGATGGATACGTTCCATTATTCAAACAATCCCTCTTTAAAGATTATGAAGCCGAGAATGATAATAATTACCTGAAATATCCAGATGGAGAGAACTATGCGGCGTTCGGTGGGTTGTATGCTGCTCTTTTTCATAGCAGCGATGGCGAGGTGATTGATGCTGTATAGTTTCTCATACGGAAGATCGAGTGTGTTGTCGGGGAGTGGCTTTCCAAAACTCTGCTTTATTAGTTTTCCTCGTATCTTTAGTAGTGCTTCGATCATGTAGGGAATAAAAAAGAATAGTGCGATTTTCTCGAAATCTCCTAGGATAGAAATAATTGCTGTAAATCCTCCGAGGGCGTAGGTGAGCGAATCTCCTGGGAAAACTCGTGCCGGATAGAAGTTGTAGATCATAAAGGCAAGGAGCGCGGCAACCATGCATCCTGCGATGATTGTGAGCCAGGGCGTTCCTGTGAGATATGCAACGATACCGAGTGCGCTGATAAGGAGTATTCCCTGTCCGGCTTCGAGTCCATTACATCCTGCGATAATGTTAAAAGCCATTGTGGCACCTACAATACCGAGCGGAATCATTATGACGGGATAGAGAAGCCCTAAATCGAAAATGCCGAAGAAAGGAAGGAGAACTTTACTTTTTCCTACGTTGATAGCCATGAGCGGGATTGCGGCGATTAAAATAAGGATAATACGTGATCGTCGTGATAGGCCGCCTTTTCGCCATCCCATAAGATCGTCCATAAACCCGATGCCTGTAAGGAGAAGGATAACTGTTGAGAGTACAAGTGCTTCAACGAGGTTGAGGTTTGTTTCGCGGATAATGAATACTCGATACGCTATGTAGGCGAAAACGCCGATCATGAATCCAAGGATCGTAACAACTCCGCCTGAACCAGAGACCTTAGGGGTTTCATATTTATTCATATCTTCCCAGACAAGACCAATTTGTCGTGCTTTCCGTATCCAAAGAGGCATCGTAAAGAGTACTACAAAGAAACTCAGTACTATTGGAAGGAGAATGATTGTACCCATTACCTGCCTCTTTGTAATTCTTCCGGATAGAATGTGTTTGCGTATTCTGGTTTAAATAGTATATCTTTTGGATAGCGAATCTCCCAGATTCGGATTGGCCCTCGTAACTCGTTGATATAGATGATATCTTTTCCTCCGAGATCAACATTTTGAGATTTTAGGTGGGCTACAATGGCGTCATCTTCGCTATGGATGAGTTTAAATGCGGAACTCTGTTGTTTATAGAGATACAACCATGCAACTCGCGACTTCACTGTTCGTGGACTTAGATAGAGCAAAGCACCGTCTGGAATGGCGCGGCCTTCTGCACCCTCGGGGATAATCCAGTGCATGAGATAGAATCCTGCTTCAACACCGCTCCCGAAATCTTGAAAGGCATCATCGAAGGCATATCTTAGTGGCAATGTAAATTGTTTTCCTTGGTAGACAAAAATGCCGCGCGGTTGTGTTGCTATGTTTCCTTGTTTATCTCTTTCTATGAGGATTCCTCCTAATCCTGCTTGTCCTGCAGGTAGAAAGATCTGTGTATCGTCGAGATTGTATCGGATATCCTCGTCGAGTGTTGCTCCGCCTTCATAGAAGTAGATAGTAGAATTCTTTGTTTCTTGTGTCATTCGTTCATTAATGCGGAATGATGGAATATAACTTGCGCGGTCATAGGTTGAGTCTGATCCGATAAGGGAGTAGGCTGAGTATTTTCCGATATCTGTTGAATCTATGAGGAAATGTGTGGTATTGTGGGCGTAAAGATATTCAAGCGCGTCTTGTTCGCTGCTTCCTGATAATCCGTGTCTGCCCATTAAATGATTCCAGTACGAGTAAAAATTGCCTCCATCCAAAACTGTTGCTCGATTACCAATGCTCTGCAGCCAATAACCGTAGTCCCACCAGTGACCGAAGACTGATTGCTGAGGAGTGCTTTCTCTTACCCATGCCATTGCTTTTTGCCATTGGTGTGTATAGGGCGAGGGTACATGATATTTCGAGGTAGTGCTTATTTCGTTGTAGTAAAGTTGTGCCGCGAATAGTGCTGAAAGAATAACCACCATGACTAATACAAATCGCACAATTTTCCAAAATTCGTCTTTTGCATTTTTCATTGTTGTTGAAAATGCGACAACAAAGTACGCTACCATAATAGAAACTGGTGGTACTAACATCATAATCAATCGGACTGCATTTCGTACTGAGAAGATGGTCATGAAGAAGAATGTTAGTAAGATAAGTATGCCTATGTTGATTGTCGCAAATTGTTCGTGTTTTCCCTCATGATAATTGCGATAGTAGAAGTAACCGATACTCCCGAGAAATGCGATGAAGCCTATTAAAAAGAGCGCTATGCTTTCGTAGCTTGTTCCGTTTAAGATGCTGTCTGGTTTGTAACGGCTGAAGATAATTGCGATAAGGAAGATTATATAGCTTGTTGTAAGGATGATGCGTTCCTTTCGTGTAAATGCATGAAGTGCATTCAAGAAGAGGTAGACTGAACCTATAACTGTTAGCCAGAAGAGCAAGGGAATGTTCTTTAAATTCTCTACAACAGGGCCAAAACTTCCGACCCATTCGACAAAATATACTGGTTTGTTCTCAGCAACTGTTTGGATTAATCGTGAGGAGGTTGGCGTTACAAGGTTATAGATAATGTATTGGATTTTAGATGTAATAAATTCTGGTCCGGATACGATTACGCTGACTATGGCTACCCCGAGTGTTACAAGAAGAGTTGAGATGAGTGGGAGTGGTATTTTTTTGAATCGCTCTGTTATGAAGTATTTCTGGAGATGAGGGGTAACGATGAAGGTATGGAATGCTGTTATGAGCAGAATGAGTAAGACTGAACCAGTTGTAATACCGATGAGGAGTGTGAAGAGTTGATAACGCGTTGTGAAGGGCGCCATAAGTAGGATGGCCGAGAAATACCAGACAGCGCAGGTATACAATCGTTTTTTCGTTAGTGTGCCGAAGAGGAATGACAAAAAGAGTGCGGGGACGAGCGTAAAGAATACGTAGATGTATCCGCCCCACACCAGCGCTAACATTGCTGTTGTGATGCCTGAGAGAAGTGCAAAGAGATATCGTGCATTCTTCTCTGATCTCCAAGAGCGAAGGAAAAAGTAGAAGGCTAATGAGAGAAATAAGAATGCTGAAGACTCTTTCTCGGGGATTCCTGCAATTGTCCTTGGTAGGAGTACTGGAAGGATTGAGAGAAAGAGAGAGGCGATTAATCCAATAGCTCCTGCTTTCTTTTTTCCTAAATCAGGCATAAAGATCTCGCGCACCATAAAGAAGAAAGCAATAACTGTTAGCCCAAACATGGCGACTGGATAGAGGATTGCAGAGTGTGTCACTGAAGATGAGCCGAAGTATATTGCGATTTTGTGGAACCAGGCAATTAGATAGGGAGTCAAGATAAGTTCGTTGCGTGTTTCAAAACCGAGAGGGACATAGCGCATTGTATCGATAGCAAAGAGTGATCCTTCTTCTACGATGTGTTTTGCCCACCTGAGAAATAAAAATGGATCAAGGTCTGGACCAAGTGTCCAATCATTTGTTGTGATATCTTTTAGGCCTGGAAGATTTCGTGTGCGTATCCAGACTGCGAGCCAGGTAATAAATCCCAAGAGAGGATAGATGCTCAGCTGTCTTTTTTTCATGTAGACGAGGGCTGTGGACAGGAGGCATACTCCTGCAAGGATAAACCAGTGTGTTGTTGTGAATAATGAGATGTACGGAATTGAAATGCCGAGTGAGGGAAGGATTCCGAATAAAAAGGAGAGGATAACACTGATAACAAAGCTAGCCATAAGACGATCGCGTTTCATGAGCGCAAGAATCTGCCCTTTCCTGATACGGATGACATCGTCGCTCGATGTTTCTGTCGAGAGATTGGTTGTTATTGTCTCGATATTTTCAACCATCATTTTTAACCTTGAGACTTTATAGTCCCTCCGTATATAAACCTTTCACAGTTTCTCTGGTTGTTTTGATTTTTTCAGAATTGAAGATAAAGGCAAGGTTTCACATCCTAAAAAAACACTGGAGTCACAAATACTTCGATTAGGGCTGCAAGTATAAGGACGAGGATAGCGAAGATAATGAGATTCAAAGAGTCCTGGAGCACTTCCCAGAATTTCTCTTTCCCGAGTTCGTGTTTTACGACTGCGACTGAGACGAGACCTCCGGCTAATGCTACGATGAAGTATGATGCTATTTCAGGGATGCCGTGAATCAAAAATCTGAGAAGACCGGCGGGCAGTGCACTCAACTTTGAATTTGCAAAGATGCCAATCGCTGCACCAATGACGCTTGCATTCCAGGCGAGGATAAAGATAACGCCTGCTCCAAATATGAGAGAGAATACGAGGGTGAATAATAACACGTACATGTTATTTGTGAAGATTAAGAATAAGCGCTCTGTATTTGTGAGAAAGGGCGTCGTGATAGAAACATCTTTTATTCCATATTGCGCAACGCACTCGTTAAAGTTTGTAGGTCTGTTAATCATGCAGTAGGTTTCAATCTGCTCTCGAAAACCGAGTGTTGTGGGGAGAATTGTGTACCAGAATGCAAATGCAACTGTGAAGCCTAAGAACAACCACAAGAGTGCGTAAATCGAACGACGGTGTTCCTTTAATAATTCGAGGCTTCTCTTTCCTCGTTTGATCTTCTCTTCCTCATACCGCATTGTATAATAAATATAGGGAATTGAAAATAATACTGTAAATAACACCACTAAGATCCCTGCTCGTTTCGCCAACACGGCGTCTTTTGCGAATACCCAGTTCACGAGCAATAAGGAAAGGGAGGCGTATAATAGTCCGATAAAGAATAGTTCCCAGGGATGCCGTTCAGCTGTCTTCGGCCTTATTAGCATCTCAAGCATGGTTCACCTCCTGTCATTTTCTCTCATTCGTACATGTTCCTTAAATACTTTTCTTTTATCTCTCGTATAATGTTGTGTAAGTAAAGATTAGTTAATTATCTGTCCTTTCTCAGAGTGTTCACTCCACGATGGTTTCGTAGATTATTTGGCGGAAAATAATCTTTTCTTCTTTGCCATCAGATTAATGTTCTTAAAGAACTTCTCTGCATTATCAAGACTTTCTTTTGCTGGCTCAAGATTTGCTTGAGGCAGTTTTTTATATGTAAATCTTTATATAATATTTACTTCCTAGGTCCATACTTTGACAAAATATCTTTAATTGCAATAAACATGCCTTTAGCAACTAAATCCTCCATAGTTGTTCTATGGGTTTTTTCAATTAAAGGAGCTAAATGTTCAGAAAGATCCAAATGTGACTCAATTGCTAATCTGTCAAGCATATGAGGTGTGGCTACTTCAGTGTTAAATACATATGCAAAATGAAAATAAGGAGTATTTAATCTTATTAAATCAGGTTGCGATAACTCAACTTCCATCTCAAAATCTCTTTCAAAAAATCGTTCCAAAGGCAAATTTTTTTTTAGTCCATGAGTGTTAAATAAAATACAAAAACTAGAACTTTTTATTCCTGGTATACCTTCAACATAGGGCTTGCAATTATCTCCAACCACATTAACACAATCTTGATAAAAACGCCTTATAAAATTAATGATATCACTATCTTTTAAGTTCAAATCACTATCCCATCTTATTTGATAACAAGGTTTTACTGTTTCCATCTCGCAAATGTTTACAATTGATGGATCTCTGTCATCTAGAATATTTCCCCCACCAATTGTATAAACTTTTCCTGGTATTCCGAATGGTCCTGTAATTTTTTGTTCCCAAACATCTATGATAGAAGATCCATAACTATACAGATTTTTTCTTTGTGGAATTTTAACATGACTTTTAGCGACCATACATATTTGTAATTCTTATATTTATAAGTCTATGTATCTCATTGCTCTGTCCGGAAAGACATAAATCTTGATTAGCCAAAAAATAAAGGTTTGAATC
>CAZBTP010000021.1:0-23182 GCA_964494915.1 Candidatus Woesearchaeota archaeon
ATATATAAATATAGATGTTGTAATTGTAATAATGAAGATAAAAGAGGGAGAATATACCGAAATAGATATAAAAAAGATAAAATGACAACAGCTTACAAATTTCGCCTTTACATAAGTTATTGTCGTGATGAGATAATGTGCGAGGAGGTGTGGTATGGCTATCCAGATTAATCTTAATCCTATGATTCCTCCACTGCCGCGAGGACAGGATAAAACGAAGATTGATGTGCGATATATGGTTATTCCACCGTATGCCTCAGTTCATATTTATTGGGATGCGACGTTACATGAATTGATGTATACTCTCGAAGAGCCGACGTTGAGCGAGCAAGAAAGATTAATATTAGATCGTTTGGAGAAGGCGATGCTTGAATTGATTAATGTCAATGTTGCGGTGGAGAATACGCTTGAAGCGACATCTGAATATATCGATAAAACTGCGCGGTTGTTGATTGATGAGCTTAATTTAAAGGTCTCTCCTGAAGGGTACTCTAAGATTTTTTATTACCTCTTCCGTGATTTTATTGGCTTGAATGAGAGTGAGCCGTTGTTGCGGGATTATTTTATTGAGGATATTGAATGTAATGGTGTTGACACGCCGGTGTTTATTGTGCATCGCATCTATAGAAATTTACGAACGAATATTGTGTTTAAGGATATTGATCGACTTGCGAGTTTTGTTGAGAAACTTGCTCAAAGGACTGGGCGGTATGTGTCTTATGCACAACCATTACTTGATGGAACGTTGCCTGATGGGTCGCGTGTCAATGCCACATACACAAAGGATGTTTCATCGCGCGGGCCAACGTTTACGATTCGTAAGTTTACGAAGATTCCCTGGACTCCGATTCAGCTAATTGGGATGAATACCCTTAGTCCTGAGATGCTTGCGTATTTTTGGATATTGATTGAGCATAAGTCCAGTATTCTCGTGTGCGGAGGAACTGCCTCGGGGAAAACAACGTTGTTAAACGCGCTTGCATTTTTTATCCCGCCTGAAGCGCGCGTCGTAAGTATTGAGGATAGTGTAACTGGAGATTCTAGGATTATTATTAAAGAGAAGGATGTTATAAAGAATATTACTATTAAAGAGTTTGTTGATAAAAAAATTGGTGCTGATGTTATAAGTGTCGATGAGAAGGGAAAAATTGCGTGGGTAAGACCATCTGCATATATTAAACATGTTGTAAAAAAGAATATTTACGAGGTTCTTACATCGAGTGGGAGAAGAATTAAAGTAACGCAAGATCATTCGCTCTTCTCCCTTGGAAGAAACAATGAATTAAAGGATGTGAAGCCGCGCGATCTCGTTGAAGGGAAGTCTTTTATTGCTGTTCCACGAGTGCTGCCAATTGAAGGGCGGTTTGTTAAAGAGATTAATGTGATGGAATTCCTCTCTATATTCAAGGGTGACTTCTTAGAAGGTCCTCCTGTAGCAAGGATATTTGAGAACTATTCGTATAAGGATTTAGGCGTTGCTAAAGAGCGTTATCGATGGTGGAAGAAACGTACTCTTATTGGAATCGAGGAGTTTATAAAGCTCGGTTTTGAGTTTTCATATGAAGAATTAAAGGAGTTACGAATTAAGAGCAAGAATACCTCATCAATTCCTGTTCTCTTTTCTCTGAGTAATGAATTTCTTGAATTTTGCGGCTTGTGGGTCGGGGATGGGAGTTATGATACGTACAATAAGAATAGTGTTATTATCTCTAACAAAGACGAGGAATGTCGTGAGATTGTTAGAACAATTGCTTCGTACGTACACGCAAACTTTTCTGTCATGAGTGATAAGGGCGTTTCATTACGAGTACATAGTACTGTATTTTACAAATTTATGAGAGAAGTGGCAGGATTTAAAGGTTATGCGGATACAAAGAGAGTTCCGCAGTTTATTTTCTCGCTCTCGAATGAACAGATTAAGAGATTTATTTGCGGATACTTTAGCGCTGATGGATGTGTAAAAAGGTATGAGGTGTCTTGTGCCTCTCAAAGTCGCGAATTGTTGGAGGATATACAAACCATGTTTCTCCGATTTGGAATCATAAGTAGAATCAATGATTTTGAACGACCGGATCGTTGTATGGCTCTGTCTGTTTCTTCATTTGAGAATGTTAAAAAGTTTAAGGAGATTGGGTTTTTGCAAGAGCGCCAGAACCTGAAACTGTTTGGACTTAACTCACATTCACACCATGCTCACTCCGATGTTATTCCGATAGGTAAAGAAAAGATGGCTACATTACAGCATGTTGCTGGAATAAAATTACAGTACCCTTACATACAAGGATGGCAGCATCTCGGGAGGACATATATGCAGCGCATTGCTCCTCTCGGATCTGAGTTTAATGACCTCTCCCATAATGATATTCTTTGGGATAGAGTAAAAAGCGTGCGGCTCGTGAGTTCTGATGAAGTTGAGGTATTTGACCTTAGTATTCCTGGATATGAAAAGTTCTTGTGTAACAATATTTTTGTGCACAACACGAGAGAAATTAATTTGCCACGTGAGAACTGGTTGCCATCGGTTGCGCGTACCTCGATTGGGATTGGTAAGGTCGGAGAGGTTGATTTATTTGCTATCTTAAAGAGCTCGTTTCGACAGAATCCAGATTATTTAATTGTGGGAGAGGTTCGTGGAAAAGAGGCATTTGTTCTCTTTCAAGGTATGGCCTCGGGGCATGCATCGCTCAGTACTATGCACGCGGATTCTGTGGATACGCTTATCAGACGATTAGAGACGCCGCCGATAAGCTTGTCGCCAACCTTGATTAATTCGTTGGATTGTGTTGCTATTGCGACCCATGCGCGGGTAAATAAACAAGAGACGCGTAAGATTCGCGAGATTGTTGAGATCGTGAATGTGAATAAAGATGGAACTGCGTTGGTGAATTCGCCTTTTAAGTGGGATCCTGCTCAGGATGTGTTTTACTCTAAAAAACAGAGTAAGGTTTTTGAAAAGATATCGCTCCGAAGCGGTATTTCAGTTGAGCGGTTACAGGCAGATCTCCTCATCAGAACGCGCCTCCTCTATGAGATATATCGTCGTAAGATCTACAGCTTTGGTGAAGTCGGCGGTATTGTTAATGATTACTATAAGAATCCGAGCGCTATCCTTTCGCGATTCTCTCTTGGTTTGTGAAAAGTATTTAACTTTTGTTGCCACATAGAAGGATATATAAATGCAGATATTGTAGTTGTAATATGAAGATATCAAAGAAAATAGTAAAAATAGCACATAGTTTAGGGGTAATAATAGATAAACCAATATTAAAAAAAATGAAAATAAAAGAAGGAGAATATGTAGAAATAGATATAAAAAAGATAAAATGACGACCGCTTACAAGCTTGGAGAGTTAAACATATTGGAGGATAGGTTCTCCTCCCAGAGCAAGACTATGGGGTATCCGAACCTATGATTTAATGAAAGAAGAGGAGATTGGTATTCTTGCTCAGCTCTTGAGTGCGTTGAGCGATGGGGTTACTCAACTCGAGATTGCTCAGAAGAGTGAGAATCGCGAGGCGGTTATACGAATTAAACGAGATCTTCTTGTCCTCCATAAGAAGATTGAGGAGCGGCTATGATTGAGGCATTACGAAAAAATGTTGATAGTGAGATTGCGATCGTGCAGGAGATCTTGCAGTACCGACAAGAGCTTCTGAGAACCCGGCCTGCAGAACGGAAACTCTTGCAGAATGCTATTCGGTCTCTTGTGGAGATTGTGCGTGTGATTCATGGTTCTTTGCCGGCGTTGATTGAAGAGGCTGCTATGATTCAACCGCTACCAACTCTTTCGCAAAAAGCAGCGAGGGAAGGTGATGAACGTGAGAGAATTATGCCTCAAAAACAGCTTCCTCATGCAGTTCCCCTTGAGCGTGTGACGTTCCAACGTGCTGAATCTCGGCTTTCGGTCGTTGTTCCTTTGAAAGATAAGCTGCGGTTGTTGAAAGAGTTAAACATTAATGAACAGTATATCCGGCGATTACGACAAAAGAGTGTTCTCCGCCATGAACGTGTTGTTGAGTTCGGTCGGTCGCGAGGATATTTCAAACTTGCGAATAAGATGTTTTTTGATCGGGCACAACAGTTAGTTAACCGGGGATACTTTAACGCTCTTGCAAAAGAGATCCAGAAAGCAAATCTCGATGTGCTCCTAGAATCATATGTTGCGATTATGCTGCTCTCTGCGTTTTTGTCTATTTTTGTCGGCGTTATTATTATGATTGCTCTATTTTTCTTTGATGTTGGCTTTAGTGCGCCGTTTTTTACACTCCGTGAGGGCGGTATTCTTGCGCGATTTGGTATGGTCTTTTGGATTCCTTTTGTTGCGCCTATCCTGACGTTTCTCCTTCTCTATATGTATCCTTCGACTGAAAGGGGGGGTATTGAAAAGAAGATTAACCAGGAGTTACCGTTTGCTGTGATTCATATGAATGCTATTGCCGGATCAGGGATTGCGCCTGCAGAGTTGTTTCGGATTATTGGTATTAGCTCAGACTATCCTACACTCAGAAAAGAGTTTCGAAAGATCTTGAATCAGATTAATCTTTACGGATATGATCTTGTTACTGCGTTGAATAATGCTTCGAAGAGTGCTCCGAGTGAGCGTTTGGCTGAGCTGTTTTCCGGGTTGTCAACGTCGATCACTTCAGGAGCCAGTTTGAATGAATTCTTTGAGAAGCGTGCGGAGAGTTTGCTCTTGGGCTACCGATTAGAGCGGGAGAAGTACACCCAGGTTGCTGAGACATTCTTGGATGTTTACATTAGTATTGTTATCGCTGCGCCGATGGTGTTTATGTTGCTTATTGTTATACTGGCGCTTACTGGTTCTGACCTTGGATTCTCTCCTTTTATGTTGAGTGTGTTCTCAGCTGTTGGCGTAGGATTATTAAATCTATTCTTCCTTGCGTTTCTGACACTTAAACAACCTTCCTACTGACATGAGACTTCGACGTATGCATTGGATCGGCATTGGCGCTGCAGGAGCTACTCTAATCTTAGATCTTATTTTCTTCTTGAATGATCGAGAATTGTTTCTGTTTTTGATGGGGATTGTGTTTTTTGTTCTTGCCCTGCCGTTTGTTGTCGGGATAACTCTTGAGAATAAAAAAGAACAAAAGATGAATGAGATGTTCTTGGAGTTTACGCGTAACCTTGCTGAGAGCGTTTCTGCAGGGACTCCTGTAAGTAAGAGTGTTGTAAACATGAAAAAGAAGAACTATGGTGTTTTGAATGACCATGTTGTGAAGCTTGCGAACCAGATTGAACTTGGAATTCCTGTCGGGAGGGCGCTTGATACGTTTGCGCGTGATGTGAATAGTGGTGTTGTTAAGCGAGCGATTGGACTTATCCGCGAGGCAGAACGTGCGGGAGGAGAAATCGATTATATCTTGGACTCAACGGCAAAATCTATCTCTGAGGTTGAGAAACTTAAAAAGGAACGAAAGTCTGCTATATACAATCTTGTGGTACAGGGGTATATTATTTTCTTTATTTTTATTGGGATCATTCTTGTTATGGAGTATAAGATTATTCCATTGACTGCTGGGGTGAGTGAATTTGGCAGTCTCCAAGGTTTTGGTGGGAATGTTGATTTTGCGAAGACAGGCGAAGCGAAGACCGAGAAGGGTTTAACGCCTCAGAGTTTTTCAAGGCCGTTTTTGGTTTTGTTAGTGACGCAGGGTTTCTTTATAGGGCTTGCTATTGGAAAGTTAACTGAGGGTTCCATTAAGAACGGTATAAAACACTCGTTTATTTTAATGATTAGTGCCTTCTTGGTTTCGACAGGATCAAAGTTGTTTTTTCCGCCTTCTGTTAGTTAAGTGCTTTTTTTATTTTATTCTTCTTTAAAATTTTAATTATCTTTGGTTTTATTTTTTCTATGGCCCTTTTATCTTTCTTCATCTTCTAATTCTGTTCTTATTTTCAAGATTTTTTCTTTTAAGTCTGGAATGTCTTTCTTAATAATATCCCATGTGATATCTAAATCTATATTGAAGTATGTGTGACTTATGATGTCTCTTAACCCGACAATTTTCTTCCAAGGAACTCCAGGATATTTTTCTCTAAAGTCATTAGGGATATTTTTAACTGCCTCTCCAATTATTTCTAATCTTCTTACAATAGAATCTTTTAGTTTTTGATTCTTTCCAAGACCCTCTTTAGAAATATTTCCCATATATTTTTCTATTAATTTAATTGATTCTAATATATCTTCTATAAATAATCTTAATCTTCGTTTCATATTATTCTTACCTCCTCCTTTAAGATATTTCTTTTAATTAAAGGATGGATTCCTTTGTAAGTGACTAAATCGACCTTTCTTCCAAGTTCATCCTCTAACTCTAATTTAACCCCTACAAATTCCAAACCCATTCCTTTTGCTGGTTCTATTAAGATATCAATATCGCTATTTTTTTTCTGTTTTCCTTTTACATAACTTCCAAATATGCCTGCTTTTTTTATTTTATTCTTCTTTAAAATTTTAATTATCTTTGGTTTTATTTTTTCTATGGCACTTTTATTTATATCTTCATTCTTTACTCTAAATCCAGGGTCTGCCTCTTTTTCTTTTTTAGTTAAGTTTTTTAAAGATAAATTAGCCCCTAAGTATTTTCTCTTTTTTGAGACTTTATCTCCTTTTCTAATAGAGATAACTCTATAAAAATACTTTTTATTATTTCTTCTCTGAATCTCTGTATAGACCATAAGATTTATATGTCTACTATATTTATAAATCTTTCTGTAGACATAGGGAGATATTTACTTTAAGGCTATTTATATGGTGGCGGAATTGAGCTAAATTGAGTGTATCGCTTTTATCTGAAACTCAGCCCTTAGCTGCTTAGCGAGCGTTTGATTATGTAGAAGATTTCATTTTCAGTTTTGATTCGTGTATGGATATATGATTCTTGATGGAGGAGTTTTTCAAACCATACTCTCTGGGGGAGATTCATCGGTTTACCGGATAATTTATGTGTTGCGAAACTGACGATGATCGTGCGAGCAGGGATTGTTTCGAGAATTTTTTTTATGAGTGTTTGATTGTGATTTGCGATGATATCGAGCACCTTGAGGAGAAGACAGCAGTCTGCTTTGGGAAGGGTTTTTGTTGGGTTGCTAAGATCGTATACGAAGGTCTTTCCTCGGATGTTGTTCTTTTTGAAGAATCTTTTAATGAGTGAAAGCTCTTCTTCGTTGATATCGGCTGCGTAGTAGGTATAGTGAGGATCTGCGAGTGCAAGTGGATTTAATCCGCAGCCAATGTCGAGGATTGATTTCGGGTTAAGCTCGCGTATTATTTTTTTGAGCAGTGGATAGGAGGAAAGACGTTCTGCTGTTGATGTGTGTGTTTTTAAGAGAGCAATAGGTTTATTCCTCTCGAGAAGAAGTTCTCTGTTCTTTGTACTCGCGCGATATTGCCCGACATATTTTCTGAGTTCTGCACGAATTTCTTTCACGATAATTCTTTGTTCTCTGCGCGTAAGATTTGTCAATTGAAGTTTATGTTTCTTTTGGAAGTTTGTGATCTCTCTTTTGACTATTGTATCTGTAATGCCTCTTAATTCAGGCTTCTGTTTTATTGTTTTTAGGAGTGAATCCATTGCGTTTTAATGAGTAGGAGGTTTAATTATTTTTGTTAATCTGAGTAAGACTTAAATCCAAGTGCAACGGGTAGCAATCATAAATATTTCGTGCTGTTTAAATCTTGTTTTTAAGGTTTCTTTATAATCTCTAAGTTGTTTTATTTTAGGCACATTTATTATAGTCATTTTATCTTCAGATTCCACAACAACAGAAAAGACTATACTTTTATCATTATATCTTTTTTTAGTTTGTGGATGAACCCAAGAACCCATTATAGGAACATTACTTGTGCTTATTCCTCCAGTCATTTCTAATAATTCTTCATACGTATCAAAAAAATATTGTTCGGGAATTTTTTCTCCCACTTTTTG
Source organism: Candidatus Woesearchaeota archaeon (assembly GCA_964494915.1). GTDB lineage: Archaea > Nanobdellota > Nanobdellia > Pacearchaeales > GW2011-AR1 > UBA73. The sequence goes on from CAZBTP010000021.1 coordinate 7,954, forward strand.
ACCTTTTTTTGGGTTATAAGTTAAAGGTAATTGTATATCAATCTTGAAGTGTGTCATCCTTATTTAAAGGAAGTTCTTCATACGTGATTCCATTATCTTTTAATATCTTTAGAAATCTTCTTTCTACTATAAACTCATCTTTTTTATCAGAATAAGTATTTCCATTAGTCATAAGTAAATAAAAACCCTTTACCTTATTTTCTCTGGAATGGTTTATATTTATTCTAACATAAATAGAATCGTCATTCATAAGAACTTCTTTCTCCATTTTAAATAAACACATCCTTCCCTTTATAAGAATTTAGGTAAAAAAATGAACAAGTAAACCCACTTCTTTTTTTCATACCACCTATAAGATACTCTCGCTTAAATATGTTTTGATTTTTCTCCATTTTCAGCACCCGTTAAGAATAGCTAAGGTATCATATTTGTCTTCGATATTATTAGCATTCATTAAATTAAATCTTTCGTAATTGAGATAATTTGGCAATGTCAAGAACACCCGGTTCTTGAGCATGCTCAAGATGTCGTAACATCTTGACATTATCAAAGTTGTAATATAGAGTTGTCCTCGTAACTTTATAATTCTAAGCAGATACGATTCAGGATAACGTATATAAAGCAGATGCGCTCATGTGGGGTATGGAACAAAGAGGGGCGAGTCATGTTGAGCTTATTCTCTCGTTTGTACTATTTATTTCTGCTGTTGGATTTGCGCTCTATTACTTGAGTCCAACAGAGAGCTCGCGGTTAATCGACTCTTCGATGGAGTACACGTTTCGCGAGATCCTCAAGTATACTCAGGTTCAAGTGGATAGTTACGATGTTGCTGTGGTACGAGGTAGTGCGTTATCACAATCAATAGGTGCTGTAAATCTCGAAAAATTTTTCCTAGGGTCTCAATTGCCAGGAAGTAATGTTCGCGTTGATGATGTGACAATACCTGCGAGTTCTGCTCGGATAGCTGCGGAGTTGCAAAGCCCGGATCATTTGTTGATCGAGTTTACTAATCTGGTTCTTAGTCCTGATAAACCTCGTTTTCTTTCTGTTAAGATAGGGGGTTCTACGATTAAACAACTGAGTAGTAGCTCTTCTCCTGTTCCATGTCTTGAAAAACCAATTTTGAATTGCGCCTCGACTGATGAATGTTGTTATCAGATTGCATCGTCTGATTCTAAGATGGTTGTCTCTGAAGAAGAGTTTAAGATCTTAGTGACGAAATATAATACTAACTACGATACTAACCCTAATGGATTGAAACAGAGTTTTAATTTACCGAATCGAATTGATTTTACCTTTTCCTTGGAGTTTGTTAAGTCTGATGGTACTACGGATATAATTCAACCTTCGGGAGGGCCGAAGCCTCCTCAAGGGGTTGATGTGTATCGTGAAACACGACGCGTTGAGGTTTTACGTACTAATGATAACTTGCAATTCGGAGACTTAACAGTGGGAATATGGTGATGGATAAACGAGGGATATTGAGGATTATTGAGGCAGTTGTTGCGATTGTTATTGTGATTGCTGCGCTTGTGATGATTAATCGACGAGAACGAGCAGCTCAGACTGATTTATCTGATATAATCCCGCCGTTACTCATGGAGCTCGCGCAAGATCCTGTATCTAGGGAAAAGGTTCTCTGTTACGACCCGAGTAAACCTCGAGGCGACACAACTAAGAATCTCTGTGGGGATGATAACGCACAGATCATAACGGATTTAAAAGCTTTCTTCACGCCGCGGATCAAGAATAAAGCTTTTAAGTATGACATAAGTATCTGTGACTCTAGCGCTGTATGTCCTCTTGCGCAGACGCCTTATCCGGGTGGCGATATATATAGCGCAGAACGGGTGATTAGTGCAACGATTGCAAATCCTTCATCTACAGGGAAGTTTGCGCCGAAAAAGGTGAAGATCTTTTTATGGAGGTGATGATGGTGTGTGTCGATAATATTTATAAATGCGCAGTGCGTGGAAGAGGGATGAAAGAGAGGGGACAATGCGAGTAAAGAGTTTTCTTGCCTTGATAGGCTTTTTTGTGGTTGTTGTTGCTATTGGGAGCGTTGATGTCGATGCTTATTTTTGTCGAGGACCGACTACGCCGGATCCTAATACGCTTGGTGTAGTTGAGGCGTGTACAGGTAGCCTTTTGTGTTTTGGTATTCCTGAGGTAACGTTGGTTGATGAATGTGTAGACAGTGATAGTGTGAGAGAATATTGGTGTGATAGTTCGTCCTGGACTGGGGCTTATTTTTCTGGGGATTATGATTGTGGAACTGGCGAGACTTGTAAGAAGATTCCTCTGGGGTGGTTAAATTGGGGGGTTTGTGCTCCTTCTACATCTACACCTTCTTCTTGTACTCCTTGCGCTCCAGAAGGGTTTCTTTGTGGACCAGAAGGAAGAACAATAATAAACTGTGCTGGGGGGTGTGTTGGTTCTTCCCGTACCGACTGTTCATCCGGGTTTGTTTGTAGCCAGGGTAGTTCGACATGTGTTAATGAGATTGTATTGGTCGGAGATTGCATAGGGAATACAGTTACATTGCGCTGGAGTTATCGCGGTTATACTCCCCCTGCTACGTATAATATCTATGATGAGACTTTAACCAACCCAAAGACTCAATCCACCACCAGTATAACTATTCGTGACGTTAGTTTGCGCGCCCATCGATACTATGTTGATACTGATGATAATGATATCATTTCTAATAGCAATGTTTTACAAGTAACCTGCCAACCAACAACCCCATCGTTTACTTGTGTTAATAAGTGTGACATTGAACCTCTTTCTGGACAATTACAGTGGGCGACTGGAGGTGTTCTCCAAGGAGGCACGTGTGCGTATAGCTCTCCACTTACTTGTAGTGCTCTCTGTGACGCGAGTGTTGGAGGGTGTTGTGGTGGAGCAGGACAGACATGTTGTCCAGCAAACACCTGTAGTGCGGGATTGGAATGTTATGGAGGAGCATGTCAATCAATTGGGGCGTGTACGTTTATAAAAGATGCTGAGCTTAAGTTTGATTCTTGCAGTGATGGGTATGCTCGTACTAGTTGGTATTACTCTAGTCATCTTAGTAGGTGGCTTAATCATTGTGTGAAGAGAGAGAATGTTCAGAGCGGAAGTTTGGCTTTGGAAGATGCTTATATACGTTTCGGGAACACGGGTGTGTGTGATTATAATAATCTCCCTGGCTATACTGCTGATAGCTACTATCCCCTTCCAGCCTCCCAAATCACTAGTTTGCATGATCGGCTTAATCTTTGTGAGAAAACCGGTGTCGTAACTCAGTCAGGCCAGTTTTTAAAAGACGCATTGATCCAATTTGATAGTTGTCCTGCTGGATATAGATTGCTTCATTATTATACCGATCCTGATGGTAAAACAATTTATTATTGTACAAAAGGAGAGGGCGTTGCCTCTTCTTGCCTGCAGACTACTGGCGGAGTGCCGGGCGGTGGAACGCAGCAGTGTGGTGAATCTGCGGACGACTGCTGTGTAGATAGTGCAGGTAGTCCGTATTGTAATAACGATGGTTTAGTATGTGACCCGAGAAATCAGAATGTTTGTCCTACTCCTGGAACGCCCTGTGCTGGGGCATGTGTTCCATGTGGTGCAGATTTGGGCGTATGCTGTGAAAATACTCCGAAATGTAATGGTGTGGGTTATGTATGCGACCCGAACAATCGATGTGTTCCAGGTGGAAGCGGCGGGGGAACGCCAACGTGTGGTTTAGAGGATCGGCAGTGTTGTACTACTGGCACTCCGTGTATTTCTACTGCCCAACAGAGTTTGACATGTGTTGCTGGTTTCTGCAGACAGTGTGGTACAGGATTAGGAAATACATGTGGTACTCCTCCGGATGATAACCCTGTTCCTACACGGTGTTCTACTCTTAATGAGTGTAATGAGATTAGTGGTGAATATTGCGAGGGATGTATTGCGAGTGATGGGCAGTGTGCGTGGTCTGGTACCCAATGTAATCTGAGGGTGACGGGACCTGGCGGAGTGCAGTGTGTGTATGAGTTTAAGAGTAAGACGGAATGTAACTCGAACAATGAACGGACGATTGTGTATGGAGTGACTGCGGCATGTTGTAGCGGTCCGAGCTGTGTATGTAGCGGTGCGAGCTGTACACAAAGTGTGAAAACAGAATGCCCGAGGACGGTAAGGCTCAAGGGGATTGGTGTGTTTGGATTGGTGGTCGCGGGAATCGCGATAGGAATGATATATCTGCTCATGATTCGGAGAAGGAGAAATATATAAACAATGTTTCTCTTTTAATAAAATGAAAAGGGGTGGTTGTTTTTGTTATCTTGTTGTTTGTGCGCTTGTCGTATTCTTGAGCGGGAGTGCTCTTGCTGATTTTGTTGTTTATGAAAACGGTACGAAGATTGAGAAGAATTATGCTGGAGAGGATGTTGTGCGCGGGAAGGTGAATATGAGTTTCGCTCAGCAGAAAAATGCTCTCTTTCACGCGCGTTTTGATGGAGCACAGGGGAAGAGTGTGGGTTTGTTGAGTGCGTTGAATGCGAGTGGCTTTGTTGCGGGAAAAGAGTATCGATGTGTGCCTTCGAATTGTAAGAACGGGTATGTTGTTGAAGGGAGTGCTGCGCTCGCGCAGGATATTGCAAAAGATGTTGGTGGTGAGAAGAAAGTTTATGGGAGTGTTTTATATGGCGAAAATGTCGAGATCGTTGATTTTCGATTTAATATTTCTGCGAGTGGCAGTGGAAGTGTGAGCAGCTGTTTACCGCAGTTTGGTGTTGATTTGTTTGATGATAAGAGTGTTGAGTTTACTCAACGGAATTATGTTGATGAGTTGTGCGGCGAGAAGAAATTTGGATGTTTTGTTAATGATGGAAGTGTTCGTGGAGAGGCGATTATTACGAGCTCGCGGTATTGTGAGAATATTACCCTTGATCGTGGACCTGCGTATAATGTTGGGGCAGTTATTGCACAGAGTGGAGGAGGAAGTCGCTTGAATCTTGAGTTGTTTCATGAAAACGGGACTCTCCTCGGAGGACGGTATGTTGATAATCCGCAAGCGCCTGAGGTAAAAGTGACCATAAATTATTCGTCTGAACAAACCGTGAACGCGTGGGCGTGCGTGAGTGATCCGCAGAATTCCGGGTCGTATAGAATACGTGTTCGTGATACGAGTGATTCGTGTGGGATGGTAGGAAAACCTCAGGAGAATCTTGGAGATTCGCGTGCGGATTATGAGATCTTTGCGTATCCCTTGAAATATGCATCGATTGGGAAGATGAGTTTTACAAAAGAGGTGTATGAACGAACACGGAGTGAAAAAATGGTAGAACGTTTGAATGTCTACCTCCGTGGCGTGTATAATGCGAATTGTACGAAAGGATGTATTATTCCGCTTGCTATTGATGCGGCACAGGATATTTCGATTAATGATGTCAATGTGCGCTATAAAAAGGGAGGTGTAACGCTTGAAGAGAAGATGATTGCTCGTGTTGGGAGTGCGTTGTTTCTGATTGATGCGATGCCTTTGGTCATCGATATTCATACAATGGGATTTGTTGTTCCGAGTGTGAATGGGAGCCATGCGTTTGTGTTGGAGTTTGATGATGGAGATATTGCTCAGGAGAATATTAATGTTCTTTTAGGATTTAATTTTAAGATAGGCCCGCGCGTTATTTTAGTTGGACAGGCAACGACGTTTTCTGTCATAAGTGAGGAAGAGATTGCGCGAAGTACCTGGCGGTTTGGTGATGGTAGCAGCGAGGTTATCTCAGAGGGCAAAACAGCCCCGCATCGATATGCGCAGGAAGGAAGCTTTACTGTAGAAGTTAGTGTTCAGAATAAGCGAGGAGTTATCTCGGCGAAGAGATTTTCTGTTGTAGTTGGCGAGGCGAAGCGCTCTGCTAATGTTACCTTGAATCGATATGAGGAGCGTATTGCGAATGTGAAAAAGGATTTAGAACAGTTTCCGACAACGCTAAAGAATGATCTGATGCAAACACTTGAGCTATCTGAGAGCGAGAGTTCTGTGAGGAGTATTCGGAGTAGGTATAATTTATTGGGGGCTAATGCAAAAAACGAAGAGTATATTACTATTATTAATTCACTCATTGATCTTGAGGTGCCTCCTGAGATAGCTGTGGGAGAAAGAGGGACGTTGCCTGCTTCGATTGGGTATGGATCAGTTGATGTAAGCTATCTAGAAGAGATTTCTGGGACAGCAGAAGGTAGCACAAGTAGTAATGTGCGATCGAGTGTGCTTGCATGGATGGAGGAGCACTATGATGTTGATATCTCTTTTGAAACGATTCATGCAGTTAGAGAGGATGAACAAGAGATTCTTGCCAGGAAATATAGTGTTGAGCTGCGCCAGAAACTAGGTGGGGGTGCTGAGAACGCGTACCTTATTATCAATCAACCTCTCTCTTCGACAAGGTTCCTTGGAGGATATAGCGAGAAACCTGTTGGTCAGGGTAGAGCAGTTTCTGTGTTGATTAATGAGTATGGAGAGCCACGAAGTGTTTCGTTCTTTATTTTGGGAGCCAATGCGCCAAGGATTGAGCAACTCGGGATTGTTGTTGCTCCTGAATTGCAGCGGCTTGGATCTGAATTAAAACCGCTGCTTGAGTTTTATAATCCTCGGGGAGAGTTTCAGTGGAAAAAATTCTTGATTGCACTGTCTGTTTTAATCTTTGTTTTGCTGAGTATATACATCGCCTTACAGGAATGGTATAAGCGACGGTATGAACGACACTTGTTTAAGAATTCCGATGATCTCTATAATGTGATTAACTTCGTTTATAATTCTCGTCGTGCTGGTATGTCTGATGTAGATATACGTACGCAGCTTCTGGCGCGGAAATGGAAGCGTGAGCAGATAACGTATGCATTTAGAAAGATTGAGGGGAAGCGTACAGGGATGTGGGAGATTCCGCTCTTTAAATTCGTTGAGAATAGAAAGGTTCGAGCAGAACTTACGAGAAAACAGCAAAGAGCTCTTGACGTAAGATTTATTAAACGCCCCTATGTTTAAGGTATATGTTTCAGCTGCTTAAGAGGATTTCGAGTCGTATTTTTAGAGGTATCTTTAAAAGACGTGATAATCTCAAGATAGGATTTTACGGTCCGCCAAATGCCGGAAAAACATCGCTGGCGAATAAAATCTGTAAGGATTGGACTGGCGAGGATATTGGTACAGTGAGCGGTATTCCGCATGAGACGAGACGCGTACAATTAAAAGAGGAAGTAACCATTAAATATAGGGGGAAGATATTGACGTTTAAGATTGCAGATACACCGGGAATTGCAACAAAGATAGACTATGAGAATTTCTTAAAATTTGGGTTGAAGAAGAGTGAAGCAAAAAAACGTGCGAAAGAGGCAACCCAGGGGATTATTGAGGCTATTCAGTGGCTCGACGACATGGATGCAGTGATTGTGGTATTAGATGCTACAGAAAATCCGTATTCGCAAGTGAATATTACTATTATTGGTAATTTAGTTGCGCGGAAGATTCCTGTCTTGGTTGTTGCAAATAAGATTGATTTGAAGAAGGCTGATGCACGGAAGATTGCTGCTGCGTTTCCCGAATATGATATTGTGGGTATTTCGGCGAAGGAGGGAACGAATATGGATGCGTTTTATGCGTCGCTGTTCAAACTCGCAAAGGAGGTATAGATGGTTGGAAAACGAGTAAAGTCTGGTGGGAGATATCGTGGATTGAGCTTGCACGTTATTCCATTCTCAGAAGTGCAACATTTAAGTATTTCTGAGCGAGTACGAAAGATTCTGAATTTGGTGTTGGGGAATAGGATCGTGATTCTCCATGGGAGATTGCGACCTGAGGAAGAGGCGCGATTGATAGAAGATACGATGGCGCTTGTGGATCATGTTAAGAACTTCCGAGGGATTGAACTTGCGGTGATTGAGCCAGATATGCGTGGCGAGAGTGTGTTTGTAAAGATGAGATTCGGACTTGCGAAAAAGCTTGTTGGGGATAATACGTGTTTAACGGTTATTGGGCCAGCGTCGGTGATAAAGGAGATAAAGCGAGATCCTCGAAAGATTGAGTTGTGGTTGAGCTAGGACGTTGCCTCTTTTTGCTCGAGAAATTACCTCAATGTTTATTAATAGACAATGCGTGTCAATGATATGCCGTACCGCTACGTTAAGAGTAACGTAAAGAATAACTCTTTTATTTTCATTGTCTGCCTTATGGTAGTTATCGTGATTGCATTATACTTTACCGATAGAGTGTTTTTATCTCCAGGAGTTGTTGCTACTACAAGTCCTTCTGTATGTAGAAATACCGCGACAAGAGGCGGTCCTGTGTGTAGTGGTTTGTGTTCTAGAATGGGAGAGACGTGTGTGGTATTACAAGGACCGACAGCGCCTTATTGTGGTTGTAAAGGTGGATGTGGAAATGGTGTTGTCGGACCAGGAGAACAGTGTGATGATGGTAATGCCGATGCTTGTGATGGTTGTAATCCTAATTGTCGTTCAGAGGTCTGTGGCAACGGAATTGTAGAGTGTAATGGAGAACAGTGTGATGATGGTAATGTTGTTGATGGTGACGGATGTTCGGCTGCTTGTAGAGATGAGTTTTGTGGTGATGGTATCGTACAAGTTGGGCTCGGCGAGGACTGCGACTTGGGATCTATGTGCAATGACGGGCGAGATTGTACGGTAATTCAAGACTGTCCTCCTGGAGCAGGGCCATGTAGTCCTCGAGTGGACTTTTACTGTGTTACTTGCAAAGAGAAAGGATGTTGTGAATACGCGGATGCACAAAATATGCCTGCTTGTATTGACTTTATTGACTTACTCACATGTTCTATTACGGTACGAGCTGGAGGCCAGGTGTGGTTTCCGAAGGGGTTTGAATGTGAAAGTGTTGATGGAATACCTCGTTGTGTTCTTACAAGGCTTTCTTGATTTTTTTGGCATTTCATCAATCTGCGATAAAAAATGAAAACTTTATTAATACGGAAGGATTTTGAGAGGGATGCCATACCGCTGTGTACACTGCTCGCGTCTTTATAGCGATGGTTCTCAGGAGATTCTTGTAGGTTGCTCTGTTTGTCAGAGCAAGTTTTTCTTTTATATTCGGCAGGAACAATTTGAGAAGATACAGACGCAACAAGAACCGATAATTGAGCTCAGTGCTGAGGAGAAGAAGCAGATAGAAAAAGATGTGCGCGAAATCTCAGGGATTGCTGATGAAGAAACGCCGGTATTCTTAGATTTTGAGAGTATCAAAGTCGTAAAACCGGGGAAGTATCTTGTTGATCTTGCACATTTGTTTAATCGTAATAAACCGCGTGTATACAAACTTGAAGACGGGAAATATGTTATTGATCTATCTTCGCGATTTGTGCGTGAACACGAATAGTATTTATAAAGTGGTATGTGTTGTTGGTGTGATGACTCTCCGAGGGATTTTGCGTCGTGTGGATGTTGCACCATCACGAGACGATGGAGTGCATATTCGGCGAGAGGTTCTGCAGTTTGTTGAACTAATACGGCGAGAGATTTCTCGGAGGAAGATTGACGCGAGCGTGTTTATTGGAGGGAGTTTTGCAAAGGGTACAATGATAAAGGCGTCGCGCTATGACGTTGATCTATTTATTCGATTTAGAAGAGATGCGTTGATGTCTCGTCTTGAGACGATTGTTTCGGTCGTATCTCGACGATTGAATAAAAAGTTTGAGTGCGTCCACGGAAGCAGAGATTATTTCCGTGTGTTTATTAGTCCGCGACTGACAATTGAGATTATTCCTGTTGTTGCAGTGAGGAATGTGGAAGAAGCGAAGAATGTAACTGATCTGAGTTATTTTCATGTTGCTGTGGTAAAAAAAAGATTGTCGAAAGGTTTACAGCGAGAGGTGCAACTTGCAAAACAGTTCTGCCGCGCACAACGTGTCTATGGAGCTGAGTCGTATGTTCGCGGATTCTCAGGCTATGGGTTGGAATGTTTGATTATGTTTTATCGAAGTTTTGAGAGAATGTTGCGCGGTTTGGTGAAGGTGAAGGAGCGAGAGAAGCTGGTTATTGATCCTGCGAAGCTCTTTAAGAAGAAAAGTGAAGTATTGTTTTCTTTAAATGAAGCACGGTTAGAGAGTCCTGTTATTGTCATTGATCCGACTTGGAAGGAACGCAATGTTCTTGCGGCGCTTTCTTATGAAACGTTCCGGCGTTTTCAGAATGCGGCGGCAGCATTTCTTAAAAATCCTTCCACGGAATTTTTTGATGTGGAGGCCTTTAGTGCTTCCTCTCTGAAGAAGAGTGCAATGAAGAAAAAAGCGGCGTTTGTTCATGTTGTTCTTGAGACTAAACGGCAGCAAGGAGATATTGCAGGAACAAAGCTCAAGAAGGTTGCACGGTTTTTACGAGGCGAGATTGATAACTATTTTGATGTTTTGGAAGAAGAATTTGTGTATGGGGAAATGCAAAGAGCTGATGCTTATTTTGTTGTGCGCTCGAAGAAAGAGATTATCCGGAAAGGGCCTCCGGTTGATCTCAAGAAACATGCTGCAGCATTCCGAAAACGGCATAGGGGTGTGTTTGAGATTCGAGGAATTTTGCATGCGCGTATTCGGGTAGGTTTTAGCTGTGTAGATTTTTTACGAAGGATTATGCGCTCTGAAAAACAGACGTTGAGAGCGATGGGTATTACGAGAATGAGGATCGCGGACTAGGATTTTTTATTTTTTTCCACTGGGGTTTTTGTTTGCGGGTTGGAGCGAGTTGTTTACCATATCGCGGAGTGATTCTACAAAGAAAGGGGAATTGAGCCATACGGCGAGTTCTTCCTCTGCGTTTTCTGGAGTTATCATAAAGAGAACCTCGTTTTTGTCTGTGATGTAGAGCCGTGCGGTTGAATCAGTAATGGAGGGTTTTATATTAAGGCGGGCTGTTACTTTTTTTACTCGTTCTGGCGAGCCTGCGAGCGCGAGTTTAATCTTGACGCTGTTTCTTGCTGCTTGTTCGAGCGCCGGGATAAGAACGCGGCTTTTGTCCTCGAAGTCAAGTGCAGAGGTTGTGATAAAGACTTCTCGCTTTGCGTCTTGGATAAGTTCTCGGAGACGCGAGATAATGTTTGAACGGCCTCTAAGAGAGCCGGTGATATCGTGGGATTTTACGAGCGAGATGCCTGTGCTATGTATTCGTTCAAGTTCTATATATTCTGGTGTGTCTTTGATTGTTACAAGATTTTTGACACGGTCATTTGCGTCTTGTACAGTGTTGATTCTCATTTTTTCAATAACCTCTGTTGGTTTTACTGAAATGTATTTTACCGGTTTACCGATTTTTGTGATAGCAAACCCCCGTTTCTCTAATGATTCGAGAACATCGTATGTTCGTGAGCGAGGTACACCTGAGAGTTCTGCAACTTCGCCGGCTGAGGCGACTCCTTTTGAGAGAAGTGCCATCCATACTTTTGTTTCATAGATATTGAGGTTGAAGTAGTCTTTCACACGCCTTACAAGATCTGCCTTTATGATCATAGTGTGGCGATAGGGCGGAGGTATTTAAATCTTTCTACTTTGTACCTATTATATAGTTACTACATTTATAGAAGGTTTGATAGGTAAGCGGCGATAAGTGCGATAAAACAACCTGTTGCTATAAATGGCATGGCAGGATAGAACTTTCCTTTTTTCGAGAAAAAGAAGAGTGTCGCGAGCGCGAGTGTTGCGCCGAATGAAACAAAGAGTGCGGGGAGTACTGAGGAAGTGTTATAGACGACTGCTGCGAGGATGAGCGGGAAGACAACATCTCCGCCACCGAGGATTGCGATGTTTACTTTTATCTTCTTTTTTAGCCGTTGTGCTTTGGCTTGCGCGAGGTATTCTCTCTCTTTCCTCCCGAGATAGGGAAGAAAGAATCCTGTAAAGACCCTAATTTTTTGGATTTGATACTTTGCCATTTTTTGCATGATCCCTGTATGCCAGACTGCATACATGTCATAGAGCGAGATGAGTATTGTAAGAATGATTGCAGTGGTGAGGTTAAAGAGCGGCGCGATAACAACCGCGATTCCTGGATAGATTGCAAGCTCGCTGAGGTTATGGATGAGAATATTTCTTTTGAATATCTTAAGAAATGCGAGGGGGAGTGCGATGGCGAGTGCGATGATCTGCGGGGCAGGGATTGAAGTATATTTGAGAAAGGCATTGAAGGTTATTGCAATAGCGATTGTGACGACGACGAAGAACCAAATGCGAAAGAAGGTCTCGACGTTATGTTTCATAAGAAAGAGCATAATAACAATGCCGAGAATGATTGCGACAACGATTGAAAGGAGTGAATACTTCGGTTCGAGATCTGGTGGGGGATTCATGCCATATGGAATGTCATACCTTGTCACGTTCGTGATGTTTCCTTCTGAATCGGTTACAGGGACTACTTCTGGTGCGTATTGTTTAATTACGAGTATCCCTAGGAGCTGTGTTGCGAGAAACATGATTAATAATAGGGTTGTGATGCGTGTAGAATGTTTCATATCTCTTTTTCGTAAAGTGTATTTTTAATCCTTTGGTTTTATCGTAATCGCACTGTTTCGAGATTTCTCGGGACGGTTGTTTCTATTTTGTTGGTATGGTAGAGGGATGAAGCAAGGTCAAGGCATTTAAAGATTTCTCCGTGGTTGATAATAATGCGCTTTGGTCTTGGGTTCATTCTGCTTATATACTGCATAAGTTCATTTCTCCCCGAGTGCGCGGATAATCCGTAGAGGGTTTCAACTCTGAGTTTGATTGCTATTCTTTCATTTGAATAATCCTTACCCAGTGCTACTTCTTTTGTGCCTTCTTGAATTTGTCTTCCGAGAGAACCAATCGCTTGGTAGCAGCTGAAAGCGATGAGATTGTTTGGATTGTCGGCGAGATTTCTGAGGTATTCGACTGATGCACCGCCAACAAGCATTCCTGATGTTGCTATGATGATGCAGGATCCTCCCTCGATGACTTCTTTGCGCTCTGTAGGGCTACCAATTCTCTTGAAGATATCTGACATAAACGGATTGTTATCTTGAAAGACTTGGCTACGGACGCTCGTGCTCAAGAAGTCTGGGTAGACTGTGTGGATTGCATTAATGTCCCAGATCATCCCATCGATATAGACAGGGATCCTTGGAAGTTCGCCTGTTCGTATTGCTTCTTCAACTCGGAGCATGGTTTCTTGTGCGTGGCCAAGTCCGAGTTCTGGGAGGAGGACTTTTCCTTTTTTCTCGATTGTTTCTTTTACCATCTCGATAAATCGTGTTTCTGTTTCCTTTCTCGGAGGGAGAACGTCTTGCTTCGCACCATAGGTTGCTTCTAGTTGGACGGTTTCTACCCGCGGAAAGCGGTTTATTGCTTGATCAAGGAGGCGACTTTTTGCATATTTCGTGTCGGCGCTATACACAAAATTGTGAAGTCCGTTTCCAATGTTGATGTGGACTTGTGCCGAACCGAGGACATGCCCTGCATTGTAAAAAGTTATCCTCATGTCAGGAGCTATGTCAGTAACTTCGTTGTATTCGAGCGTAATCGAATGACGAACCATTTCTTTAATGTCGTCTGCCTTGTAGAGAGGAAATTCTGCTTTCTTGTATGCGACACCGATCAGATCTAGTTGTAAGAGTGCGGCAATGTCTCGCGTTGGCGCCGTCATATAGATCGGGCCGCGGTAGCCCATCTTAAAGAGATAGGGGATAAGACCGCAGTGATCGATGTGGGCATGACTGAGGATAATGGCATCGATGGATTGAAGGTCTCCGATTTCACTAACATTAAGGTAAGGGAATCTTTCGGGGCCTTCTCCAATTGCTGGGTTGATGCCGCAGTCAAGGAGTACTTTCGAATTTGGGGTATGGAGGAGAAAACAGGAGCGACCGACTTGCCTCCCGCTCCCAAGGACCGTGAGTCTTACCCAGATATCTTTTTTCTCTGGGCTCCAGTCGGTGTAGATCTTTTTACCGATATCATTGAGGAATTTTCTTCGGTAGGTGTTATTTGCGTAGAGTACTGAGCGTATCTTCTCGGTAATCTTTGAAGGTATCGCTGGACTGCGTTGGACCAATGGCAACCAAAGCGTTGTGTGTTTTATATCTCCAAGAACTGACGCTTGTTTTCCGATAGCAAGACCTGGTTTTTTTGCCTCGATGAGGACAATGCTCCGCTGTATATCAAAGATGATACTTGTGATCTCTGCCTCTGGTGGAACAAGGGCGCGAATCGTCTTTTCTGTTTCTTCTTCGGATACGAGTATACTCTTATCTGCTCTGAGTTCTACGCGTTTTTTTATCTTATTAACAACGCCCCTGATCTTTTCCTCACTTGATCTAAAAAATTCTTTGTCGTCGGTGTAGAGCACTATATTCGCTCCTTCGAAGAGTGCGTCGGTAATCCTACTTGATGGTAACTCTTCTTTTATTGTTTTTAAGATATCTGCCATGATCTTCTGTTATAAATCTCTATCTGTATTGTGGGAGAACCTTTTCTGCGACTGCGTGTTTGATCCCTTCTTTCGTTATCGTAAAGACGTCAATGCCGTTTCCTGAACCGGGATCTCGCTCGATTGCGGCTTTTATTGCTTCTTTCGATAGTTCGATTGCCTCTTTCACTGAGACGTCTTTTCGGTATTGGCGCTCGAGAAGACCGAGGATGTAGGGCATCCCTGAGGAAAAGTTTGCATCGAAGTCCTCGACTTTTGACACGCCTCCTGCAGGTTCGATTGAGTAGAGTTCATAAGAACCGTCTTCGTTTAACCCTCCAACGAGGATGCCCACAATATATGGGACCATTGAAGGAATGCGGATGTTACGATAAAGCATCGTTCCTATAAAGTGCGCTGCTTCTCTCGTTGCAGGTCTTGATTTTGTTCTGAGCTCTTTCAAACGGAGCTCTGCGGCAATGATCTTTGCTGAGAGGAATGCATCGGCTGCGCCACCAGTCCAGGATGAGACAAGGTAATCATTTATCTGCTGTACTTTTTGCTCGTCCTTCTTCATGACTATCCTCCCCCCCGCGGTTACTCGGCGATCTCCGGCCATAACTATTCCGTCTCTACAGACGATGCCGAGAATACTTGTATTTGACTTCAGTGTTTTCTCAGCAATCTCCTCTATAATTGTTTGGTTAGTGTTCATATTCATTAGAATACGTTTTTCTTTAATATTCTTGTGTATTTAAGGCTTTGGGTGTTGCCAGTATCTCCGAATAGAGCAGTCTGACTGCTCTATTGTTAGTCTCAATTAACT
>CAZBTP010000022.1:0-21723 GCA_964494915.1 Candidatus Woesearchaeota archaeon
GTTTCTGGAGAATCTGGATTGCATTCATCTCATGATCTGAATCAAGTGGTACGAAAACAATCTTCTCAGGAGTACGCGCTTCGTACACGATCGGGAAGGTTATTTTTTCGAGAGGATAGACACCAATTGCAAATCTCTTCCTATTTCTCCCAAGTGTTGCATGGAGTTTTTCTTGGATGGCGATGATATCGCAGATTTTTTCATCAGTAAGGGAAAGACCCCGTACGATTGCGCACGCAGTAAACGGGCGGACATCTCCCACAGAAGGATCAATTTTTACTACTTCATTCTCTCTTGGTTTTTTTACGATGTATTTCCTAACACCCATTTCTCTTCCAATAAATGCCTTAAATGAACGGAGGAAGCCGTGCATACTGAGGAGATCAGGGCGGTTTTGAAATACTTCGATTTGAAGCTCAGCATTCGTGAGCGATTCTACGGGTGTTCCAAAGAGGTGTATCTTCTCATAGAGATCTGGTATTCCCTCGAGCTGTCTTTCAAATTCTTTTCTTGACCATGTTACAACTGCCATTATCTCTCTCTTACATGTATATTTCTAAGCTTTTCGATATCATTTTCGTACATTTCTCTAAGGTCTTGTATAGCATAGCGTTCCATAATGATGCGATCAAAGCCCTGTCCCCACGCCAGAACAGGGATCTTTTCTCCCATGAGTGGTAGTACGACTTCAGGGCGAAAGATGCCTGCACCTCCAAGCTCGATCCATCTTTTCTTTTCGTGATGGAACGCTTCGATTTCGACAGAAGGCTCTGTATATGCAAAGAAGCTTGGTCTGAAACGGATGGTCGTGTAGCCAATTTTTTTGTAGAACTCATTTAGATAGCCAAGGAGATGTCTCAAGTTCGCATTTTCATCAATGACTATTCCCTCTGTTTGGTAGAACTCGAATCCATGGTTCCAATCAATTGTTTCATTTCTGAAGACTTTGCCGATTGCGAAATATTTTCCTCGAAGTTTCTCATTATGACGAGAAGCGAGTGTACGTGCCGAGAGTGATGTTGTGTGCGTCCGGAGGACACACTTCGCTGCTTCTTTTTCATCCCAATGACTATTCCACCCCTTACTGTTATCAACACCCTTTGTGTGTGCTTGTTGTACATTGTTAACAAGTGCCTTTTCAGGAAGTTTACTTCGAGTATTTTTTATAAAGAACGTATCTTGCATTTCTCGCGATGGATGATCTTGGGGGGTAAAAAGAGCATCAAACACCCAGAAAGAGGTATCAATAAGCGGTCCGGTCATTTCTTTGAAACCGAGATCAAGCCAGATCCTACGTGCACGTTGAATCGCTTGATTGACAAAATGTCGTCTTCCGCCTGCGATCTTTGGCACATCAGAGTAGATATCATATTCCCTAAATCTCTTATTCTTTGACCATGTTTTTATTATCGCAGGCGTCACTTCTTCAAGGAGATTTGATTTTATTTCCTTTCCCGCAAGATGTTTGCCGAGATCACTAAGTTCGAAATTTATGGTAGTCTGTTCTTGTACCTCAATAATATCTTTTCTCTTTTTGAGTGCCTCGTATACAGCTCCCTGATCAGACGAGAGCGCACGTTCTTCGAGAGGAAGTTTTTCGATAAAGATCTCTTCATGCATCTTTTTTGCAAGTTCTTCCCTTGGCGCATTGAGTGAGATTTTCCCATTTTTAATCGATAGGATTGCTTTCCTTTTGAGGACACCAAGAGAGACTTTAAACTCGTTGTCTGTTAATTTTGCACCTTGCTGTACCTGATCGAATGAGCAGTTATTATTTTCTTCCAAGAACATGAGTAACCTTCTTTCAGGAAGATGATTCTTTTTGTAGTATACACCATTTGTACCGAGGATAATTATCCTATTTTTCAAGGCTTGCAGTTTCACGATGCCTTTATTCTCAAGAAATGTAAGTGCCCGTACAACAGCAGTTTGATCAAGCCCGGTTTTCTCCTTGATATTCTCGAGTGATTCTCTAAGGTAGGGAATTATCTTTATTTCGAGAGGTGAAAGTCTCTCTATAATGTCATTGATGTCTTGCATAACCCGGTGAGGGATGATAGAGTTATAAAGATTGCTCTTACATGACGTGTACCGTTTGCTCCGTTGATGCTCCCAAGGTCAGGAGGAGGCTCCGAGCATTTCCTTTGTTAGTAACAGAATAACAAAGAAATTTCGTTTTTTCTTTTCTACAGATCTTTATATTCTGACGTATTCTTGCGAGCTGTTCCGCCTTTTCTTTTTTCTTCATATTTCGTATCTCCCGCACATCGATACCTATCCTATTATTATTCTTTGTTGCTATTCGTGCAAGGACATGATTTAATCCTGAGTCGAGCTGTTTTAGTTTATCGTTTCTTTCGATTCCGATTTCTGGCGAGAGGAGAACAATATTCTTTTTGTGTTCGAGTATTTTTCTATTAAAAGCGTCATCTTTTGCTTTTACGATTTCCATGCCCTTATGAGATTGTTGTTCCTTTAAAACGCTTCCCCTCAAGAAGTTTTTCAAGATTGTCAAGGTTTGGACCAATAATATACGATTTTATTCTGTATCTTTTTATTGTTTCAGCTGCGTTTGTGTCAAGAATAAAATGTTGTCCTGGTTTGTAGTGTATCTTTGATGCCATAACTGCAAATTCACCCCACGATATCTTTTTTATGAGTGTTGCATTCTTATTTTTCTTTGGATTATCAGTGTAAAGACCGAGTACGTTTGTCATGTTAATGAATTCTGCATTGAAATAATGCGCTAGTCTTGCAGCAGTCGTATCTGACGTCGCGTTCTTTTCATAACGCAACGCCCCACAGAGGACTATATTATTTTTTCGGAGGTAATCTCTAACCTCTTTCATTGTTCTTGGGAGTATGTCATTTGCTTCTTTTCCGAAGAACTGCATAACAAGGAGTGCATTCATCCGTGTTACCCGCATGCCTGCGAGAGCGCGTTCTTTTCTTGATTCGCCTTCTGCTTCTAATGCGGTAATATAGGTGCGCGCCACAGAACCTCCGCCACATACAACAACAAATCTTCGTGATTTGCTCTGTTTTTGCAGGAGAAATCTGAATTTTTCAAGGAAATTTATATTCACTTTGTCAGGAATAATTATCGAACCGCCAAGGCTTATTACTACTCGCTTCATGTACTCTTAAGAATCGTCTTTAATTTAAAGATGTCGGTTTTATCGTACGGTATATAGTCGAGTATAATAATGATTTTTAAGGTGTTTTTCTCAAGGTTTCTATGAAAAAACACCCTCGGGTAGAAACCTCTGATGCACTCAAGTCACTTTATTCATGGTGGCACCATGTATTAGATTCTGGAAGCTTTCTTAATAATCCATCAAATCTGATCCGTGTAGATGGCGATCTTGTCTACCTACTATTTCAGGATGTGAAGCATTTCCAGGGTTTTCAGCCAGTAAGCGAGCATGATTCTTCGCCTGGAAAGTATCTTGTGTATACTGTTTCTCACGCCGAACATCTTGCTGATATTGTGAGAGATGCAGTGAAGTATGTTCTCAGCGGAGATGATAATATTTTACACACCTCTGAAGAGATTAAACGTCTGAGGGGTAGAGGATTGCTCACACCGCTTACAAAAGAGGAGCGCAAAAGTTACTCGTACATCTTTCAGGAGCCGACAACGTCGCTCGTTCGCCTCTCCCATGACAATACCGACTATCCGTGTGTTTGTACCTCCAGCACCCTCATACATCCCTATGGCGAAAAAAGTTCATTGTCCGAGAATGTGTTTAAATACGGACGGCGCGTGTTACTTGCTCCTGCTCACCAGGTTATTCTCCACCAAGGAAAATAGCCTTTACTTGAAGATCTCCCCATTCTCTTTGCTCCACCAAAGGAGATCGAGCTCATCAGGAGGAATGTTCAGTACGTTCGCGAACGCGAGGTATTTTCCCTCGACAGCAAGATAGTGTGTTCTAGTTTTTATTCTATCATCGGTAATAATGTTGTTTACATTAAGGTTTTTGAGGATATGACGATCAAGGATTGCTATTTCGTTTTTTGATTTTCCGATGTTTCTCAGAAAGTGAGATGCCTCTTTCATGCCGAAGCCTTTCACCTGTACAGCAAGATAATCTCTGAGCTCTTTTGTGTTTTGCTGTGAGAGGAATTTCTTTACTATTTGCCAGTTCTTTATTCCTTCGAGGAGATAGCGTGTTTTTTTATTGTGGAAGCGTGTTTTTTTTCTAAGAATATCTTTTACTATCGGAAGCGTGAGTTTTTTCTGCTGTTGAAGGAGGGTAACTGCTTCCCAGCAGCGTTGCCCATTGCTCTGCGGGGTAAGCATACAAAACATAAATTCTCCGATGTAAAGGTTTTCTGGGAGATTTTTAAACTCAGTGAGACGCTGCTGTATCTCTTCTTTCTTTTTTGCATACAGGAAACGTATTTCTTCAAAGGGAATCACATTATGAACTAGCCCGAGTATGTACAGAGGCGGCTGTTTTCGTACGTTTAATCTGCTCGATTTCATTGAGGGTTTTTAGCTCAGCTGAAGTGAGGAGATCTTTATTTTTCTTGAAGTTTTTTATGTCTAACGCTGAGATATTTGAGTAGAGATATCGTGCTTCGTGCAGTCGACGTTCAAAGTTTATGCCAGGAAGTGCGATCGCTACTTCATGACCTTCCTTTGCTTCTTTGATAGATTCTTTTTCATGTTGGATTGACTTTACACGCGCTATCTTTTCATTGTTCTCATCGATTAATTCGAGCCCTTGTCGAAGGGTGCCAGCGAGAATTCTAACGCCAAAGATTGCAGGATTGAGGTTTCTGAACACATGCGTATGGAGGATTTCTAGTTTGCAGATTGTTGCAAGTGATAGGAGACGAGTTCTCTCTATTTCTTCTTGTTTTTGTTTTTTCCATTCTTTGAAGTCTTCGATGAGCTTGTAGATAACATCGTTTGTTAGAATCTTTATATTTGCTACTGGAAGATCTTGTTCTAAGATGACATTAAAACCAATGATGATTGCATCGAGGGGATTTATCTCAAGATTCGCTTTTGCGACAACGACATCTGTTTTGTTGATCGGACCGATTGATGCGCGAAGGACGTTTATGTTTTCTTGTTTTAGGAGTGTGATGAGTGCTTCGAGGCTGCCGAGAGAATCTGCTTTTATAATAATCCCTTGTTTGTCAAGTTGTATGGCTTGTGTAATCTCTTTTTTGATTTCTTGTTTTACCTGTTCGAGATTTTCTTTTACCTCTTCGAAAGGCATGCCTGCTTGAATGTTCTCTTTATTTGTAAGATGCATCCTCACTCCTGTTGCTGCGTGTGCACTTTTTGTAGGTTTGTATTTTTGTGCGAGCGGTTCTATTTCCTCAAGTGCACGGATTTTTGTTACGATCGGTTCACCAGAGAGTGTTGCGACCACTATTTCGTCAGATTCATCAATAATACCATTGTAAATGATTGCTTCCACATACTCTAAATTTTTCTCTTTTTTTATTTCTAAGATAACTCCTTTTGCCACTTCTGAAAACTCAAGTCTTTTCTTGAGGAATTTTTGACAGAGTCCACAGAGGACAAAGAGAAGCTCTGGAATTCCCTCACCAGTACGAGCAGAGCAAGGAACAATAGCTATTTTTTTTGTAAAGTCAGTTATGTCGTAGTAGATATCAGACTCAAATCCGTGTTCTGCCAATGATCCCTGAAACGTGAGGAGCGCTTGTTGGAACTCCTGTGTAGCATTGATTGCTTGAGACTCGAGTGATTCTTTCAGTGTTTTTTCTCTCTGTGTTTTCCAGCCAGATATCGTATCGATTTTATTGAGTGCGATGAGAAAGGGCGTTTTGTGTGTTTTGAGTATCTGTACAACTTCAGCTGTTTGAGGTTTTATACCTTCCTTGATGCTGATAACGAGAATTGCAAGATCAGCAAGCGTACCGCCGAGCTTTCTCAGATTTATGAATGCCGCATGTCCTGGGGTGTCGATGAAGAGAAAGCCTGGTATTTCGAGGTTTATCTTTTGCTTTTCTATCGTGGGACAGGTTTTTTGTATTTGTTCGCGAGGATATTTTGTGAAGGATATTTTTTGTGTAATCCCGCCTGCTTCAGCTTCCTGGATCGAGGAGCCACGAAATTGGTCAAGGAGAGAGGTTTTACCATGGTCGACATGTCCGACTAGAGAGACAATCGGCTGTCGGATTTTAGTTTTTGAGGTCATATAAAAGCTTAGAAGAAGCCAATTAAAAGCTTTTGCATAAGCAAAAGCTTTGCAATGGAGAGGTAAATAAAGAAAAAAAACAGCAGAATAAATATTTTAGGCAAGGGACTTGCCTTTGTGGAGACGATGTCAGACTTTCCTTCGGGAAAGCAGTTGTCTATGAAGCAAGAAGCCATAACCTTAACATGAATATTTTAGGTTATGGTAGTTCACAAAGGTTCGCAGATTAGCGCTTCATGGGAGCATACTTACAAAGCTGGAATGTCACACTATACTGCTCCCTGATTTGAATATAATCATTGTTTGCGCATTCTCCTTCCCGGATATCTACACGATGGAGATCATGCATGATAAATCCATTAAATCTATTTGAATAGCCCGGCTTATGACGCCTTTCTTTTAAAAAATTAACAATCGCATACCTCATTGCTAGCTGAGGAGAGAGACAAGAATCTTCTCCATCACTCCCAGCATCTTCTCCACTTCTCTCAGCAAAACTACATTGAATAGGATTTGTAAGACGATGCAAAAGAACTTCATCTCTTCCTACCCAACATGTATCATTCTCTATTATCACTTGCTCGAGAATCCTGTTCTTTGAGACCTGAACACGTACTGCCATACTTTAAAGCTGAATCTCAGGATATAAAAACCTATCCAAAGAGCGCGCTCAAACCAGCAGCACTTTCACTTGGTTTCTCTTCTTCCTTGCTCTCTTCCTTCTTCTCTGCTGCTCCACCAACTCCACTTGCTTGAGGCGCAACAGCAATCGTACTCGCATTCGCCAATTCAGCAGCAATGTCAACGCCGTTCAAACTCGCAATCAGCGTCTTCACCTTCGCCTCATCAACCACAGCGCCTGTCGCAGCAACTACCTTCTTTAAGTTCGTTTCATTGACTGACTGTCCAAGTTTATGCAACAGCAAAGCCCCATAGATGTACTCCATTATGTGTTTTCCTCCTTATCTCTATTAATATCACAACACCACACTAAGTCATACCCTCGCGTAGCATAACCAAAAAGTTTCTCTACTAAGAAATTAATATCTTCTCGAGTCCTTTCTGCGTTCCCTTTCCTTCTCTGCCTACGTATCCCATGACGTAATCTTCCATATTCCCTCCAAACAAATTCATAGAGAGCATCATTAATCCTACGAGCCTCTCCAAAATTACTATTCATTATCAAGGCCCTATACACCCCATCAAATTCTACAAGTTCTCTCAGAAACTCTTCGCTCAGTGTCATACCCTCCCTCCTTCGCCACGCTGTGCAATAATCTTCTCAATCACCATTTCTTCTCGTCGTGCTTTTCCAAGTATGAACGAAATCGTTTCCTTTGTTGTATAACTAATATGGACTGCGAATCCAAACGCATTTCTAATTACCTGCCGCAATTCCTCGAGCGCAGCTTTTCTATCAATCTTTATATTCTCGTACACAACATCATTCAGGCCATCATACGCTGCAAGAGGAATAAAACCAACCTTCATTGGCAGAATATTCAACTTTCCAAGTACATTAACCACTTTTTCCTGAATTGGCTCGCCTCTTTTTACAACAGTCGCGCCTTTTTTAATAGATAACTTCCCTCCCTCAACAGCAACTTTTAATCCAACACCTGACAACTCAGAAATCGCAGGACCCGGCAATAAATCAGTTGGTCCAGGCTCAATAACAATATCCTCTGGTGCAATGTCTCCTATCCTCGCCTTTGTTGGACTCTGACTCTCGACCAACATCCCCGACAACTCAAACACATCAATATCAGAGAAGATTAAAACATTATCTGCTTGTATATAATTTTTCAAATTCTGCAACGCACCTTTCTGCACACCACTCAACGCCCGTAATACCGACGTCTTTTTCGCAACAACAAACGCTGCCTTTCCCCTAAACTTCTTTTTAATCTCTTGAAATTGTGAAGATGGCAATCCTTTTGACGACGCAATCAACACACTCTTGTTCTTTGTAAACATCTCTTGTAACAACCCCACATATCTCTTTTTCTCTTCCGAAACACTTCCTCCGATGCCTTTTTTCTCTTTCTCCTTAGCCATCTTACACAACCCCCACCTTTATCGCCTTTGTCATGCTAAACTTAATCATAACTGATCGTATATTCTCAATCTTCTTTGGTAAGGCATTCACAATCGAGTGGTACACCGCAACAATATTCTGCTCTAAAATCCCATCACCCATACTCTCTTTCCCAACACTCATCTTAACACTCGCCTCTTTTACACGAATCTTTAAAGAATGATTAATCTTCTCCAACGTCTCTGCCACTGCCTCATCCTTTTCATCCATTAAGATCCCGAGCTGTGGCGATGGCATCTTCCCCATAGGACCAAGCACCTTACCAAAAATCGTAGCAACCTTTGGCATAAGTGACGCAGCAGCGATAAAGTAATCATACTCCTTTGCTAACTTCTTTAACGCTTTCTTATCTTTATACTTTTGAAACTCAGGCTCTGGTATTGAGTCAACTAACCCTGAATTCTTCATAAAAAATCCACAAACTTTTTTCTCTTTAACAACATGTGGCAGATTTACAATGGTATTAATACTCTCACGTTTCAAATCAATACCACGAAGATTGATAACTAAGTCAACACTTTGGTCAAACTTCCGCTTATCTTCCTTTCTCAATTCTTTCAACGCGTCGTGTACATTCATCTCAATCTCCTACATACGCCCAGACTCCTAGAAATCTATAGCCTTGGGATGTAGTTAATGATTTGTATCCCAACAAAACACTCCCTTTTAAATCTTCCGGCACGCGTACATTATAAAGCAAACGGGTGCTGAAAATGAAAAATGCTTTTATAGCAATAGACTTTACTAATTCCTCAATACTGTCTGTTGCTATATTCGAGAGAACAAAATAGAATGGGGGAATTATTTTGGTCTCTCGCTTTAAGTAACAATATTCTTTATATATCCAAAGAGGTCATGAATATTATGGGAGTTTATTTTGCATTTTTTTGGGTATTCTTTTTAATATTCCTAATTAGTGCTATTTTTGTATTCTTCGTTAAAATAAATAGAAGAACAAGAGACTCAATTTATAATCTATATCTTTTTACAATGATTATTTGAAAAAAGAATATCTAAAACCATTAAGGGATGACGTTGGAAAATTAAAGGAGGAAGTCCCAAGAATTGATGAGAGAACAACACAAATGGACAAAAAATTAGATATGATTCTAAACAAAGCAAAGATAAAATTTTAGATAGTCTAATCAGCCCTTAAATTCTTTTCCCAAACTCCCTTTAACTCTACAATGTCCGCCAGCTGATTTTCCGTAGCATAATCACCGCTTCTTATCCCTGACTTTTGTTTCAGCTTCCTTTCCTTTTGCCTCAGGCTTTGCCACCGCTCCAGCAGCTCCTGTCCCGCTTGTTGTCGTCGCAGCTCCCACCGCGCCAGGTACAGAACCAGCTCCCGGAGCTCCAGTTCCTGTTACCGTTGCTGCCGCGGCCGCAGCCTCTGCTGCTGCCTTTGCCTCTTCGGCAGCCTTCGCAACTTTCTCCTGCCGCGCATTTACTTCTGCAAAATACGCTTCTAATTTATTTTTTTTCTCGGTAGTTGCTTCAGTTACCTCATTTTGTATCTCTTTATCATAAATTCCTTTCGTTATCTCAATCTCAATCTCTTTCGGCTCTTTACTATCAATCAACACCCCTATTGAGAGACATGTTCCCACGACGAGTCGAACAGCAGCTCTTAAATCTCGTGCCAACAAGTCAGGCATCTTTGTTTTTGCAATACCCACAACACGCTCAAACGAGATATTCCCGACCTTTATTGCTTGCGGCATCCCTGATCCTTTCTCCAATCCTAACTCTTTCTTAATTAACTCTGCAACCGAGGGCGAAAATACTTGTATGGTATAGGTTTTCTCCTTTCCATCAACATCAATCTCAACAGGCACATTCATTCCCTTAAATCCTTCAGTTGCCTTATTCACATCTGCAATAACCTTCCCGAGATTAATCCCCATAGGGCCAAGCTGCTGTGCTACAGTTGGTCCTGGCTGCATCTTCCCACCCTCAACAATTAATTTTACCTTCATAGTTCTTCCTCCACGATAGCTGTCTCTTTTTCTTTCTCGCTCTCCTCAGTTTTCTCACGCCGTATAACCTTCACATTATCCATCTTTATGGTTACAGGTATTGGAACTGATGCACCGAGGAGAGAGACAACAACCACCCCTCTTTGTTTATCAACCCGCGTTACCTTTGCTTGCTCTCCTTTAAACATCTGTCCAATCATCTCAACAACATCACCGATTTCAATGTTCATCTCCTCAACCTTCGGTTCAAGCATATTCTTGATCTCGTCATATGTCACTGTCTGTCCAATAATCCCTTTTACATACGGCAGGTTAAACGACGCTTCTTCAGCACTCTGGCGCTCGCTCGCCTCCATAATCAGATACCCTCTTAACCCATGAGGCCGTGCCAATGCATAGACATTCAGACTCTTTTTTTGAACGCGGTCGCTAATCATTTCAATCGCCTTATCTTCTTTATTCGTTGTTACCTTCAAAATAAATAGCATGTAAGCTCCGCTACCCCTTTATGTTAAAGAAGTAGTCCTCTAACCTCGTTGTGACCCTTTATAAAATTTACTCTGCAGGCTCTGTCCGGAATTTTAACCAGTCGTGCAACGTGCTTTTCTTTGGTATCTTTTTTAATCCCAACCAAGAAATCCATTTTGACTCCTTAAATTCGAAGATAAAATAGCCTATAGACTGTTTGCTCCTCTGGAATAGGATAATATTGCAATTCTTTGATAGTTTGTAAACCGTCTATTTCCTGTTTTGTTAGAGTGCAATGGCAAATCCGATAAATCATTTATACTAATTGACAATGAAAAACATTTATAGATAAGTGCTCATTAGTAATGAGCATGATAATCTCCCAAGATTTAAGACACGTCCCTCTGCCATCACTAGCAGTTGAGCCGGATCTTAAAAGCATTTAAGGTAGCTTTTTAAGGAAAGGAATGTTACGTTAAAAATGAAAGTTCTTGCAATTGGCGACCCACATGGGAGTTTTGAAAAAGTTAAAACTATTCCTCTAAAAGGCACCGATCTTATTCTTCTTACAGGAGATTTAGGCAGTGCTAATTTAATGCGTAAGATGGCTTTTGAGAATCTTAAAAGACAAAAGCAAGGTTTACCCCAAAGAGAATTTTCTCCAAGACAAAGAGAACAGGCTTTCATGGAAGCATATACCTCCTCCATGAAAGTTGTAAAGTATCTTGCTAGGTTTGCTTCGGTTTATACTATTTATGGAAACATTGAGAACTCAAATGCCGAGACTAAAAAATTATCTAAAGAGATAGGTTTCCCTCTTCCATTTTTGACAGATGATCTAAAGAGAATAGAGAATGTTAGAATTATTAATAATCGTCTTGTTAACTTCAACGGAGTAAGAATTGGGGGACTTCAATATTTTTTAGACACAAATTGGGTAAGGGATTTCAAACTAAAAGAATACCAAAAAGAGGCAAAAAAAGAAACTGATAAGGCCAAGAGTGTTTTGAAAAAGTTCGGAGAGGTGGACATTTTGGTATGTCATCAGCCACCGTATGGAATGCTAGATAAAGTAACTGCTAGATTTGTTCCTAAGCACTGGCAAGGCAAACATGCAGGTAGTAAAGCTATTAGAGAGTATATTGAAAGAACGAGTCCAGATTATGTGTTTTGTGGACACATACACGAAGGGAGAGGGATGAAAAAAATAGGAAATACAGAAATTTATAATTTGGGTGTTGCTGGTTACAAGATATTTACTATTGAATAAATATTCGAAATCGTTGTAGTACAGCAACAGACTTTGGTAATTTCTCAATATGGTCTGTTGCTGTATTCGAGAGAACAAAATAGAATAGGGAATTATTTTGGTCTCTCGTTATAGTAAAACGCCAGTCATTAAACCGACTCAAACTTCATCAGATACTCCTTAATCCGCTCTATTGTTTGCGGTATTAAAAACTTCTCTATCTTTAACTCAAAAAGCTCGGAGAGAGACGCAAACTCAGAAACCCGGTACTTATTTTCCTGCTTATCTACCAAGAGCGCATCTCTCAATCGTTTTAACTGTCGCCGTATATTAGATTCGGCAAGCCCCTTACTCTCAAGCGAGTGTTCTTTCCTCATTATTTCAACTTTATCACGAATCTCGAACGATGATAACCAGTGTTTATTCCTTCGTGCGTTCTCCAACACAAGCAACATATCAACAATAATATCACGCGAATCTCCTGGCTGCAATAATCCAAGACTTAAACAGACCTTTTTCATCAACTCGCGCTGCGAAGACGCGTACGGTTTTTCATACTTCCGGAGGGTTATCTCACCCAACGGCAGATCCTTCGCCATCTATCCAAAAAGAACACAACGATTATAAATCTAGTGTTTCTTCTCACGGCATGGAATTCGTCGCCTTCCTTGGCACTGATAAGGAAAACTGGGGACAGATATCAGCGCTCATGAAAAGACTCGTAGGCTACGAAAAAATAATCCTCATAAAAAACAAATACGCTGAACCATTTCCCCTAACAGAAAGGTGTTCTCTTATTGAGATCGACTCGACAAAATCTCTTATCGAAATAAAAAACGAACTTCACGAAAAACTAAAAAAAGAGCTCAGCAAAGAATTTGAAGTCACCCTTTCTCTTGTTTCAGGATCAGGAAAGGAACATATGGCACTCATCGGAGCACTCCTCGCAATTCCTGTCGGCATCAGGCTTGTTGCCTATACTAAAAATGGCGTAGAATTTCTTACCTAGAATCGTCTGTGCGTTCAGAAATCACATCATACAAAACGCGAGCGTCGTTTCGCGTAAATCCATATTCGCTCAATCTCGCTCCGTTCGGTCCCATAAGAAACAGAAGCACATCATCTAGTCGTGAAGGATAATAGCGAATAACGACCTGATGCCCATTTGGAAGAATCAATCGTATGTCTCTCCATTCACACTTTCCAACAGCCCTTGGGTCATTATAAGGTGCTTCTCCCATACAATCTTATAGAATTAAAAGAATTTAAACCTTTTTCTCTCTTACATTGTCTTACCAGTTGTTTTCTAAAATAGTGCAATGACCCACCGCACCATCAACAACAAAACAATTGCTAATATAGATGCAGTAGTAAACTTATACGCGCCCCTGCCAATCTTCTCGCTACCAGTAATGCCCCAGACAGTTAAGTAGAAGAATCTCCCACCATCTAATACACTCACCGGTAGCATATTAAACAGTGCAACAAGAAGATTAATAACAACAATCCACCACAGCAGGTAATACACAAACAAACCAATATCGCCAATTACTGATTTATAATAAACATATGGATTTCGAATCGGAACAATAACCTTTGCATAAAAGAATCCGATTATACCGCGCGCCTGGATAGGTATAAATCCAATACCAAGAAACGCCCTCCCCTCGCGTTCAGCAAGGGTAAGCGAATATGAACGCTGTTCCTTAATCTTATCATGTCCTAATTCTAAGATCGCACTCTCGACACGGAGCGTATCTCCTGGTTTGTGCGATGCAAGAATCTCTCGTAATTGTTCAATACTTGTTATTGTTGTTCCATCAATAGAGGTAATAGCCCCTCGTAGCTGATTCCGAAACGCAGGGGAATCATCATACGCAAGTAAAGAACGAATATTATTCTCCCTTGCTTTTTGTAATGCCTCTCGCTCAACAAAAAAGTTTTTATTATCAACAGACACTAAGACAAATCGGTCCGCAACAGTCGTATTTTCATTCATTTCAATAGACGCAAGGGGAATCTCAGTCACCGCATAACTATTAAACTTTATGCCAGCAGGGACAAACAAGCCAGTAAAAAACAACCACAACACTAATCCAAAAATCAATACCATGAGCATATTCGCAAAGGTTCCCGCAGCTAACACAGCCATCTGTGGAAATTTCTTTGCCTTTGCCATCTGTTTTTCATCTGGCTCAACAAACGCTCCTAAAATCGGACCTAAAAACGCAAGTCCTGTTGAGTGGATCTTAAATCTATGCAAGCGCGCAAAGATACCATGGCTAAATTCATGCGATAGCGCAACAACAGCTATTGCGAGAATAAAGTAGGTAAAATATAAAGGAGGAAAAAAAGACTCAAGTCCAAACAATTTTGGAAAATAGGGTATCAATGGTGCAATCGGTGGTGCACGAATATATTCTGCAATAGGAGAAACCATGTAAATATACGTTGTCCGTCCAATCAACCACACGATACTAATCATCAAAATAATCCCTGAACCAATAACAACATACTGCAACGGACGCAACACCTTCTCAAATCTCGTTGTGAAACGATCAATAAATTGTATCCCAAACTTTGTTTTGTAGAGGTACAAAATACCTTGTCGCTTTAGATTTTCTCGGCGGCTATACAAAAAGAGAATAACGAACACGACAAACATTCCCAAGAGCGCTAGATCGTAGTATATGAAACTCATACATCACCTCATTTCTTTCGTTTCGGCCGAAACGAATGACCCTGACAGCGCGGGCACTTCACCTTTCCCGCGAGTATCCGAACAGCTTGCGTACGAATCTTCTGATTACAATTCTTGCATACATAGACATTCAAAAACAACCTTCTCTGTGCAGTTACTATCTTTGTTTCCATCTTATAACACCCTCATAATCATCTTTTTCCCCTCAATATCCCAATACTCAATGTTCTTCTCAACTGCAATCTGTCCCCTCAATCCCTCGATGTAAGGCAGATCAATGGTTTCATAGCTCTCGAGATCCATGACAGAAGCAGTTTGTTCACCAACACTCAACACCTGTGCGCGCCGCTTCTCAACCATCGGCACATCAAACCGTTCGCCTCCAGGAACAGCAACAATTTTTTTCTTGCCGGTAAAAACTCCAATCGCCTCAATCCGACATTTACTCGCGCCGTGCTTTCCAGTCTTGCTAATATCATTCGACCGCACATTTACTGGTTCATTATCAACAAGAATAATTGTTCCAGGTTTTGCATCAGTCGCATCAATCACACGTAAAACCATACCTCTCTTTCACAAGAAACGTTTATAAATCTTTAGCCTGTTCATTAAAAAATACCAATGACAGAACAAAAAACTAAAAAAAACGAATTCGTAGAAATAAAATACAGCGGTTATGCTAATAACCAACTCTTTGATTCAAATATACCCTCCGACCTCGCAAAGATAAATGCCGATGCAAAACCGCATAAAACAATCATCGTTATCGGTCAAAACATGGTTGTCGCTGGCTTAGACAAGGCTCTTGAAGAAAAAGAGCTCAACAAACAATATGAGGTGAGTATTCCTCCACGTGAGGGCTTTGGCAGGCGTCGCCGAGAACTCGTTCAGATAATCCCACTCGCCTCATTTATCGAACAAAAAATAGATCCTCATCCAGGCATGATGCTTACGCTTGATAATCATCTCGTGAAAATCCTTGTAGTCTCAGGCGCACGCGTCACCGTTGACTTTAATAATCCTCTAGCGGGGAAAGACCTTTACTACAAATTTACAATTGTAAGAAAAGTAACAGACGAAAAAGAAAAGATCGAATCACTCTGCGACTATTTTTTCCATATAACTCCAGAAATTGAGATACGCGAAGCCAATATTGTCATTCGAGGCCAAAAAAACCTTGGACCTTTTATAAACCTCTTCAAGGAAAAATTCAAAGATCTTCTCCATAAAGAGATCATCTTTGAAGAAAAGAATATTGAGGAAAAAACGCAACAATAATTATTTATTCTCCGTAATACCTCAAGGTCTTGCCTTGGGGATAAAGCAGTAGGTAACAATTAAAATGATATAAATCTCATATTTAAGTATGAATAATGATCTATGCAAATTAGCTCATAAAGTTTTCAAGATAAAATATCATTTTGTATTCTGTATAGAATATAGAAAAGATTTGTTTTTACAAATCAGCTAAGGTTAGATAATTTCTAGATGCCCTATGCTCTTGGCATAGGGGGCTTCACTTGATAGAGTCTTCTTTAAAATTGAGGCATCCTATACGCCACTGAGGGAACCAGAATAAATCCTTCACAAGCGTTGTTGAAAATCTCTGCCGAACTATCATTCCACAACATAGTATTTCACTTCCTTTCCATTTCGTTTCTTCCGTAAAGTTCCTTTGCGCACAAGTTCAGAGAAATAACTAGTACGTTGACAACCTAAACGCTTCATTATCTCATCAGGTCTCATCCCTGGATTATTCTTTAATAAACGAACTATTTCATTAATCGTGTCATCACGAGGTTTACAATGTATATTACGAGAAATCTTAACATAACACGCAAGTGCACTACGCAAAATCTCTTGATAATCTCCCCCATGAATAAAATCATCATAAATCTGCCGTCTATTCTGTTCAGACAATCTATCTGACAAAATCTCTTTCATTAGACCTAGGAGTTGTAAGAAATCGTTAGCCTCTTCTTTTATTCTAACATCAGACAGTTTTTGTGCTCCGAGAAAACCTTTCTCACGTTTCGCAAATCCTTGTAGAACCAATCCAGAGTAAATATTAGAGAAATGACCACTATTTTTTTTAAGACATTGTGCAGCTTCAGTAGAAGTTATAGATCCCCTATCTTTTAACAATTGAGCTGCTTCTTTTGTCAAAGTTCTATAAGTTTTAACCATTCTAACATCCTCGATCTTATTCCCCGGAACCCAATGATATACAATAACACCCTTCCCGCCTAAACATTCACCAGCAGAATCATACTCTACAAAACCAATCTTACTCAAGTCTCTTAAAGCTGATAATATAGTAGAGCCACCCAACCCAGTCTCGCACACTAAATCAACCTCTCGATTACTTACATTTCTATGTTTATGTAAATACTCTAAAATCCTTATTCTACTAAAAGGTGCTCGTCTCTCTCCAGTCGAATGCGTACTACCAAGAACCTGAAATAAACTCATTCCTTTCTCAGCAGCATACTCTAAAGCCAACGCAGCAATCGGTCTTCCATACCTCTCTCCAGCCTTACTTAATCGATACGCTAAAGAAACACTCTCGACCGTTTCTCTTCGAATACTCTCTTCGACAACACATCCTATCGTGACCAAAGTGTTATGACAATAATTCTGAAACGTCTTAGTAATAGGAAGATACGACCCTTCCCCAACACTCTCTCGAATCCTCGTCCTTATCTCCCTCGCTTCACACAGAACATCATCAAGATGAATCATGACTGCACTCTTCAGTTCAGTATTGATAGCATTAGCGACCGCAGCTAAGCGATCTTCCAAACCACAAGGAAAGGGAAATTCTCTTCTCTCAACATCCATAAAATTAAAGAAGACTATTCCTATAAAAAGGTTACGAAAGCAATTAGAGATTTTCAACAAAGCCTCCTTCACAATAATACTTATAAACATCTTTTTCGTGCCTCCAGTATGCCCTTATCGTATACTGAAAAAGAGGCTGAAATACGTTCTATTGACGAAGAACTAGAGCAGCTTGTAAATAAGCAAGGAACAAGTGTGAAAGTAGTCGGATGTGGGGGCGGCGGCGGTAATTGTGTCTCCCGTATGAAAGAAATAGGCATTAAGGGATGTGAGATCATAGCAGTTAATACCGATGCACAAGACCTTCTTTACACAAACGCAGATGCGAAAGTGCTTATCGGTCGCGAGCTCACCCACGGTCTTGGCGCAGGAAGCAACCCTAAAATGGGTGAACAAGCAGCACGTGAGTCAGAACACGAAATAAAAAAGAAACTTATGAACGCTGATCTTGTCTTTATTACCTGTGGTCTAGGCGGCGGGACCGGTACCGGCTCTTCTCCAGTTATCGCAGACATTGCAAAAAAGATAGGAGCACTTACCATTGGCGTTGTCACGCTTCCCTTTACAGTAGAAGGTCAAAAACGTATCGAAAACGCACAATACGGCTTAGAACGTCTCGCAGCAGTCGCAGACACACTCATTGTCATCCCAAATGATAAACTCCTTGAGATTGCTCCAGACTTGCCAATTCACACATCATTCAAGATAGCAGACGAGATTCTCACCAATTCGGTAAAAGGAATAACAGAATTGATCACAAAAGCAGGGCTTGTCAATCTCGACTTTGCTGATGTTAAATCAGTTATGCAAAATGGAGGTGTTTCTCTGATAGGTATCGGCGAATCAGATTCAAACGACCGCGCGCGCGAAGCAGTAGAACGTGCCATCAACAATCCTCTCCTCGATGTTGATATCTCAGCAGCAAAAGGAGCTCTCGTGAACATCATCGGAGGTACAAACCTCTCTCTCGATGAATACAAACGAGTAATGGAGATTGTCGGTAGTAAAATAGCCCCTGATGCAAAAATCATCTCCGGCGCACAGATCTCTCCTGACATGGAGACAACACTCAAAATCCTTCTTATTGTTACAGGAGTCAAGAGCTCGCAGATACTCGGCATTTCTGAAGATCTTGGTATGTCAAAGCCAGGAGCTCTCGAACAAGAACTCGGCATTGAATTTGTCGAAGAAACATAAACAAATCTTTAAATACTTCCCTTCGCATAGGCTCGTATGGAACTCACAGCAAAACTAAGATCATTTGTAATACAATCAATAAGAGTCTGGCACTTACTAAAAAAACCAAGTCCAGAAGAGTTCAAAACAGTCTCAAAAGTCTCTGCACTCGGTATTCTTGTTATCGGTGCAGTCGGTCTTTTTATCTCTGATATTATAGGCTACATAGAGCGACTCTTCGCCTAATCAGCGCATATACACCTTTCAATCTTTGACAACCAGCTATTTTCTTTAATTTCTACTTCTCTTAATCGCCTACGTTCAACATAATCAGAAGTCGACTCGCGAGTAGCTAACGCCACAAATTGTCTAGCTTTCAGAAACGTTATTAAACATCGTGAGAGTAATAGTTCATAATGAAAAAAAAAGTGACGCTGGCAATTTGTGCTATTTTTCTGGTTATTCTGATTAGTGTCTACGTTCTTCAAAAAGTTCCTATAGAAAATGTGCCCAAGCCCATTGCTGAAGATGTCCAACAGGAAACAGCGGAAGATCTAGAACCTGTTGTTGAAGACAAAGATGATTTTGAATTCTATCTTCCGCCGGATGAAGATTTATCTGGTTGGATACAAACTTCTGGACCGCTTGGCGGAGTAGTAATTAGAATGATTCTTCACCAAGGAACCGTTTGGGCGTCTTTGTATTCGGGCGGAATTTATGAACTCCAATCGGATGATTCGTGGAAACAAATTGCAGTTGGATACGGCATTCCAGAAGTCCGCGCCTTTGATATTGTGACTGATCCAAGCAATACAAACATCGCCTACGTTCCAGAAATGATTGCCTGTGTGGCCAAAACTATAAACGATGGAGTGAGCTGGCGTGGGATGTGCGATGCAATGATAAGAGATATTGGCCTCGATAATTTTAACTCACATACTTTAGCTCTCGATCCACTTGATTCTAAAACTATTTATGTTCCAGGCCATACTGCAGACCAGACTAGTATGCTCTTAGTCTCCCATGATCAGGGAGAACACTGGGAGAAACAGTATACTTTTGAGAAGCATTACGATTTTAATCATCTCTATTTTTGGGGTTCAACAATGTATCTTGCTACACGTGATGATGGAGTTTTTATCTCAAAAGATAAGGGCGATTCATGGACTTTCTCTAATCAAGGACTTGATAATTTAAAGACTGCTCGTTTTTTAAATTTTAAAGATAAACTTTATCTTCTTGGAGCAGAACTTCAATTTAATTCTAGGTTTGGTGGTAAGCTTTATCAAAGAACTCTCGATGATTCGAGGTGGGAGATGATTCAAGGGCTTGATGAAGTTACTGGCATCGGTGCTGATGAAAATTATCTTTATGCAGCAACATGGAATCCTGATCCAAAACTCTGGATATCAAGTGATGGGAAAAAATTTACAGAGCGAGCATCGCAAGGGCTTCCTCCAGGTTGGATTGGAGAAATAGTTGCTTATGAGGATAAAATATTTGTCGGCCCAAACGGGAATGGCATCTATATCTCAAAAGATAATGGAAATACATTTGAAGAGTTCAATAAAGGGGTAGTTTCTATCGCTACTAGAGAGGTTCATGTGAATCCAAATGATGAAAATGAGATTTATGTTGGTACATGGGATCGGCTTGGTTTTTACTGGTCAAAAAATGGAGGTAAAGGTTACAAAAATTTAGCTACTGATCTAAGTGTCATTACTCTTGTTCCTGACCCTCATGATTTTTCCAGGGTGTATCTTGGAAGCGAACAATTTGTAGTAGGTACTGTTTCAAAAGAAGAAAGCTCTTTCTTGGTAAAAGCAAAACCAGGAAGTAAAGATGCAATTATAAAATCAATTGCCATAGACCCGACAGATTTTAACCATATACTTGTCGGTATAGGGACAGAAACAGCCGAAACACCCTCCGGTGAGGGACTTTGGGAATCCCCTGATGGTGGAGAAAGATGGAGTAGAGCGCAAGGAATTGGAAATTTTGCAGTCTACTCTATTATTTTTCATCCAAAAGACCCAGCGATAGTCTATGCATCTGCTTTAGGAGGAGGAGTGTATAAAAGCACTGACGGAGGCAAACACTTCAATTCATTAGGTGATGAAAAATTGAAATATACTTATCGGCTCGCAATGTCACCGTCAGATCACGATATCCTTGTCGCTTCTTCTAATTTGTTTTTTGCCCAGCTTTCGCCACAAGATGAGCTTTCTGGAAAATTTGGAGGCATTTTCTTAAGCAAGGACGGTGGAACGACATGGAGAAACCTGATTGATGGCATCCGTAATTATGAAGGGGGTGGGAGCCCCGATACTTTCTTAGGATGGCTCTATAATTTTGGTCACATGCCAAATTATGAAAATATACTGATTGACCCAAAAGATGCTGATCATCTTATTGTTGGCCACCACGGAGAAAATGTCGTAGAAACATTTGATGCTGGAAAGACCTGGAACAAAGTAGGAGCAAAAGAAATGGTGCCAGGTGGCATTCACAATTATGCGTATTGCTTAGGCTCTTCTTTGAGTTTTAAAAAATTCTATGCCTGCACATGCGGTCGTGGTTTATTTCGAGACCTTATAAATGAAAAAGGTCAGATTAGTGGGGCGG
Source organism: Candidatus Woesearchaeota archaeon (assembly GCA_964494915.1). GTDB lineage: Archaea > Nanobdellota > Nanobdellia > Pacearchaeales > GW2011-AR1 > UBA73. The sequence goes on from CAZBTP010000022.1 coordinate 21,323, forward strand.
TTACTGGCAACAGTATCTACGAACCAGGCCTTGACTCACATTCGCAGCCCCATAACGCTGAAGAAGCCAGACAATTGATCCTCTCCGGAGAATACAATCACCAGCATTAACTAAGTGCTCCTGCTTGTTCTAATCCTTGCATTACACCTTTCATTAAAGCTGGAAATAATCTAACAGCTCAAAAAAACTAGAACATTTTTATACCCTCTCTGCTACGTTTATTCACGGGGCTGTGGGATAGTCTGGTTAGCCTACGAGCTTTGGGAGCTCGTGACCCCGGTTCAAATCCGGGCAGCCCCACTCTATTTATGCAGTAACTATAATCAGTAGTTTTTTATCGTCGGAGCTTTACAAAGCTCCTATGAGAATTCTATAATCGAAAAGCTTAAATTGTTTTTAAG
>CAZBTP010000023.1:0-20387 GCA_964494915.1 Candidatus Woesearchaeota archaeon
CGTAGTTTAGCTTATTTTTAAGCTTTTTTGGTGCGAAAGTTAATCAATTCCCTAAATTATACTTCGCTTGAACAAACAGGCAGTTATGCTTGGGGAGAATCTGATCTTACAGAATCAGATTATTATTCGCTTGCAGATTTTTATGGGATTGTTCCTGATCTATTGTGGGATCCGCTTGGCCCTCATGGAATAAATGAGGATAAACAAGATGGAGACATTTTTTACACTGCTTTTGTACTACGAGGAAGCACCCCTCCTAGTGTACGTTCTGGATTCAAGGTCGTTTCGTTCTGGTTTACACCAAAGAAGCTGGGGAATGTTACAATAAATATCGCGAAAAGTTACGAGAAGGATTCATATAGAGATAGTGTGGTGATTGGTGCTAACCCCCTTATACGGGTCCTCCGTGAAGACTACTTACAAGGTATTACTTTTCAGGTGAAACCTGATCATGGTGGTATTGCTAATGTAATGAAGATGTGCCCAGATAATTGTAAATGTAGTAGCTTACAGGAGGTTGTATGTAGTGTTGGTGTGAAGGATGAAAGTATTGTGATCGTTGAAGAAGACGGGGGTCTGAAGGCGAGATTGTCTAATGGAAGAAAATCCGAGATAAAAATCTTACCGGAGAGTGCATCTGAAAAAGCTAAGGAAGTCTTAGAATTGGTAGGATTTACCGTAGAGCTTAAAGAGGTTGGGAACAAGTTGAAATATGAGGCTTATGGTGAGAAACCAGCCAGATTATTCGGAATACTTCCTATTAAAGGAAGATTGATCGTATATGTTGATGCGGAAAGTGGTGATGTTAAGATTAATAGGCCGTGGTGGGCATTTTTGGCTTCTGGGATTTAATAAAACGATTATTTAGTATTTTCTTATAGTTATTTATGCTTTGGCAATGCTTGCATTTTATCATATTATATTCAGGTACATGATGTATATAAGCTTTTCGGTACATGAAACTATAATTAATTGTTTAATAGTAAAGTATATAAACTAAACAATTAAACAATTAAAATGGAAGAAAAAACAATCTGTGAAACCATCTATGACTTGCCAATTGGAAAACTATTATTACGTAAAGAAGATGAATTTTTTGACAGGACAGAGGGCGGTCAGGAGAACATGGGAATTACCATTGCAAGTTTGGGAACTAAAAATGGGGGGGTTTTAGTTGTTGGGCAAAAAGATTTGAAGAAGGGAGGAGAAGTTGTTGGAATAGAACAGGATTTCAATAGAGAATTTGCTCAAGCTATCAGCAACGTGAAACCTGCACCGTTAACGAAATCAAAAATAATTGAGTATGAAGGCAAAAAAATAGCGGTTATTGAAATTAAAGACGTTGGAGAACTCAGACCTTGTGCGTACAAAAAAACCTTTTATGAAAGGAAGTCAGACTCTAATATTGCTCTACAGCCAGATGAAGTGCGTCGTTATCATATTACTTATGGGGGAGTTAATATCGAAAATCTTCCAACTCATGCCACTATTGAAGATATTGACAAAGAGGAACTAGGAAGGTATTCTAAATTATTGACCAAAGATGAGGAAGCAATACTGAGCACTATAACTTCGAATAATTCTTTAACCATAAGAGGGGTAGTGGCTTTATCAAAAGACCCATCAAAACATCTAGAGGGAGCTTTTATAGAAATCCAAAAATATGATAATGTTTCAGGAAGTCCTCCAATTCCCATAGGAACTTCTATCAAGCTATCAAAACCCGCAGGAATTCTAATTCAGGAAACAACAGAGATAATTATTCAGAATCTTCCCTTTCAGAGAAGGTACGATGGGGCAAAAATGATAGAAGAGCCAGTTATTCCTGTAAGCGTTATAAGAGAAATAATCACAAACGCGATTGCCCATAGAAACTATAGAAGTAACGAACATACTCGCATAAGAATCTTTGCTGATTGCTTCGATGTAAGTAATCCTGCCATAGTCTCTGAGAAAATGTGGGCAGATATGATTTTAAATCATTCAACTTATCATCCAAATGAAGGAATTTACACATTTCTCAATCCAAAATTACTCTATGAAGGCAGAGGCGAAGGAATCTGGAAAATAAAAGAAGAACTTGAACGTCTACGAAGAATAGCCCCGGAGTTTAGAGTTATTGGAGACACTCCTTCATCTTTTTATGTAAAAATAGAGTTATCTTCGAATATTTCAAAGAATGTTAAAATGGCAAAATTATATTCTATGATAAAAAAAGAAAAAACCATTACTTCATCTAAGGTAATGAAGCAATTAGGAGTGTCAAGAGTTACGGCGATAAATATGTTAAACGCAATGGTGAATGAAGGATTTCTCTCTCATGAAGGCACTACCAAGACAAGCAAATATACAAATAGAATAATGAAGTCTTAAATTTTCTCAATAATTATTTTATCTTTTTCATATTTAGCTTTTAATTCTTTTCCTAAAAGCTTAGAGTCTTGTACAACATCTTTCGGAAGAATAACGATATAGCGAGTGTATTTCACATCTCCTACTTTTTTATCTAAGACTTCTCGAATTTTCATAATTAATTCAGGGACATGAATTATTTAAGTTTTATGGAGTAACTTTAGAATACTAAACTTTATTAGCAGATACTGGATGTAATTCAAATGGGCAATTAGGAGTTTTGATTGACGCAATTGGCGAGGATGCTAAGCTCAGAAAGATTTTTTATGCCATAATGAATTTCCTTATTGATATACCATGCAGGAAGAGAGCGGATTGCAGGGCAGAACTCTTTGTGTTCGCCACAATCGAGTGTTTTTATGAGCTTAAATGTAGAACCGAAAAGCTGTTTTTGCTTCTCACACTCTGCGCAGTAGAGTGAGGTGTAAAACTCGACATTGCCTTTTTCTAAACAACGCGCGAGTTTCATCTGCTCTTCTTCACCAAATATATATCCGGTTACTTTCGAGAACCAGTCGGTAAAAATATAGAGTCCTATGACGAGCATGACGATGAACGTGAAGGTTATCAAGACCTGATATTTCTTTTTCATCCCTCTAGAGAGAGAAAGCTTTATAAAAGCGTTTCGCTGAGAAGAGATTATGGTCGCATGGATCTTTATTGTAATAGGAGTTATTATCGCAATTATTATACTTATTTTTATTTTCTATTATAACCGATTTGTTATCTTGGGAAATCGGATTGATAATTCGCTGTCACAGATCGATGTTCAGCTACGGAAGAGAGCTGATTTAGTACCTAACTTGGTGAAGACTATTCAGGGCTATGTAAAGCATGAGCGAGCTGCTATTCGTGAGGTGACTGAAGCGCGAAAGGCTCTTGTATCTGCGAAGTCATTGCCAGAGAAGATGCAGGCAGGTGCTGAACTACAGAATGCATTAAAGAGTATATTTGCGATTGCTGAGAATTATCCGCAGCTTCGTGCGAATGAGAACTTTTTACAGTTGCAGAATGAATTGGCTGCGATTGAGGATAAGATTGCTTATTCGCGACAGTATTATAATGATTCGATTTTAGTGTATAATAATGCGTGTGAGTCATTTCCTGGAGTGATCTTCGCGAAGATGTACGGAAAGCACGAGAAGGAGTATCTAAAGATCCCTGAGGAAACGAGGGCTGCACCGAAAATAGAGTTTTGATTCTTTAAGATAGAAAAAAGATAAAAAAGAAGCCCCCTATGCCAAGAGCATAGTGTATCTAGAAATTATCTAGCCTTAACTGATCTCCTTTCCTGCCCTGTTTTTTATGTAATTTCTTATTATCTCTGCATTTATACAGAATACAAAAGTATATTTTATCTTGAAAACTTTATGAGCTGATTTGCATAGATCATCATCCATACTTAAATACGAGATCTATATCGTTTTAACTGTTACCTGCTGCTTTATCCCCAAGGCAAGACCTGGGGGGTATTACGGAGAATAAAGAGAAGATTACCTTATCCGACGAGGATACAAAGTATTGTGGAAGAAAGCCAAGGGATAACTAATTTTTGTCATGCCAGACGAGAAGAAAGAGTGTTAAGAGAACAAGGTCAAGAACAAGGCAGAAGATGCAATATGTTTTTAGAATGTAGTGTTGTACCAAGAAAAGGTAGAGGCCGTAGAAGAGTGAGAAGAGTGTTATCCCCTTGAGCCAGGATTGTATCTTATGATGTTTGATAAATATGAAGTCTCTGTAATAATGTTTTCTTCTCACGAGGGTAAGAATAAAGAAGAGCGTGAGAAAGCCGAGAAAAGAGTTTGTTGTAATAAAATCAATGAGTGGATGGATGTCTGCTATACTAATGAGCGGGAGTGGGATATGAAGGTCAATGGTGAGGAGATAGGAAATACCATCGAGATTTGCATAGGGACTTTTGTTTGCTATATCACAATTGAACGTTTTGCCGAAGGTACAGAGCCTATTTCCTTCAGGAACAAAATGAGCATAGAGGAGATAGAGGGAGAGCAGCATACCAACAAATATAATGTAGTATAGTATCACAATACGCTTCCGGTCCATCTAGGCATAAGAGGAAAAAGGTATAAATAGATTTGGTTTTTTTATTCGAAAAGATCTATTTTTCTTGAGCGAGAAATCTTTATATAGAGGAGGTCTCTCTTAAAGTTATGAGAGAAGTTGCTCTTCATGTTATTGTTTGTTTTGGTATTTTAATGTTAAGCGGAGGTGTGTTTGCTGTAGGCGTGAGCGAAGGCGGAAGTAGCCCGGGTGGAGGTAGTGCTGGCGTTCCATACGGAGATGATGCACGAGTTGCTGATGGGAACGATGATTTTATACGAGATACTCCCCAAAGAGAATTAATAACAGAGAAGGGTTGTGAGGAGTTTGAGATAGTGAAGGAAAGAATCCGCTGTCGCTTGATTCAAGGAATTGAGGGCGGCGAAGGTGGTGTTGAAGAAGCATGTCGGGGTTTAAGGACGCAAGGACGGTGTGTTGCATTTTATGCAACAGTACAGACATGCTATAAGCTTGAGGGACGGGCAAAAGACGCGTGTTTCAAGCGAGCTGCTGGATTGCAGAAGCAAGCGTTGAGCGAAGAAGATAGTAAAGAGCGAAAGGAAAAGGCTCGGCAGTATATTGTTGCTTTACTCTACGATTTACAAGAACGCGTGGAAAAGGCGCATGAGAAAGGGAAGATAAATGTCGATGATGCGAGTGAGATAATTAATCGGATTGTGGAGATTAAAAAGGATATTTTGAATGGGGAACTGAAGGATAAGATTAAACCGGAGATGATTGCACTTAAACAATTGTGGAGGTCAAAGCTCAATGAATAAAGGACTGATCTGGTTTTTAGTAATTGTTTCGATCATCGTAATCGGCATTTTTGTATATGTGGGTATGCAGTCTTCCCAAGAGGATAGAAGGGTTGTCGAGCAGGGTGCTGTAACTGGAACCGATGAGGGATATACTGATATTCAAACAGGAGACGACGATTTTATTGAGATTGATCGTGCGTTGGAGTTTATTGATTAAGCAAATTCGTGAGCTGTTAAGTAAACGTCTGGATTTTTGAATAAAAAAATTAAAGATAGAGTTATAGATTTCAGAGGATTGAAAGCTTTATGGTCTGCTCCAATATTAATGACCGCAATAGTAATACGGCATAACTTTATAGAAAATCATTCTACTACCGATGAAGTTCCTTCTGAAAGAGCAGGAATTAATTTAGATTTAGGAGATAATAGATGGCTAGGTTTGATTAGAGTATCTAGCAGTAATTAGTATTCTTTATAAGCTCCATAATCTTATAGATTTTTATGAATAAAAAACCCAAAATATCAGATAAAGAAAAAGCAAAGGCAGATGTGCATAATTTTGCTTTAAGTGGAGTAGGATTTTTGATTGTTGGTTTAGTTTTTATTATTCTCTTTGCTTATGGTTCAGGATATATATCTTTGAGAGGGTTAGTTGTAATCAGTGCTTTAGTATATCTGATTTGGAGTATTATTAGTGATATTCAAAAAGATTATAGGACTAGAGAGCATCTTGCAATTGAACATAAGCCTAAATCTTCTGGTTGGAAAACTTTTTTTGTTGTTTTAGTAGTAATCTTTTCTCTTCTCTTTTCCCGGGGGTTATTTTCTCCATCTGAAGAACTAGCAAGTCAATCAACAATTCAGAGTAATAATTCTATTAAACCTTCAAATTTTAATGTTGAAGATAAAATAAAAGAGAATATTGTATGGGTTAAATATGAAGTATCTGGCAAAAATGAAGATGGTTCATATTTTGGAAGCAGTGGGACTGGTTCGGGAGTTATTGCAAGAAATGAAGATAACGAATTAACAGTTTATACCAATAGGCACGTTGTAGACTGTCAATACAATGATATTAAATGTTTTCAAAGAATTTCTGAAAATATTCAGGTAAGAACACGAGACGGAAAGCTCCATAAAGTTGATAGAGTTTATTTTAGCAAATCAGATATAGATTTAGCGATTCTTTCTATAAAAGATTCAAATGCAGCAAGTTATTCCGCCGCTCTTCTTTATAGGCTAGATTTTGAGATTGGAGAGAAAGTTATAGCTGTTGGCTATCCATCATATACTGAAAACGTGGTAGAGTTTTCTATAAAAGAAGGTAAAATAACTAATATTAAAGAAGTGCTATCGCAATCAAGTGGTAAAAATTTTATAGCTGTTGAGTCTGACGCTTATACTTATTTTGGTAGTAGTGGGGGAGGATTATTTGATACACAAGGTAATCTTATTGGAATTAATACATGGAGAGCTACGGGTCAAAGCATAGCAATAGCTTTTAACTCAATTAGTGAAGAAGGTTTTACTTATTGTGATAAGGGTTCTTATTCCTCGAATGGTTATTGCCAGAATTACTGTGAGAGAAAACAAGTTTTAGGCTCTGGTGGGAGATGTTACGATGTTTGTGACGGATACTATTGCAAGTCTACTATTCCACAAGTAAATTCTCAGTCGTGTAGTGATTCAACTTATGTTTTAGGCTCTGATGATTATTGCCACGCGGCTTGTACAATAAATAGTTATTGTCCTCGAGGTTCCATTTGTTATAAAAATCAGTGTTTAAGCTGTTCTTTTGGTACTTACTTATACGAAGATGGAACTTGTAGAAAATATGAATGAATTTTTTCTTAACAAGTTTTATTATTTTTTAACAAAAAACCTGACGCTAACCGCAAATTCGATAATCTTATAAAGAGGATTTTCATACATGTTTTATGGAACGATTATCATTTGAGGATGAGATCGCTAAGAATAAATTAAAGTCAGTTGTGTTAATAGGTGTGGTGACTGTCTTTCTTATTCTTTTGGGATTTATTGTGTCGTGGTTTTTTGATCCTAGTTACTTTTTTGTTATTATGATCATTTCTATTATTTTCTCGATAGGGTATACGCTCTATAGTTATTACAATTCAGATAAGATTGCACTTGCGTCTGTGCATGCTGTTCCTGCGAGTGAGCGAGAGCATCGGCAGCTGCTGCATAGCGTTGAGAACATGGCACTTGCTGCTGGTCTTCCTGTGCCGCGGACATTTGTAATGCACTCTGAACAGGTCAATGCGTTTGCATCGGGCAGAGATCCAGGGCATGCAGTGATTTGTGTAACAACTGGCATGGTAGAGAAGCTGAATAAACACGAGCTGGAAGGTGTGATTGCGCATGAGATGTCACACATTGCAAATTTTGATATACGGTTTATGACATTAACAGCGGTTATTGTGGGGATGGTATCAATCCTGGCTGAGATTTTCTTGAGGAGTTTATGGTTCTCAAAAGGCGATAATGATCGTGGGAAAGGGGGGGCTATTTTGATTATCCTTGGGATCTTGTTTGCGATCCTCGCGCCGATTGTTGCACAGCTTGTTGCTCTTGCAATTTCACGGAAACGAGAGTTTGGTGCTGACGCAACTGGCGCGAAGCTTACACGCTATCCAAGGGGACTCGCTGATGCGCTCACCAAGATAAAACATGAGCATATTTCTGAGAAGGACAGGCATCGATATGCGAGGGCGCTGGCACCATTGTTTATTTCTGATCCGTTTAAAAAGAAGATTAAGGGATTGTTCTCAACACACCCTGATATTGATGAACGGATTGAGCGATTGCGACGGATGTGAGTTTAGTCCTTTTTTTCCTTTATTCTCTCAAGCCAGTCAGGCGACCATTTTTTATAGAGCTTGTCCTCAAATGAGAATGCTACAGGGTTCTGTGCATATTCTGATAACCAGAGATTTGCGTTTACGCCTACACAATGCGTGACAATTCCTCTACAAAAGTCTAGAATATTATTACCGTGCTGTATCTTGATTGCACTTTTGCCACCTGCAAAAACTCGTTCTGCACCTGCATTGTCCATTGTTTCTATAGTTTTGGCTGCTATTACTAAAGGAAAGAGACAAAATACCTTGTAACCACTGAGTTCTTCAGGTATTGAGGTTACATACCTTACTGAATCTTCTAAATTATCCTTCGCTAAACCTAAAACACTCCCTAACGAACATTTGCGAGCCTCCTTCGCGTCATCTCCTTTTCCGTATACAAAATCCTTAGGACTCATTGTATCAAGGCGATATTGTTCTGGAAAAAATGCTCTCCCTGCGTCAGCATCTTCTCTAACATTTTTTGCTATATTTGTCAGTTGTAGGAATTCTCCAAATTTCTGTGCTAAACCCTCATCTAATCTTCTATCTCGAAGTATAGCTGCATCCTTTGAATTTACCAAGTTAGTTAAAAACTCGCCAATGCTGCCTGCAACTGAAAAGCAATACTCACGTAATTGTGGGGTTGTTTCTATTTTTCCTCTTTCTAGAAAACCTTTCATCCCAAAAGTCATTCTTCCTGTACAATAATTGATGCCGTCCCTCACGTCTTTGTCAAAACCATTGAGTTCCCTAAGAACCACACCTCTACCAAAATGCTCTACAAAAATTCGCTCTTCGTCACTTCTAACCCCCTTTTTCAATATATCGGTTATAAACTCCATATTTTCTTCATGAGCTGGCAAAGAGCGAGTAATCAAATCATCGATATTTCCTCCCTTGCTCCTTTGTGCAATTTTATCTATAATTCTCACAAAAATATCAAATAACATAACCTTGTCTTGAACTGAAAGACTCGAATCCTCTATTGTATCTAACTCCCTTAAGATATTATAGGCACAACCAACATAAGCTTTTTTATCATGCTCTGACAGACCCCTCAGTTCCTGTAAAAGAAGAATGCCTGGATAAAAACTTCTTGACATTAACTGTAAAAGCTCGTCAGGGGTAAGCGGCCTTTTAGAAGCTGTTTCCATTATATCTGTCTTTCTTCTTCTTATTCTCTCTACCATGAAATTTAAGATGGATGTTCGTTTATTAATATATCGCATTTTAATCTTCACTACTCTTAGATAATGTCAATTTAAATAATATAAAAGGCGGGATTTTGTTAAACCTAGTGGCCTAAATATTTAAATACCAGTGAAAATGTGTTTATACTAGGAGTAGTATATGGGAGAAGGAAATGTAGTTAATGGAAGGGAAAATGGAGAGGACTACAGTAAGTCGCTCCAAGATTTGATTGAGCAAGCTGCTCCTGTGTTTGCTCGTCAGCTAGAAGATTTACCTCAAGGGCTCAGAGAATGGGTAAGCGCTGGCATTCTTATCATAAAGACAATTGACGAGATAGAAAGGAATCCTAGGATACATAGAGATTTTAAAGATCGCTTAACGAGGAGTGTGTCTGAGTTGGGGAATGGAGATGATAAAGTAGTTGAGAATCTTGGTGCGTTTCTTTGTGGGGTTGGGCCTACAAAGCCGAGATATGGAACTCTTCTCGAGAATATACCCTCTGTCTTGCACGGGGCTCTTAGGGGTTTTCCAGTAAACGTGCACAACATAATAAAAAGGTATGCGGTGGAGATAGCTGCGGGGCTTTCTGACGAGAAGGATATAGAGACGCTAGATGAACATTATAGATATTGCCATTATGTTGGCGGTTCTGTTGGATTTATGATTGCTGATCTTATTGGGATCAAAGGATATCTTACCCAAGAAAAAATCATGAAGATAAAACCTGGTTATAATCTTGAATCAAAAATAAATCCTGCTCGTGATTTTGGGATTGCATTGCAATTGATTGATGACATACGAAATCTCCATGAGGATGCTGCTGTTGGCATACAACGATGGCCTTCAGAATTGCTTCAAAGAGAGGGTATTAGTTATGAAGAAATCGTACAATTAAATGCTGGAGAAAAAGATAAATTAGCAAGGGCTTATAAAATACTCCACGAACAGATAATGGGTGCTCGGGGATATATTAGAGGGGCTTTTGATTGTATTGAGGTACTTCCCTATGAACCAGAAGGGTTAAGGATTTGTTTAGGCAATACTTTGGCGGGTGCAGCAGCACTATCAAGAATCATGAATACGGGAGAGTTCTTCTATAATGAAGAAAGAAGAATGATTAATCCTGAGGAAATAACTGATATTGATAGGGTAGTCAGAGCACAAACGAGCTCTCGAATGAAGCTAGCGCCGTTTGTTGAACATTTATTTAAAGAGAAGGGCTGATAGCTATATCTTTTCAGCTTAGTTGTATGGGTATAAAAAGAGGATTTAACGAACGTTGTTATCGTTTATTACGGAAAATTCCGCAAGGGAAGGTAACGACATACAAGGAGATTGCGCGAGCATTGGGAACAAAGGCGTACCGCGCTGTAGGAAATGCAATGCATAAAAATCCGTATGCGCCTCACGTTCCTTGTCATCGAGTTGTGAGGACTGATGGAGCTGTTGGGGGATTTGCTCAAGGAAATATAAAAAAGAGTGAGATGTTAATGACAGAGGGTGTGGAGATTGTTAATGGAAAAATCAATCTGGAACGATTTTTATTCTGTTTTCAATGACGAGATTTAAAAAGATCTCTATTTTTATGAGTGCATGATAGAGGTGCTCGCGTTATTGTTGCTCCTCGTGTTAATACCTTTCTTCGTGATCGTATTCATAATTATCCCCTCGCTCCGTGGAGCATCATTTGAGACAAGTGATAATAAATCTGTTGCTGCAATGGTGGAGCTCAGTAAAGTGAAACGAGGAGAGTATGTTGCTGAGCTTGGCTCTGGTGACGGGAAGGTAGCTATTGCGTTTGCTCGTGCTGGTGCTTTTGTGGATGGGTATGAAATAAATCCAATTCTTGTTTGGTGGTCGCGTTGGCAGATTCGAAGAGCAGGACTTAATAAAAATGTTCACATCTATTGGAGGAGTTTCTGGAATATCGATTTTGGAAACTATGATGTTGTGAGTTTTTTTCAGATACACTATATTATGAAAAAATTGGAAGGAAAACTAAAAAAAGAGTTAAAAGAGGGTTGCAGAATTGTATCAAATAAATGGGAGTTCCCGAACTTACACTACAGAAAGAAAAAGAACAGCGTCTATCTGTATGTGCTTAATAAGCAATCATAGTACAGTCATAAATATTAAGTGAGGCTTTATAATCGCGGAGTTCTATACGCTTGATTGGTTTATGAAGATCGATGGTTTCTTTTAATCTCCGAAATGTTCTTGAGTGATTATTTCCTCTGTGTTTTATTTGACTAGGGTAATGTCTGCTTTCATGAAGAATCTTTTTAATCATCTCTGTGAGAAGACTCTCTGCTCTCTCTGGTGTTTCTGCACACACGATTATATTGTCTATCTCGAAACACTCCGCGATAAATCTTTCTCTGTCTTCTGATCGATACAACAATGCACGATATATCACGGACAAGAAAGGTCTAAAAAATATATAAGATTAATTGTGCTCGCGTTAAGAACGCGGAAGTTATATAAAGGAAATTGTTTATGTGGGTGTGAGGGAAGTATGGTCTTGATGTATGTGCTGCCGCTGGTGTTGGCGCTGATTTTATCGGTAACATACCTTTTTAGTTTTCGTATCTCTAGTAGGTTTGAGAAACAGCACGAGAGTATATTGAGTATTGGATCTGGGATGACGATGGCTATTCTGTTTGCACAGATTATTCCTGACATTATTGAGCAAGGACCGAAATTTTTGAGTGGTGAGATGCTTGGGTTGAGTATGCTGACTGGTTTTGTCGGTTATCATTTAATTGAGAGGTATACCTACAAGCATACGCGAAAGACATTGCTCAGTGAGCGGATAGGATATTTACATGCTGCTGGTTTTTTTGTGGATAATTTTCTGGAAGGGTTTGTTCTTGTTTTGATTTTTGGGCTTGAGAGTATTACGAGTTATGTTGTGTTTTTACTTTTTATACCGCTCTTGTTGGGGGATATCGCAGCCTCGACGATGTTGCGGCACATTAATGATAAGTTCAGGCTAGGATGGACCGGGTTAATCTTTATGTCGTCATCGATTATGATTGGAGCGTTGAGTGCTCTGTTTCTTAATCTGAGCGAGTCGACATTTTATATTGCACTTTCTATGATTAGTGGAGCATTCGTTTACTTTATTACACGAGACGAGTTGCCACGAGGAAGGAAAGGAAAGCCACTCTTGTTTGTTGGTTCTCTCATTATTGTACTCGCATTGTTTTTTGTTGTGCGGAGAATTATATGAAAAAGAGTGTTATTGTGTACGGAACTGAAGCGTGTCCGTGGTGTGCTAAAACGAGGGCATTTTTGAAAACGTATAAAATCCAGTTTAAGGATGTGGATGTAGGAAGTGATCAGAAGGCTGCTGCGGAGACGGTTGAGAAATCTGGACAGTACGGAGTGCCGGTGATTGATGTCAATGGAACAATTCTCATTGGGTTTGATGAGCAGCAATTAAGGAGGGTGCTGAAGATTAAACGATGAAATACGATTTTATTATTTTTGGAGGAACTGGATTGCAAGGGAGGATCTGCGGAAGAGATTTGTTAGAATCTGGCTACTCGGTTTTGTTTGTTGGGAGAGATTCTTCTGGGATTCGGAGATTGCTACAACATGCAAAGGCTGATTTTTTGAGAGTTGATTTGAGTCAATGGAATTCAATTACGAATGCGATAAAAAGATCGGGGGCGAGTGTTGTTGTGAATTGTGCAGAACTTGTTTTTAATATTCCTATTATGAAAGCGTGTTTAACGATGCGGAGGTCATGTACAGATCTTGGAGGATTACAGTATGTGACACAGGAACAGTTTAAACTTGATGATAAGTTTCGACAGCGAGATATTTTGTGCGTAACGGGATGTGGGTCTACACCAGGGATATCAAATGTGATGACTGCGCATGTGTTGGAGGATTATGAGCGCGTTGATAGTATTGATCTGGGGTTTACGTGGAACTCAAATAAAAGAGTATTTGTTGTTCCATACTCGATGCAGAGTATTTTTGACGAGTTTACGCAGCCGCCTGTGTTGTATCGAGCGGGGAGGTTTGTAAAATCTGATCGGGTAAGATGCATGGGGAGAGAGAGGTTTAGGGCTGTTGGGAAACAAACTGTGTATTGTATTGTACACTCAGAGGTGTATACGTTTGCAAGATACTTCAAGAGCAAGGGTGTCAAGAATATTCATTATTATGCGGGTTTTCCTGATCATTCACTGAAGACTATCCAGACGCTTATGAGTCTCGGATTTAACTCTCGCGAACCTGTTTCTGTGGGAAATGTCCTGATAAAACCAATTGATTTTACTGCTCAAGTATTAAAGAGGATTAAGCCACCACAGGGATATAATGAAGTTGAGAATCTATGGGTGAGACTCAAGGGTGTGAAGAATGGGAAAGAGCGCGAAACAGAAATCGATTGTATCGTAAGGACGACAAAAGGGTGGGAGGACGCTGGGAGTAATGTTGGTACTGGACGGACAATTGCGATTATGTCAATGATGATTAAAGAGGGGGTTGTCAATGCTACTGGCGTGCATGCTCCAGAGGGGGTGATACCTCATCGCGCGTTTATTCGAGAGCTCGGAAAACGGCAGATGTATGTGTACATGAATGGGGGGAGAATTAATTAAACCAAAAAACAGGCTTAAACATCAGTTTAAGAGAAATGAGCAGGCATTTAAGATATTTTGAAAAAAGAGGGTTGGTTAAATGTGTTAATTCAAACGACCCTTATAATAAAATCTATAAAATAACTGATAAATACAGGAGATGCAAGAAAAAAGTGATCAAAATAGATTAAGATTCTATTTTGTCTAAGCGCGCCGCTTCGCGGCAAACCAATACCCGACCGCTAGCATCAGAGTCGACCAAATCCCAGTACCAAGTGCACAAATCGGAATCCCTGTCCCGGATGAGCACATGTAAGCCAGAATTGGCTGGAGGTCCAGCATAAAAGGTATGTTTCCCTTCATTCTCAAAGATAGGAATTCCTCTTTGATCTAATTTTGAAAACTTCTTAAGAGGGTATTCCTGTGCCAATTCTTGAGCTACAACAATCTGAGTTTTATCAGTTAACCTAAAAGCCAGTCCTTGTGGAGCATTATTATCGGTTTCTAATTCCAACTCGTTTAAATTTAACCTTGTTGGAAAATCTACTTTTCCGTTTCTTTCTTTTATTTGTCCAATAATATCTCTAGCTAGATATTCATTTTTTCCAGTCGCACTATATAGTACTAAACCTAAGTCCTCAAGAAATCCTCTAGTATCGGGTTCTCTATTTTCTATTAGTTTTTGTAAGTCGTATGAATTTACTGTTCTCATTCCATCGCCTTTTAAAAATTCATTCGCAGCAACAACATATCCAGGTTTTGATCCTTTTACCAAACCACTCTTTTCATCGTAAAATATACCTCGCGTAACAAAAGGGCTATCTGCACCATATTTTCCTACAATTGCTTCATGAATATCTCTTCCTAATTCATTTCCTAAGAGAAAATAATCTGTTTGTCTTAAGCTTTCGTCTGTCATTTTTAGATCCTTATTTTTTTTGCGACGGCGCCTCCGGCGCGAAATTTATCCGACCGTCCATATTAGGGCCGACCAAATTCCCGTCCTCAGCACCCAAACCGTAATCAAACCGAATGAGCACACATAAGCCTATATCTCCTGTTTTATTAGGCATGTGCAAAGTTCTATCGCCTTTCTCAAGTTGTTCGATTAATGGAAGTCCACCTTTCAAACCGTAACCTTCAAAGTCATGGTCTCCCCTAGCTTTTTCTAAAACTTCGTGAGTATATGTTTGTGTTACTCCCGGTAGAACAATTGGTTTAGCTCCGTGAGGCATGTCAGGATCTTTTTCTAATCCCGGACTAACAACAATTAATCTTTTTTCCAAATCACTATTTTTTAAACCTAAATCTTGCCTGTGTTTTTTCAATGAATCACGAAGTGCTTTTGCTTCTTTTGGATTGTATCCCTTCTTGCTTACATCATACAAAACTAAACCTAAAACTTCCCAATAATAGTCATTATTAGTTAAAACTTCTGCTTCCATTAAATGCTCTGATTGAATTGCTGTTATGGGCCAAAACTTATGGCTTCTTAATTGGAGATCGTTATAAATCGCAGTTATTAATCCAAATCTTTCCCATGAATACATATGTTTAACTTGCCCATATGTGTCAATAATAATTTCTGCCGCAGTTCCTCTAAATCTTTCATTAGCTTTAGCTATTAACTCCTGATAAAATTCTCCGTGCTCTCCGTCATAACTAAATATTGATATATATTCGACTTTGTCTGGAAAAACAGCACCTACATTAGTTGGTTGAGAAGTTTTCTTTCTATGTTGTTTTATGGCATCAGCAGGTATTTTCTTACTTGTCCGTCTTTTAGTAGTTTGTAAAAATCTAGGATTAGGCATTTTTTCCTCCTAAATCCTTAACTGTATCTAAGAGTATTGGATGGCCTCTTCTATCAGCATAGAAATCTCTGGCTTCTTGTATTATTATGCTTAATTTTTTTTTCATCTTCTAAAACAGTATGAAATCGTTGTTTTATATACCTTTCTCTTCTGTAGTAATTATATAGTAATTATAGATAACACCGAGTGCAGCTATTATCCCTGAAAATAGAATGTAGCTGCTAAGATAAGAAGCACTAGAATAAGAATAACGAATCTTTTTTTCTTCTACATAGATTACTCTAACAGAAGAAGTTTATAATAGTTATGGAGAGTTCTCAAAAGATAGTTAAAGCTCTCTGCGTATGGTTTTTTATGGAAGAAGGATATAAGGTAAAGATTTTGCACGTAGGGCACGTAACACATGATGTAAAAAGATTTATGATCGAGAAGCCTGCTGAATATATGTTTGTTCCCGGACAGGCGTGTGATGTTGCGATTGACAAAGATGGATGGCGAGAGAAACAGAGACCGTTTACATTTACTTGTTTGAATGACAGTCCAAACTTAGAGTTCACGATTAAGATTTATACTGTTCATCAAGGTGTGACCAATGAGTTAGGGAAGTTGAATGAAGGAGACTCGCTCATTATTAGTGAACCATGGGGGGCTATCCAGTATAAAGGAAAGGGTGTGTTTATTGCTGGAGGTGCTGGGGTAACGCCATTCATTGCGATTCTGAGAGCACTAAGGAGTAAGGGGAATTTAAACGGAAATACCCTGATATTCTCGAATAAAACAGAGAAGGATATTATTCTGCATGAGGAGTTTGATGCAATGTCGAAAGAGGGATTAAGGGTGATTTACACATTAACGCGGGAGGGTAACGAGAATTATTGCTATGGACGGATTGATAGCGAGTTTCTGAGAAACCACATCAGAGATTTTAATCAATATTTCTATATTTGTGGACCGATTCGAATGGTTGGCGAGTTGCAACGAGTCATAAGGAATATGGGCGCTCATGCTGATGCGATTGTTGTTGAGACATAAGATATTTAAATGCGCGTGATGTGCGGAACATATTGGCAAATACCTATCCAAATTTTTAGGAACTATTGGTGTTTTAGGCGCGCTAGACTACCTTGGAGATCGTAGTATAGATCACCCAACTTTTATTATCGGACTTAGCGCTTTTTATAGTCTTATCACGGGGTGTACTTCGAGTAATTATCCTACAAGCCGAGAGAAAGATGATTCTAATGATGAAAGTTTAGAAGCACTCTATAATGTTCGTATAAACTGTACTAATTGTACGTCTGCTGCACGGGTGTTCGAGACGCTGAGAAGATTGACGGATGAAAATGACTATATCAGCCCTACGCAGACCGCGGTTCGCATGTCTAGTGGTCTAGAAGTACATGATAGTATAGAACCAATTTATGAGGTCAATGCAAGTATCGTAGGAAAAAGAGATTACATAGAAGGAGAACTTTTTTCTGATCTAACAGAATTTCTTGAGACTCTCAGAGAGAGGAGAGAGGTTGAGGGATACACAAGAGATCCTCCAATTCGATTAAACTTAAGAGATCGTCTTAAAAACTATGGGATTATTGAGACATTTTAGTGATTGGTCTTTTGGCGCTGCATGAATTTTTGGATAAATTCTTCATGTTCAGAGCGGTCAGTTATCTTGTTAACGCGCCAATAATCTGCGGTTGCAATCTTTTCTGCTTTCACCTTCATAAGTGTTTTCCGATGAAGTTGTTCTGATATGAGCGTCTCGTTGTTTGCGTAGTTTGCGATCTTCTTCGCATTTCCTATTGTGTTGCCGACTGATGTGAAGCGGAATTGTCCTGCCCTTGATTCGACAATAAGATCGCCGAGTGCGACGCCGACTCCAAAATCTATTTTTACGATGGAGCGCTTGTTATTCTCGTTGAGCATCCGCTCGGTATCTGTTGCGATAGAAATAGCCTTCATGGTATTATCTTTCTCTTTCGTGAGCATTGGCGCAAGGATGATAACGCGATGTTCTCCTTCGGTGTAGATCTTGATACCTGCTTCTTTGATGCGCCAGAGAATACTGTCGATTGCTTTTATTCCGTCAGGACCTGCTGCGTCAAGCTGTTCTCTGTTTTTTATTTTGATTACGACAACTGCTGATTCTTGTTTTTCTCCTTTATCGATGATGTTGTCTGTCGGAGGCGTTTGCATCGTCTGCGGCATTGTTTTTAAAGGGGTTGAAGATGTTCCTGTTTTACCAAAATATTTTTCTCTTTTCTTTTTTCTATAGTAGAGGAGTGCTGCAATTGCTATGAGGAGGATTATAATCAAGATCCAGAGGATGGGGGTGTTTTCTTCTAGGAATTGTGTCGCGCTCACAAGAGAGATTGCTTTTCCGGTGAGGAAGGTTGTACCAAGGTTTTCCTTTGCTGTTCCATCAGCAACCCCGATCGTATATTCGCCTGCTGGGGCGCGGAGAAAGACGCGCTCTGATGCACCGACAGGAAGGTTTACTTCCTTGATTTCTCTTATAGTGCCTATGAGGATCTCAACTGGTTTGTCGTAAGGAACGTTTCCTGTATTTACTATAACAAGTGTTTGATTCTCGAGACGGAATGAGGCTCGTTTGAGCTCTTCGACAAAGAATGTCTTTGTTATTGAGAGATAAGTGCGTTTTGCTTCAACACGCCAGTCACCAGGCGTATAATTCGCACCAATGGGTAATGCTGTTGTTACTTGGGTTCTTGCTAGGCGCTCTTCAAAGATTGATTTGTCAGGATAGTAGATTGTAACGCCAACATCTTCACTTACCTGCTGACCCGCTTGGTCATAAATAAGAGGGATAAAGGTAATTTCTTTCTCAGGGGCTATTGATGGTGCGCTAAGAATGATATCGATCGAGGTCATGAGTTGCTTTATTTTAATGGTCTCTTTTGTTTCGCCTTCATTAATAATCTCCCCAAGTGCATCTTTTTCATATGCATGTGCTTTTAATTCGTAGCTTCCAGGGAGCGTGTCACTCGGTATTGTGAAATTAAAGCGGAACTCTCCTTCCTTCACGTTTGTTGTATATGATATGTTAAGCTGAGGGAGGGTAAGTTCAACAAAGCCGTTGAGTGGTCCTTTGTTTTCTTTTGTTGCTTTTCCGAGAATGCCAACACGCGCGCCTGGGTCGACACTGGAGCTTCCAAGTTCAAGTGTAATATCAACTGCCTTTGTGATATCAAATCGTTGGCTTGTCTCTTCTTCCCCATCGTAGGTTGTTCGGATAAAGCACTCACCGCCCGCTGTCCCAAGAAGGTAGCGATCAAATAGAACGTCAAGAAGTACCTCTTTTTGTTGCCCTGCTTTGAGGGTGTATGGGCTTCGGAAGAGATCGATGGTAGTGCTACCACAGGTAAGTGTCGTAATAAGGAAACTGCTCGCATCTCGTATTGGAACTATTGTTATCGAGGCGGTAAATTGATCACCGCTATTATAAAGTGTTTTTGTTTCGCCGATGATGAGTTCTGCTTGTACGATCGAGGTTAGAAAGAGGATGAGGAAGATGAATGAAAGTATTCTGAATGCCTCTTTTCGTTTTGACTTCATGGAATGTAATGTTTTTAATTATATATAAATGTTGTTGCTCATCGCAGCAAGTTCCCCAGGTTTTACGAATCTTTATAAACGAGTGAGACTAAAAACAGATATGGATAGAGTTGTGGTAACGCCGTGGGAGGTTTCTGAAGAGGTTGACTATACAAAATTGATCCAAGAGTTTGGTGTTTTGCCGCTCGGGAAGTTACCGCCAGTGTTTCATGAGAATGTGCTCTTTCGAAGGAATATTGTGTTTGCGCACCGTGATTTTCAGAGGATTTTGGAGACTATTTCTAAAAAAAAGAAGTTTGTAATAATGACTGGTATGATGCCAACAGGAAAGTTTCATCTTGGTCATATGATTGTTGCACAGCAGATTATTTTCTACCAAAAACTAGGAGCGAATGTGTATCTTGCTGTTGCTGATCTCGAAGCGTATAATGCGCGGCACCAGGGTTTAGAAGAGAGCAGGAAGATCGCGATTGAGGAGTATGTTCCAAATTATATTGCGCTTGGCTTAAAACCAGAGCGATGTGAGATCTATTTTCAAAGTAGGCGGTCGCGTGATGCGAAGAAGGCGAATGCGTACTATATGCTCCAGAATTTGTTGGCACGACATGCTACCTTTAATGAGTTCCGAGCTATTTATGGGGAGATCGGTCCTGGAAAGATGATTTCTGCACTTTTGCAGGCTGCTGACATGTTACATCCACAGCTACCTGAGTTTGAGGGTGTTATTCCGGTTATTGTTCCTGTTGGTATTGATCAAGATGCGCATCTAAGGCTGGCGCGAGATATTAGTCAGCGTATGAAGGACCTTCGGTTCATACAGTTGAGTTCGACCTATAATAAATTTATACCGAGTCTTAATGGTGGGAAGATGTCCTCATCTGATGAAAATTCGTTCATCGCATTAAGTGATTCTGCTCCGGAGGTTGAGCGGAAGATACGGAAATATGCGTTTTCTGGAGGGAGAGATAGTGCTGAAGAGCACCGTGCACGTGGTGGGGATCCTGAGATCGATGTGTCCTTTCAGTATTTAAAATTCTTTTTTGAGCAAGATGATAAAAAGCTTGAGAAGATCTATAATGAGTATCGAACAGGAAAGCTTTTGACCAGTGAGTTAAA
>CAZBTP010000024.1:0-17465 GCA_964494915.1 Candidatus Woesearchaeota archaeon
ATATATAAATATAGATGTTGTAATTGTAATAATGAAGATAAAAGAGGGAGAATATGTGGAAATAGATATAAAAAAGATAAAATGACAACCGCTTACAAACTTCACCTTTACCCAAACAAACAACAAACGGAAAAGTTAGAATTTGCTTTAGATACCTGCAGACAGGCATATAATTTTATGCTTGGAGCGTTAGGAGAACAGGCAGTTATAGACAGAAATAGAATACAAGCAATTCTTCCAGATCTAAAGATTTGTGAACCAAGATTTAGAGAAGTTTATTCAAAAGCACTTCAATATGAATGTTACAGATTATTTTCTAATCTGTCAGCGCTTTCTGTTTTGAAGAAAAAAGGCAGAAAAGTTGGAGCATTAAGATTCAAAGGTAAAGGATGGTTCAAAACGATAACCTATAACCAAAGCGGTTTTTCTTTGGAACATACGTACAAGAAAAACGGAAGATTGAAGTTGAGCAAGGTCGGAGATATAAAAGTCAAAATGCACAGGCAAATCGAAGGGAACATAAAGCAAACTACAATTAAGAAAGAAACTGATAAATGGTTTGCTTTTGTCATTACCGACGGAATAACTAAATTAGAACATGGAAACAAAGTTTTAGGTATTGATTTGGGAATAAATAATTACCTTGTTGATAGTGAAGGAAACAAAGTTGAACATCCCAAACATTATGAGGAAATGTTACCTAAATTAAGAAAAGCTCATAAAAATTTATCAAAAAAGAAAAGAGGAAGTAAAAATAGAAACAAAGCAAGAAAATCATTATCAAAGGTTTATGAAAAATTAAACAATCAAAGAAATGACTTTTTGCATAAAACAACAACTGATTTGATTAAGAAATCTAAAATAATCTGTGTTGAAGATTTGAATATAAAAGTAATGATGATGCAAAAATACTTCAACGCAAAAAATATCGCTGATAGTTCTTGGAATAGATTTATCCAGATACTTGAATACAAAGCTGAAAATGCTGGTGTTCAAGTGATAAAAGTAAATCCGAAGAATACAACTAAATTATGTTCCAATTGCGGAGCTATGAAGTCTATGCACTTGTGGGATAGAACCTATAGATGTGCAGAATGTGGTTATGAAGCCAACAGAGACGAAAACTCTGCAATAAATATCTTGGGCAAGGGACTTGCCTTTGTGGAGATGATGTCAGACTTTCCTTCGGGAAAGCAGTTGTCTATGAAGCAAGAAGCCATAACCTCGACATGAAAATGTTAGGTTATGGTAGTTCACAGGTTCTTTTTGTCAGTTCTCTATGTTGATCGGAATTGTTGGAAGACCGAATGTTGGGAAGAGTACGTTTTTTAAGGCTGCGACAATGAGCGATGTTTTGATTGCTCCTTATCCGTTTGCTACAATTAAACCGAATCATGGTATTGCGTATGTTAAGATTGGGGACTTGGCGCCTGAGTTTGGGAAGGTCTCGAATCCGCGCGAGGGATATGTGAAAGGTGTTGGAGGAAAATGGCGTTTTGTGCCATTCGAATTAGTTGATGTTGCAGGGCTTGTCGAAGGTGCTTCTGAAGGACGTGGTTTGGGAAATGAGTTTTTGAATGCCCTGGCAGGGGCTGATGCGTTTATTCATGTTGTGGATATGAGTGGCGAGAGTGATGGCGAGGGAAAACCGGTTGAGGATTATTATCCTGGAAAGGACATTGGAATTATTGAGCGTGAGCTTGATTTGTGGTATCGAGGAATTTTGATGAAGGTTTGGAAGACGTTTGTTCGGGGGATCGAGATGCAAAAAAAGAATTTTGGTGATGCTGTTGCGATGCAGTTTTCTGGGTTGAAGGTTAGCGCTGATGATGTTAAAGCGGTTGTTTCGAAGGGCGGGTTTGCTGTTGAGAAACTTGCGACATGGAATGATGATCAGATTTTTGCGTTCGCCCGTGCTCTACGGCTGTATACAAAGCCAATGGTTATTGCTGCGAATAAGATGGATCGACCGCGTTCGCGTGATAATTTTCTCCGCGTCCAGAAGGAGTTTGATTATCCAATTTTTCCGTGTTTTGCTGATGGGGAGTTGGCATTGCGTGAAGCGGATAAACATGAGTTGATTCTGTATATTCCTGGAGAGAAGTCTATGAAGATTGTTGGAACCTTGGATGATAAACAGAAAGAGGTACTTGTTGGCATTCAGGGATTGCTTGACGAATATAATGGCAGTGGTGTTCAGCAGATCTTGAATGCTGTTGTCTTTGATGTTTTAAAGTGTATTGCTGTTTTTCCTGCCGGCGATAAGCTGAGTGATAGTAAGGGCAATGT
The DNA here is from genome assembly GCA_964494915.1 of Candidatus Woesearchaeota archaeon. GTDB lineage: Archaea > Nanobdellota > Nanobdellia > Pacearchaeales > GW2011-AR1 > UBA73. Next base: position 2,290 of record CAZBTP010000024.1, read on the forward strand.
TCTTCCTGATTGCTATTTGATGCCGCTTGGTTCGACGGCACTTGATTTTGCATTTCGTTTACATAGTGATATTGGAAAGAATTTTGTGAAGGCGGTTCATGTTCGGACGAAGCAGGCTGTTGGAAAAGACTATGTTTTGAAACATCGCGATGGTTTGGAGATTATGACGAAATGAGTGTAACGAAGATTATTTAAAGTCTGGAGTTTATTATTATTGAGGAGGTTTGTATGGAACAGAAACGTCGTGTTGTTGCTGATTGTCGGCTTTTCCCGAGCGAGAAAGGTTGTAGTCTTACTATTATTGGAACTGAGGACGAGGTACTCAGTGTTGCTGTGCGGCATGCTATTGAGGAGCATGGACATCACTATAGCGAGGAACTGCGGCAGGAGATTAAATCCTTGTTGAAAGAAGAATAACGTTTAACTTTCACGGAGATAGCCCCAATTATGGAGTTTATCGCTGTCTTCAAACCAGCGATCACCGATGTCTGTTCTGTAGTACATGTTGGGAATGATAATGTTATTGATTCTGTTGTAGGCTTGTTGTTGGGCTTGTTTCATTGTTTGGCCAGTGCCGACAACGGTAAAGACAGAGCCTTCGTCATCGACAATAAGCCACTCATCGTTGACAAGTTTTATCCCTTCTATATGTATTCCTTCTTTGTGATCTGGCTTTTTGAATATGACAACACTTTCCTTTGAGTGTGTTTCAAACGTTTCTGGATCTACGTAGGGGAATGGAGGGACAACTATTTCTACGCCAACTTGGAAACCACTCTTTGTTCTTAATTTAATTGAGTTTCCTCGTGCGAGATCGTAGAGAAATTCTCCCATTGGATTGAGAATTCCTTCTTGTTGAATACCAATGGTTGGGAATCCAAAGCGTGCGGTCCACTCTAATGGGTAGATACCATAGTTGTTGACAATACAATTTAAATCAATATAACCAACGTAGTTTTCTTCTACGAGTTTTGATTCCATTTTTTTGAGTGTTGCATTAAAGAGTCTGTTTGGGCTACTCCAGAACATACTCGTTCCCATCTCTCCAGTGAGCGGACCCTTTTCTCCGGGGAAAAGACGTTTGTGTTCGAAATTGACGTTGATAGGGTAGATAAACTCTTTTCCATTGAAGAATCCTCCAACGCCAACTTCGACGCCTGTAATGCGTTTTTGTAACTGGAATTCTTCTATTTTGTTGTTTGGTGCTTTTTTGTATGCTTCAAGAACTTGGAGGACATCTTTGCCGTCTTCTTCTTCTCCAATGAAGAGAAGTCGTTTGTTGTTTGAGGCCTTCCCACTCGGTTTGATAACGTATTTCCCTGGATTTTCTCTGACGAAGATGATTGCATCATCAAACGACGTAAAATTTTGATATGGGATGATGGGGATGCCTACTTTTTTCAGTTCTTCTTGGCCAAACGAGCGATCATCTTCTAGTCTGTCGGTATAGGGTGTGCCTCCAACGACGTACTTTCCTTTTTTCCTAAGCTCATGCGCAAGTTCTCCTTGTCCGAGCGTATCGTCGAAGACTATGATGTCTGCCCAATCGACTTCTTTTTTCCAGTCATCTGTTTTTGGGACAAAACCATCACCTATTTCGCGTTCACTTTTCACATCTACGTGATACTTGACGTTGTGTCCCTCTTTTACTAGAGTCCAGGCGAGGTCTGTTATGTAGGCGCCATATGAGAAAAACAGAAAATTCTTTTTCTCAACTGTTCCGTTATTCATTTTTTCCGTATTTATTCTCTTTGAGAGTATCTTCAAGTTTAAAAATTTTTGTATATTCTTATTAAAACGATGTAAATCTCATATTTAAGTCTGGATGATGATCTATGCAAATCAGCCCATAAAGTTTCAAGATAAAATATCCTTTTGTATTCTGTATAAATGCGGAAATAATAAGAAATTACATAAAAAATCAGGGCAGGAACGGAGATCAGTTGAGGTTAGATAATCTTTAGGTGCCCTATGCTCTCGGCATAGGGTTGGTTCACTCTTTTTGCTTAATCTTTTCTACCGATTAAGATGAAGCTGTCGCTTCGTAGTGTTTTGAAGAGCGCTTTTTTGTAGATATTGTAGTCTGCGGTGATATATATCTCTTCAAGTACTGATAGATTTGCTTTTTTGAAGGATTCTTTTAATTCAAATGGTGTGTAGATATGATTGAATGTTGATTTTATTGGTCCGTGGGAATAGAGCGTATCGCCGATTTCGAGGTCTTTGCTCAAGAGCGGAATTAGTATGTAGTCTTTTAGCGCCCATGAGATACTTTTTAGAGAACAGAGATCGCCGAGCATGTTGTGTACGTGGACTACTACTAGTCCGGAGGGTTTTGTTACCCTCGCTAATTCATTGAGCGCTTTCTGTCTGTTTTCTTTTCCTGGAATGCAACCGATGCTAGCATGCATGCTTATCGTGTAGTCGAACGTGTTGTTTTTTATTCCTTTTAGTCTTGTTATGTCGAGATTTCGAAGTGTTGCTTTCAACTTTTTGTTCTTTAATTCTTTTCTGACGAAATTTACCATATGGGGATTATAGTCGTTTCCTGTTACATTGAATCCTTTTTTTGCGAAATGGATAAGATGTCTCGCGCGGCCCATGGTTGCATCGAATAGTTTGCCCTTTTTTGTGAGTGTTTTATCGAGAATCATTGTATCGAGGGTATAGAGCTCTTCAAGGTTATTCTCTACTTCGTAATAGTGTTCTGCGTACGCTCTGCTGTTTTTTTCTGTTTCGATTGCTTGGTGTACACGATTAAATATCATTTTTACTAGAGATTAATCACCATTATAAGAGCTTCTGTGGCATTATTTTATTTTCAACACCACTTTGCCTTTCACGTGTTTTGTTTGTAGATGCGTAAGCGCTTCTGTGGCCTGTTCTAAAGGTAGGGTTTCATCAACGTGTACTCTAATAATTCCCTTGTCAACGAGTTCAGAAAGTTTGGACAAATGCTCATTAGTTACTTGCGCGTATTCTGCTATCGCTTTCACTCCATGTTGTTCTGTAAGATCTTGGTGGGGTTGTTCTAACATTGAAACTATTATGCCTCCCTTCTTCAAAATCTTGAACGATCTCTCATATGTCTCTTCACCAACTGTATCAAAAACTGCATCGTAATCTTTTAGTAAATCTTCAAAATGCTGTGTCTTGTAATTTATTACTTCGTTTGCACCAAGTTCCTTAACATATCCTACATCCTCAGCGCTTACTGTTGTTGCAACATAAGCCCCTAGATATTTTGCAATTTGGATAGCGAATGTCCCAATGCCTCCTGCACCACCGTGGATAAGAATTTTCTGCCCCTTCCTAAGTTTGATATGATCTATAAGGCCTTGCAGAGCACTTACCCCTGCTAGTGGCAGAGCTGCCGCTTCGACATGATTTACACGTTTAGGCTTATGCGCGATGGTATTCGCATTTGCGAGAGCAAACTCAGCAAACGAACCTGATCCGCCTCCTAAAACGCTCGCTTGTCCATATATTTCATCGCCGTTCTTGAAATCGGAAACTCCTTCTCCGACTTTTTTTACAATGCCAGAAAAGTCTCCTCCTAAAGTCACGGGAAACTGCAAAGGCGCCATCTTTTGCATGTACCCCTCACGGATTTTCCAATCTGCGGGGTTTACCCCTGCTGCATAAATCTCAATAAAAACTTTTCCCGCAGATAGCGCTGGATCTACAACATTCGTATTAATTTTTACAACTTCACTCCCGCCATATGCATTAATTTGCGCTGCTTTCATTGTTTTATTAACTCCTTGAATTTGCTATAATTTTGCTATATAAATCGTAGAACAATAGTCTATATTAAGGTTTCCTTAAGTAAACCCGCAAGAAATCTTAGCCAAAACAAATTTATCAAAATATTTTGATATTATTACTGCATACAAATAGAAACATTTAAATATACTATCATTATAGTGATAATATGAAAATAGAAACATTAAACCCCTATGTAATAAAGATTTTAGTATCCTTAAGAAAGGAAGATAGTATTCGCTCTATTTCTAAAAGAATTAACTTATCTTATGGTTGGACTCATAAGTGGGTTAATGAGTTAATTGAAGAAGGGATATTAAAAGAAAAGTGGAGAGGAGTTGTCTTAAATGAAGAAAATGAAAGCTATAAAGGGATTATTAAATTCTTGAAAGAGAGCTTAAACAAGATTCGTTTTTATTATTCGGCATTGCAATTGTTTGGTATTGAGTATTGTTTCACTAAAACAGATGCAGTTTATTTATGGACAGAAGGACGATATAACATAGCCAGATATAAAGAGCATTACCCTATTTTTATTAAAGTTAGAAAGAGGGATTATTCAATTTTCTTAGAATATTGTAACAGATTAGGATTAAAGGTTAATTCTAATAAAGGGGTTTTTTATGTTGTTGAAGTTGTCGAGGATATCAAGGTAGTTAAGAAGAACGATTTTTATGTCGAACCCTTAGAAAAGACAATAAAGTTTATGCAAGAAAATATTTATAATTTTGAACCTGCTTTGGAGATGATTAAAGAGATGCATAACAAAAAATTAAATGTCAGATACAAAGAGGTTAATTACTTATAAATGGGAGAACTAATTAAAAAAGAGAATGATATTTTTGAAATACTTCAAAAGTTTATAGATGCGGATTTGGAATTTATTATCGTGGGAGGTTACGCTGTTTCTGCGTTTAAGCACAGATTTTCAGTTGATGCAGATATTGTTGTAAAATCAGAGGGTTTATCTGATTTCGAGAATATCCTCAAGAAGCAAGGGTTCAAGAAAACCATAACAAAGCAGTTAGAAAATAATTACTTTTCTAAATTTATTAGATATGAGAAAGAACAAGCAAGTGTGGACATTTTAATTGATGCTTTGGCTTCAAGAACAACTAATGCCTCATTTAGTTACGGATTAATTTCTAATAACAGTATTAAAAAGAGGATAATTGGAATTGAAAAAGAGGTTATTGCAAGAATACCCATAAAAGAATTATTGATAGTAATGAAGTTACATTCTGGCAGACTAACGGATTTTAGAGATATCGCCGCTCTAGCAAAAGACGCGGATTTGGGGTTAATAAAGAAATTCTTGTTTATAGGTAACTTAAAAGTACTAGAAGAAAATTTATCAAAGCTACATAAAGCTGTAAATGACAAGACTTTTATTGATTCATTTAAAGGAGTTTTTGTAGAAAAGAAGTTTGATATTGATTTTGAACAGGTAAAAAAGATAAGCGAGTTAAAAAAATAAATCAAAAACATGAGGCAAGAAAGTATATCCTTTTTGATATACTTTGTGTAAACAGTTGATCCTAAAAATTACTTTTTGAGATAGCACTTTGTTTATACAAGTTTTGGACCTTGTTTTAACTATAGGCATGAAGAGAATCGAACTCTTGACTGCTCGGTGTTAACAAGTATAACCTTTTTGTTCCTAAAAGTTGAGAGTTAATCTAATCTATAATCTTAAAAATTCTCTAGGATTTATAATTTTAATCCCTCGGAATTCTATCATATTTAGAAGATGATTATCATAGGAAACAATATAATCAACTTTTCCTTCCAAAGCAGCTTCGAGAATAATGTTATCTTTTGGGTCTATTTTTATAATGTCTAGTTTAATTTTAGTTTCAACAAAGGTAGAAATTGATAAAATCGTTCTTAACAAATCCTCAATGCTTAATTTTAAGTTTAAGATATATTTTCGGAATTTTGATTCTCTATTTAATACATTAACAATTTCTGACAAAATACCTTCTGAAATAAAGATTTGAATATTTTTTCTTTCTACTTTTTCAATAATCTTACTTGCTTCTCCCTCCCAAAATATACCTGATAACCATACATTTGTATCTAAAACAACTTTCATTCAAACCTTTTATCTGATTCTTGATTCTGCTATCAGCTTTTTTAAATCCTCATTTGAAAAATTAGATTTTTTTGCTGCTTCTCTAAAAGGTTTTGTTATCTCTTTCCAAGACTTTATCTTGGGCAATTCAATTTTTTTCATACAAATTGAATCATTATTATCAGAAATTATCAATAGGTTTCCTTCTTCTAAATTCATCTTTTCCCTTATCTCAGCGGGGATTACTATCTGGCCCTTTGAACTTATTTTAGTTACATTTATCATGTAAGAATGTAAGATATTAGTCTTTATAAATATTTGTATTCTTACTTTTTTACTTACATAGCCCATGGAAGAATCGAAACCCACAAATCCACCGAAAAGCTTATAATAGAGAGATAACTATAATTATTAATTAACACCATAGGATCTGTAAAAGGATCCTATGTTATCATTTCCGTATGAAAGGGGATTCTAAAAAGATAAAAATAGTGATTTATCTAGATGGAAGTAATCTCTATTTTTCTATAAAAAAGACATTTAATCGTAAAATTGATATTGAAAAATTATGCAAAAAAATTGTTGGAGATAATGAATTGATAAAGATCAATTATTATATTGCTCCTGTTGAACAATTTAGCAATCCTAAAATGTATGCTGAACAGCAAAGTTTCTTTGAGAAACTTAAAAGAATAGAAAAATTAAGTATCGTCTTTGGTAGACTAGAAAAAAGAAAAAAAGATGGAGAATCATATTATGTTGAGAAGGCAAGCGATGTTAATCTAGCTTTAGACTTAGCATTAGATGCACAAAAAGGAATCTATGATGAGGCTTATTTAATTTCAAATGATGGAGACTTTTCTGGAGCAGTAAGTTCTGCAATCAATTTTGGTAAGAAAGTTATTTATGTAGCAATTGGGAATAAAAAATCTATTTCACACCATCTCAAAAAAGTTGCGTCAAGAACATTTTACATTACTAAAGAATTTATTTCTGATTGTGAATAGTAAGACGTATATGGCCTCACGCAGAATCGAACTGCTGAATACGGGTTGTACACGATTGTGCATTATGTTTTCTGTACAATAAGGTTTATAAGTTATCGTGTGCTTTTTTGTATGAGGTGTATTATGAAGGTAACTGCTCCTGTGAGAATTGATATCTCTGCTGGATGGAGTGATGCGGATCCTTTTCGGCATGAATTTGGCGGGGCTGTTTTGAACGCGGCAATTAATTTGCGAGTGTCAGCTACTTTACGAGGACAAGATCTTATTAGCTCGTTAGAGAAGGTTCCTTCAAATTCTGGATTGGGAACATCGGGGGCGTTACGTACTGTTTATTTGGTGGCGGCAAATCCTAGCCTTCTGGGATTGAATAAGATGGAGTTGATTAAGAGAGTAAATGTATTTGAAAATGCTCTTGTAGGGCAACGTGCTGGTTTTCAAGATCAGGCTGCTGCAATCTTTGGTGGCGTTAACTACTGGGAGTTTCGGAAGGATGGAGGTATCCACCGTGTTCCAATTCCACGACAGAAGGTTCGACATTTTTATGATCGTTGTGTTTTGGTCTTTACTGGTGATCGTCATCAGTCTGCGAATGTCCACCATGATGTTTTTGCGGGTCATTTTATGCAGCATATTTTTACGATTGATCGAATCAAGACCATTGCGCGGAAAATGGTTTCTTTGTTAGGACGAGAGGACGCTATGCAAGCATTGTTGAATGAGACATGGTACTTGCAGAAATCGTTACATGAAAGGATGGAAAGCCCGATGATGAAATTGTTACAGAAGACTGCGCAGGGGCATTATCTTGCGTGTCGTGCAACGGGTGCTGGCGGTGGGGGTTGTATGATTTTTTACGTCCAACCCGAAAAGAGACGGTTTCTTATCGAGATTTTTCATCGATTGGGCAAAAAAGAGAAGAATCTTCGTGTTCTACCCTTCTCGTTTGATTACCATGGTATTCGATTAGAGTAGCGCAAGAACCCTAGCGATTGTAGACATATTCGTTGCAAAAATCGCAATTTTTCTCGAGTGAGCAAGGTTCGAATCCTTTTTTTAATGCGTTTTGTATTTTCCTTGCCGTTTCTTGTAGTTCTTGTTGTACTTCGTGGATGTTAAAAGAGAGTCGTTCGTGGAAGAGCGAGTGTGCATTGCCTCTTTCATCAATCTCGAATTCAAGAGGTTTTTCGTGATTTAGCATGTCGAGCGTTATCTTTTTTACTCTTCCTTGGAGACTTGCTGCGATCGCGTAATATCCCAGTTGCCAATTGCGATTTTTTGCCTGGATGTATGACTTTCCTGTTTTGTAATCGATTATCTCCATTCCTTCTTCGTTAAAATCTATTCTGTCTGCAAAACCGAGAAAGTCTAATTCTCCGAGTTGTATTCTCAGTTGTTGTTCTGTTTTTGATTGTTCGTTATACTTGTGTTTGTTTCTTTCGAAGAATACTCGGATTAGAAAAAGTGTTTCGTCGATGTTTAGGGATCTCCATTCGTTGTATTGAGATAGCTCATATGCAAGATTGTTGAATTCTGCGAGTGTTCTGTAATTTCTTTTAACACCTTGTTCTAAAATGAGATGTACAAAAGAGCCTAATCTCATCTCTTCCCATGTTGCTTTCTTTGGTTCTGGCATATTGTATAGATACTTATACTCGAATTTTTTTTGGCATTCATCGAACAGGAGAAGTGATGATGGCGAGAATATTCTCCTTTCATGTTCTCTTTGCACATTTTTTTGTGGTTGCGGCATTATTTCTTCTGTGTATTTAGTCTCTTTGTCTTCTGTGAAGATTACGTTTTGATTTTTTTTATACTCTATCTCGTTGAGGAAGATTGAGGGTGTATGATTTTTTCCTCCATACTCGTTCGCGTAGGTGAATATGAGTCTCTCTTTTGCTCGCGTACATGCTACGTAACAGAGCCGTCTTTCGTCTGATAGCTGGAGGACTTTTTCGTATTCTTCTATGTCATTGATCTGTTTTTCTTTGTATTCTGGGAGAAGTTCGAGAGGGATTAAATTACCATTGTTCTTTTTTTCAATCGGGAATCTTCTTTCCGCGAGATTTGTGACGATTACTGTTTTGTATTCAAGTCCTTTTGTTGCGTGGAGTGTCATAAGTCTCACCCCGTTATTCTCGGTTAGCGGTGTTTCTAGGCCTATCCCGAGTTGTTCACGTATTTTTAGATAATGTAAGAAGGTATCTAAATCTGAAGCATAGCGAGCAGCATGCTCTTTTGCCGTCTCATACAGTTTGCTGAGACTCATTATTGTTTCTTTATCTTTTTCTATGTTGAGACGGGTGTAGGCTTCTGCGAGAAAGTCTGGAAGATTATCTTTTGTTAGTGTGAGCAGTTTTTTTATTTTTTCAATTATTCCTCTTACTATTTCTTTTCCTTTTTGAGTGAGTTCTTTTTTTTCTAACGACTCAAGAATATCACGCGTTTTTCTCTCGCTCTTCATTTCTTCTTTTAGATAATAACCTATTTGTATAAGATCTTCTTCCGGGATATTGCTATGATAGACGAGATCCCACCAAGCCTCTCTTTCTCCTTTTTCGTCTTTTTGTATGTTGTTGATAATCATAAGATAATTTATGAGTGTCTTTATTGACTTTTGTTTGAGGAGGGATTCTTTCCCTATCGCTTGATAGGGTATATTCTTTGTTTCGAGCGCTTTTTTTATTATTCTTCCCTGCTGATGTGTTCGTATCAGTATGCATATCTCTTCGTATGGCGTTCCCGTATTAATCTCTTCTTGAACGATCTCGAGTATCTTTCTCGCTTCTTCTTTGCTATTTTGCATTTCGTATACTTCCGCTTTTCTCCCCTCTCGATTCTCTGCGTTTTTTACGGTGAAATATTCATGTGGATTGTGATAATTATTTTTGATTAATTCGTGTGCAATAGCGAGGATTGTGTTTGAGGAGCGGTATGATTTATCGAGCGCGTATATCTCTGTTTCTTGTATGTTGTATTTTTTTATGAAGGTAGTGAGGTTTTCTTTGTATGCCCCCCTAAATCGGTAGATTGATTGGTTCATGTCTCCGACGATTGTTATGTTTCCGTGTTTTGCGAGTTCTAGAATTATGTCTAACTGAACTTTGTTCGTGTCCTGGAATTCATCGATGATGAGATAGTCGTACTTTTCTGCTATTGTCGGATTTTCTCTTAGTATTCTGAGCGCATGTTTATTGAGATCTGCATAATCGTATTCATTTCTCTTTTCTTTAATTTTCTCGTATCCTCTCCAGATTCCTGCTACCTTGTGTATGTCTAGCAGTCTTTTGAGGTACTGTATTTTCTCGCTTCGTTTTATTTTCTCGTACGTTTTTTCTTTTTTTGATGTCGTATAGTGTTGTATCTGGAGATCCTCCAATCTCTTTTTTATTTCTTCTGCTGTTAGTTGTGTTTTTTTTATGATATACTCTTCTAATTCGTTCAACGATATACCTTGATCTTTTGCAGTTGCTATTGCGTTGACGTATCTGTGACAGTTTATTGGTTCTACTTTGAGCATAGCATGGAGCATTAGTTTTGCTTCGTCGGTATCGATTATTCTTGGATTTTCTTGCTGATTATTGTTTTTTATAAGCATTGCAGCGAATGCGTGAATCGTTTTAATAATTACCTCGTTTTTATGATTTGATAATTCTCTCTTTACTCTTGCTGCGAGCGTGTTCGCGGCTTCATTTGAAAATGTTATTGCTACTATCCTCTCTGGTTTATATACACTATTTTCAACAAGGTATTTTATTTTCTTTATAATGAGGTGTGTTTTTCCTGTACCTGCTCCTGCAAGTACAACGCAGGGACCTGTTGTTTTTTGTATTGCTGCATTACTACTCTCTTTGTTTTCATACATGGACTCTTATTCTTTTTCTTGTCTATATGACCTCGCCATATCCTATAAGCCTCCAGTGCCCTTGAATGTTTCGTGCTATTCCTACATTGTCTCCCTTATAGATGATTGCAGGTATTTTAAGTGATAGTTCTAGTTGGTTCTTTGTTTTTTGTGAACGTACTGCGCCTCCAGTGATTGTTGTGTTGATGTTTAGCATAAGTATTTCTCCTTGTTTGATCGGTTCCACCTTTACATGGCCTGTGATGCCAAAAACTTCTGGGAAGAGTGTGTAATTTGTTTTTACCTCTTGTGCTGGTTTTGGTAGTTTTCCTGGGTGTGATACGAGATTGCCGGAGAGGGCGTCGTTCTTTCCGAGTACCATGTCTAGTTCTGTTTCAATTGACATGCTCCCTCCAGGTGTTAGTGTATCAACTTTTTTTGAACCTTTGAAAAGCGCGCGAATCTTTGTTTTGAGAGGGATGTGTTTTTTTTCATTATTTTCCGTGATTGCTCTCCCTGGTTTTATCTCAATTTCATCGCCAACTCTGAGTGTTCCTTGTTTGAGCGTCCCTCCGAGAACTGCTCCATGAAGGTCTTTAGGGATAGTTCCGGGTTTGTTGATGTCAAAACTTCGCGCAACGATAAATATAGGATCTGCTGTTGTGTTTCTTTGTGGTATCGGTATATCGGAGATTGCCTCGAGAACCTTTTCAATATTCACTCTCTGTTGTGCTGAGATCGGTATAATTGGAACATTTCTGCATTGTTCGCCGAGGAAGGTTTTTATTTCAGCATAGTTCTTTTTTGCTTGTTCTTTTGAGACGATGTCTATTTTATTTTGTATAACAATAATCTGATTTATTTTTTTTGCTTGGAGCGTCATAAGGTGTTCTCGTGTCTGCGGTTTTATTCCTTCGTTTGCGTCTATGACTAGTAATGCTGCGTCAATGAGTGCTGCACCGGATAGTGTTGTTGCCATTAGCATTTCGTGACCTGGAGCATCGATGAATGAGACGTGTCTTACCGGCTCGCCGTTTCCTGTTGTATTGTATCCTTCTTTATTCTTGTAGACAATAATGTCTGCGTATCCGAGTTTAATCGTTATGCCCCGCTTCATTTCTTCTGAGTGTGTGTCTGCCCATTTCCCTGTTAGGCGTTCGAGGAGGGTTGTTTTGCCATGATCTATATGACCAAAGATTCCAATGTTTATTGTTTCTATTTCTTTTTCTTTTGCTGACATAGAAACGTGAGCCGATGCGGTTTTTTAAAGATTTGGCTTTTTAAATAGTCTTGTAGATGCTATAAAATTATGGAACCTAATTATTCGATAATATACTCTTGGGGAATATACAATGGTCCTTCTTTTCAGGAAGATGACTTTAAACACTCGCGATTCCTCATAGTCTCTGATGGCTCTTATCGGGAATATGGACTAGGAGAGTGGGAAAAAGCAAGGAAAAAAATGATCGAGCGAGGCTATTTAAGGCCTGGAACGCAGACGCTATCAAAGAGACTTTCTGAGCCCCCGCGTGGACCTAGTCCATCTGGAGTTTTAGATGCTTTGTTAGAAGAGAGAGAAGAAGGACTGTAATTGTTTATCCTAAGGTTCTCCTAAAAATTTTTGCGGTTGCCTCGCTACTACTTCCGTACACCGAAAGCATAGCCTTCTTGGTAGGAATGGGCTTGGTAGCTGCTGTCGAAGTGAAGTCCGCGATCGTACTCGCCGACAGCGGACACTGTCTGTTTGGTTGTTCGTTCTTTAGCTTTAACACCAGAAATGAAGGGACGATACCTAAACGTAGCAGAAACCTCTCCTAATTTTTCTGCTCCTTCTTGTCCATAACTTGCGATTATGAACCCATCTTCTGCAAATTCTTTTTGAGTCCTATTAAGATCTAAATTATAACTTTTTATGGGTGCGAATAATTCTTTTTGAGTCCTATTAAGATCTAAATTATAACTTTTTATGGGTGCGAATCTAACTCTTCCATCCCTGCTAAATCTTATGCCACCAATATCTTCTCCGTCTTTTAATATTTCTTCTAACCCATTAACATCTAATGGCGGGCTACTTTCCGTTGTCTCTTCACCTTGGAGAACATAAACTCCTTTTCTACTCCATACATTGCTATTAAAAATCCAAAACTGTCCTTTGTGCATTGTTCTAATAACCTCTTTGAATTCTGGTTGATCTGCAACAGAAGCATCGCAGTAAGCTGAATGAAGCAAAGATGCAATATAATCTCCTGTTGGAACTTGTAGTCCTTTTTCTAAAATTCGCCTTCCAGCCTCTGTGTAAGAAGTCGGACCTACTGATGGGCTGATAAATGCTATCTCTCCGTCCTTATGCGGAACCCATATTTCACTTCTTCCTCTTACAATTCGCGGTTGATATTTTGTTGAAGTTTCCATATTTATCCATAGAAAGAGCCCCCATTTAAACCTTTCTGTTTTATTTTATAAGGGGTAACAAAATTATTAGATTTGCTCATCCTTACCCAAGTTTACAAGTTACAGCATTTCCATAAAATAAGGCTTGTTTTTATCCTCGATTAAATATGTATTTGTGTACCGAAGAGCGGTAGTGACCTGATTTTACATAATTAAGAAGATATCTCCATCTTTTAAGATGGAGCGGCTCCCAGTTAATTATATGAAAAACCAGAAAAATTATCACGCTCAATAGTGTCGTCGTGGGAAACCCCACTCGCCCGCAGGCGATTTTTTGCCGCAGCAAAAAACCTTTAGGGTGGGGAGGATGTCATGTCTATTAAAGGAAGGGGAGAAATATCAATAGTAAATAAAGGGGTTTATTCTACTCAAAATGAAGTTCTTAAATTTGATATTGAATAATTAGGGTTAAATTGTTATTGCGCAGGTGTTTCCTGCGCTTTTTGTTCAGCTTGTTTTTCTTTCGGTTTGTTTTGGTCGGGGAAGATTTCCTCGAGAGGTTTTTTCCCTTCTTTTATTACTTTAAGGTTTATTTGTGTTGTTGTCGATGCGATTATTTTGCCTCTGGTAGTTTTTCTTCTTCTTAATCCTTTGGTCTTTTCATGCATACCCCACCCTCGTGTGAGGAGGAGTCTTTTGAGTCCAATTCCCTCAACGTTTTTTGAGAGAGGGAACCCTGCGTGATCACTTCCGCCTGTTATTTCGAAGGTGTAGTCTTCGAGTTCTTGTGTGATTTCTTTTCCTTCAATCGTTGCGCCGATTGATTTTCCGGCTAGGTATTCTGCGTCTGTTTCAAGTTTCCAGCTTTTCCCTTTTTGTCCGATATTTAGTTTGAATGGCATGTCATGGGAAGAGAATGAGGCTTTTTAAATGTTTTTTGGCTGTTTTATCTTTGTGATACAGACTATTACTCCGATTAATGAGAGGATTATACCGAGGTAATTATACCAGCGGTATTTGTATTCGAGTGTGATCGTACCGTTTGCGTTTAGGAGTATTATATGTGGGCTTGCTTGATATATTTCTATTTCTTTGTTGTCTGCTTTTGCTCTCCAGTTGGGGAAGTAGCTTATTTTTACAAGGATTGGCGTTGGGCGTTGTGCATCGACGTTGAATTGTATTTTAGTTCTCGTCCTGTTTAGGATCGTGAGTGTTGCTCTAGGGTCAACTTCAAATTTTTCTTCGGTATTGACGTAGATTTTTCTTTCTGCGCTTTCATTTAAGAAGATGCTGTTAACAAAATCATTCCACTTCTTTTTAGAATTCTCTTTTCCGAGCGATGTTGGTGGTTCTGAAAGGAGGGTAATAATGCCTGGATTGTTTCTGCGACAGAGTGTGTACACTCTTTTTAGTGTATTTTTTTGTTTATACTCGAGAGGAAACGCTTCTTTTGTTTTTATCTTGTACATGGGGATGTTTGTGTACCGCTTGATATGTGAGAGATTTTGAGAGAGCTCTTGAGTCGAGAATGGTTTGTTGTTGATGCAGGTTATTGCTGATTTGTTTGTGAGTTCATGTGCCTTGTATGTTTCGAATTTGTATGTGTTGTATTCTGGGAATTCTATTTTTCTTAAGAAGTAGAAAATATCTTCTGTACAGAATATGAGTTCGTCATAGAGTGTTTCATTGTCAAAGAAAAGATCTGGTTTTGTTTCTGTTTCTATTCTGTAGACGAGATTTGTCGTTGGATCGTTATAGTATATATTTTCTGTAATGATAAATGCTTTTGTCAGAGCCGGAAGGATTATTTCTTTTCCTTCTAGAGAGAGTTCTATATGCGCAATGTTTTGTTCGGTGGTTGTGAGCGTTTCTTTTTTTATGCATTTGATGTCAGAGGATTCTATTGGTGTTAGTACTGCATCGAACCCAAGGAGATCGAAGGAGAACGAGGTTATATTTGGGATGTTTCGTGCAGGGATTTGTTCTAATTTTTTTTGATCTACTGTTGTTCCCCAGTATACGGGCTCTTTCGAGAGAAGTGCGAGGAGTTCGTTGATCTGTTTTGTGTGGAGCGCTGACTCTTTGTATGTTGTTGAAT
>CAZBTP010000025.1:0-17047 GCA_964494915.1 Candidatus Woesearchaeota archaeon
TTGATGCATATTCCTAAAAGTTTTGGTGGTGGGTTTCGGCAGCATGATTTTGTTTGCGATCGGAATGTTGAGATACTCCATGAGCGATATATGAATTTAAAGCATGATTTATCGGAGAAAGATTTAATAAGTATTCTTAATTGTTATGGCGATGAGAAAGAAGGGTGATAAAAAGAAGGGTGATCATCTCCGATTGTTATTAACTGTTGCTCTCGTGTTAATTGTTCTCGGCATTGTTTTGTTCGTCCTCGGGCGATTCGGGATTGTAGGATATATTGTTTATTCGCGGCTCGATTCTTCTCTGAATCAGCAAGTTTTTTTTCAGCCGCTTGCTGCTGGGTGTGGGGATGGTGTTGTGAGTGGTGAACAATGTGATGATGGTAATACGCACGATAGTGACGGGTGTTCTTCACAATGTGTAATTGATAAGGGATGGAGGTGTACAGGACAGCCGAGTAGTTGTTCGTGGATGCAACCGATTGGGATACCAAAACCGAGTTTTGGTATTGAGGAGACTCATTGGATGTATCTTGATGCCACAAAGAGAAATTCCGCGTTGACGTATACTCTTGGACCAAACGGACCATATACTCATTATGTTGATAATAGCGTTGGTGCTGGATGTACTGATACGAGTAATCCCTATGGAACGGTTAGTAAACCGCGGTGTAGCGTTCCTTCGTATACTGATGTTATTCCTGAAGGAAGTGTTGTTGAAATACACGGCGGGCCATATGTTTACTCAAGGTGGATACGGTGGACAACACAAGGAAGTGCGACACGGCCTGTTTTTATCCGAGGGTATGATGTGACTAATAGAGTGAAGTATACTCTTACCGGTAACCAAGTACGCTTAGAGGGAAGCTATACAATATTAGAAAATATCGAGTTTACTGGAGGTACTACTGCATTGGGCTTAGGGGGATGGGGCGCTGCAACTGATCATTACTCTATCAGAAATAATGAAATCCATACAATTACTACTGGGGCTGGTATAAATGCTAAAGGCAGCGATCTTATTATGTATAACAATCACATTCATGATATTTCTAGATATAATAGTGCTGGAACGCTTATTGATGCTCATGGAATTGTTCCAGGACCATTTGCACAGCGCGTTTGGATTGTTGACAATCATATTCATCATAATACAGGAGATTCGATTCAGGCTTGTCATCTGTGTTTTGATCCTAGACCTGAATTTGTTTATATAGGAAGAAATTATCTCCATGATGATCGGGAGAATGCAGTTGATTTTAAGTTAGTGCGAGATGCGATTGTTTCCCAGAATGTTATGCATGGCTATAGAGCTACGCCGACATCGAATGGAGACGCTATTGTTCTAGGAAGTGACAGAGCGCCGACCAGAGTTTGGATTTTGTTCAATGAGATTTATGATAGTCAAAATGCGATTAAGAATGAAGAATCATACGGCGGCGTAGGGATTATTGGGAATAAGATTCATGATATCCTTGGTATTGCTTTATATTTGGAAAAGAATGCAAGCGATGGCGTTGATTTTATAGGAAATACGATTTCTGGTGCTAATACTGGTATTCATTGGAAGTATAATTATCCTATGCGAATATATAATAATGTCTTTGAAGGTATTACTGGACGTTCTGTTGATTTTGCAGCTCCTGGTTCTTCAAGTATTGGATATAACTTATTTTGGAAGAATGGAAACGCGATTACGAATCGGTGGGGGACGAGCTATAGTACGTTGGCTGCCTTTACTGCAAGTGGTAAATGTCCTGGATGTATCGAGGGAGATCCTCTTTTTGTGGATAAGGTAAATAAAGACTATCACTTGAGATCTGGAAGTCCTGCGATTGATTCTGGGTTCTTAGAGACAGCGTATCAAACATTTTTTGGTTTGTATGGGATTGATATTAGTAGAGATTATGATGGTAATGTTCGGCCTGCTGGAGCAGGGTGGGATATGGGCGCGTTTGAGTATGGTTCGAGTGGTGCGCCGCCGCCTCCCCTTCCGCCTCCACCCGATATAACGCCGCCGGTCATTAGTGCGGTGGTGAGTACGAATGTTCTTTCTGATAGTGCGACGGTTAGCTGGACAACGAATGAGGTAAGTGATACGCAGGTTGAGTATGGGACAACAACCTCGTACGGGAGCATGACGCCTTTGAATTCGCTTTTTGTGACGAGTCATAGTGCTAGTATTGGAGGTCTTCAACCGAACACTCTTTATCATTATCGTGTTCGGTCTCGGGATAGAGCAGGTAATCTGGCAGTATCGACAGATTTCACGTTTACGACACAAGCCCAGACTCCACTACCTATTCCTAGTAGTTGTATTGATGGTGATAGTGATGGATTTGATAACTGTGCTCCTGGAACGGGCGGAGATGACGGAAAGGTGATTGATTGTAATGATGCCAATCCACTCGAGAAGCCAGGACAGACATGGTATAAGGATAGTGATAACGACGGATATAGTGATGGAATTAGTGTAACACAGTGTCTTCGACCAAGCGGCTATAAGACTAGTGGTGAGCTTAGTGGGATTAGTGGCGATTGTAATGATAATAATCCGAATATTAAACCTGGCGTGAGTGATAGTGTTTGTAACGGTGTTGATGATAATTGTGATGGCCGTGTTGATGAAGGGTATGTGCCATCTGCAACAACCTGTGGTCTTGGTGCGTGTGTTGGGAATACAGGACAATTGACATGTTCAAATGGGGTGCTCGTGAATACGTGTGATCCAAATGCCGGGGCAATTCCTGAGAGTTGTAGCGATAATAGCGGTTATGATGGAGTTGATAATAATTGTGACGGTGTTGTTGATTTGAATTGTGGATCGTATTGTGATAAAGATGGCGACACTTATTCTTCGAATTTATTGTGTGCTCTTATCTTCTATCCTCAAGGGGATTGCAATGATGATGATGCGAGTGTTCATCCTGGGGCTGGGGAAGTGTGTAATGGTATTGATGATGATTGCGATGCTACTACGGTTGATGGTTCTGGAGAGAGTTGGTATGGTTCTGTTACACTTTGTGGGGTAGGGGCGTGTTCTGCGAGTGGTGCTTCGTTGTGTCAGGGCGGGATACGGGTTGATAGTTGTGTTCCAGGAACACCTTCAAGTGAGATTTGTGGCAATGGAGTCGATGAAGATTGTAGTGGTAGTGATAATGTTTGTCTGCAATTACCTTTATTGAATGTCAGTGATCCTAAGAATAGGATATATAAGAATACACGTGTTCCTTTGAGGTTTAAGGCAGTTGGAGCAGCTAATTGTTGGTATGTTCTTAATAATGTGCCTGTTCTTTCAGCGTGTGTTAGTGACACATACCTTCCGCGCATGCCTGCTGGATCGTATACGATAGTTATTGTTGCTAATAATAGTCTTGGAGAGGTATCAGAATCTAGAACGTTTGATGTTGTTTATACGCGTAAATTAATTATTAAGTATAGTAGTTTTGAGGCGCAGGGGACGACGACGGATCTTACCAATGCGAATGATACAGCATTAGAGAATGTTTCATTGACTTTAAACGCCCCTAGTATTGGAACGATTGAATTTTTAGATAGTGTTAATTTGTCTGCAGATGCTGATCCTGTGAGTAATGAGACTGATATTGAGGCTAATGTTCTTGTGTCATACAATAGGATTGAGGTGAAGAGTGATGTTTTGCAGGGACTTAAGAAAAAGGCGCGATTGACATTTGAAGGTTTGAGCTTTGCGAATCCTCGTATTTTGAAGGACGGTAGTGCTTGTGCTGATTGTGTAATCGAAAGTTATTCTGGTGGAACTCTTGTTTTTACGGTTGGTGAGTTTTCAGTGTATAGTGTACAGGAGACTTCTTCTGGTGGTGGAGGAGATGGTGGCGGCGGTGGAAGCGGTGGTGGAAGTTCTGGTGGCGGCGGATCTGGCGGTGGTACTCCTATTCGTGGATCGTCTAGTAATCGGACAGGAGCTTTGGGGGTTCCTGGGGAATCACAGGATAGAGGGGAGATTGCCCATCGGATAGATGATGTTGAGGAAGGTACGCAGGAAGAGTTGCAAAGAGGAAAGGTTGAGAGGTTTGAACGTACTATTAATTTGATTGCAGTGATCAGTTCGTTGATAGGTATTGTTGTTGTGATTGTTACTTTGCTTATTCTTCGACAGCGGAGACGGTTGGAAGAGGAACAGTCCTGGCTTGGTAATTCTCCCTAATGTTTGTGCACGGTAATTACTTAACGTTCTAAAGCTAAAATCTGCTAATCTTTAAAATTTACCTTGAAAAAATAGCCAAGGGTTCATATTTGTCTTCGATATTATTATCGATATTTATTAAATTAAGTCCTTTGTAATCGAAATAATTTGGCAATATCAAAGTTGTAACATAAAGTCGTCCTCGTAACTTCATAATCCTAGGCAGATACCGTGTACGAATAGGTTTAAAAATTCATTCTCGTTTATGTTTTATGCGCGGGTGGCACAGCGGCTACTGCAATCGGCTGCAGCCCGATTTTTCGTGGGTTCGAGTCCCACCCCGCGCTTTTTTATAGGAGTCTATCCTATCATTCCGCAACAAAGTATTTCACTTCCTTTCCATTTCGTTCCTTCCGTAAAGTCCCTTTGCCCACAAGTCCAGAGAAATAACTAATATGTTTAAAACCTAAACACTCTGTCATCTCACTTGGTCTCATCCCTGGATTATCCTTTAATAAACGAACTATTTCATTAATCGCGTCATTACAAGGTTTATAATGTATATGACGAGAAATCTTAACATAACACGCAAGTGCACTACACAAAATCTCTTGATAATCTCTCCCATGAATAAAATCATCATAAATACTCTGACAATCCTGTTCAGATAATCGATCTAATAAAATTTCTTTCATTCGACCGAGGAGTTGTAAGAAATCATTAGCCTCGTCTTTTATTCTAACATCAGACAGTTTTTGTCTTCCAATAAAATCTTTCTCACGTTTCGCAAATCCTTGTCGAACTAATCCAGAGTAAATACAAGAAAGAAGATTGCTATAGTTGTTAAGGCGTTGTGCAGCTTCAATAGAAGTTATAGATTCACTCTCTTTTAACAATTGAGCTGCTTCTTTTGTCAAAGTTCTAGAACTTTCAACCATTTTAACATTCTCGATCTTATTCCCCTGAACCCAATGATATACAATAACACTCTTCCCGCCTAAAAATTCACCAGCAGAATCATACTCTACAAAACCAATCTTACTCAAGTCTCTTAAAGCGAATAATATATTCTGGCCACCCAACCCAGTCTCGTGCATTAAATCAACCTTTCGATTACTTACATCTCTACGTTTATCTAAATACTCTAAAATCCTTATTCTATTAAAAGGTACTCGTCTCTCTCCCTTCGAATGCGTACTACCAAGAATCTGAAATAAACTCATTCCTTTCTTAGCAGCATACTGTAAAGCCAACGCAGCAATCGGTCTTCCATACCTCTTTCCAGCCTCGCTTAATCGATGCCCTAAAGAAACACTCTCGATCGTTTCTCGTCGAATACTCTCTTCGACGACACATCCTATCGGGACCAAAGTGTTATGACAATAAGTCCGAAACGTCTTAGTACCAGGAAGATACAATCCTCTCCCAACACTCTCTCGAATCCTAGCTCTTATCTCACTCGCTTCATACGGAACATCATCAAGGTTAATCATGACTGCACTCTTCAGTTCAGTATTGATAGCATTAGCGACCGCAGCTAAGCGATCTTCCAAATTACGAGGAAAAGGAAATTCTCTTATATTATTGACATCCATGAAAGTAAGGCGGGCTATTCGTATAAAAAGGTTACGAAAACTATGATGAATAGTTCATTAGACATTTTCAACAAAGATGAGGCGTAGTACATTGTAAAGTTAGCGGTTGGTATATCTGTTAATTAATCTTATTTGAAATTTCTCATTCTAAAATTAATTGCAGTGTTGCATAATTCCTGAGTTAGCTGAAAGTTTGAAGGATGTTAAGAATAGATGGCTGGCTTTAGTTTATATGAGTAAAATGTAAAAAATTAAGAGAATATTTTGGATAATATGAAAATAACCGCAAGTGCTACCAAAATCCATATAATCCATTTTCCGACATCGGTTAAACCTTTTTTATTGTTTTTCATCCCATTACCTCCTTTCATTATATCTTTATCTTTTAATAATTTTTCAATTCTGTTAACTTGTGTGTCTAAAGTCCATAACCAAAGAAGAATTATTATGATTAGACTTAAAGCAATCGTGAAGTCTATCCTTTTGTAAGCCCAACCAAGAACATTCATTACTATTAAAATCAATCCAACCCACTTTGTTATTTTTATCAGTGTCGAAACAGTTTCTATCTTCTGTTTCATAATCCCGAAATCTACCACTCTTTAAAACCTCTTTTTTATTATTCCAATTAAGATTTTCTTCTTTAAATTCTTTTTGATTTTCTTTTTCCATTTTTAGCACCCTTTAAGTTTACAATGTTTGAGTGTAGAATAATTTATAAACCCTTGAGTTTTCATCATGCTGCGAAATGGAGGACACATGGCAACAAAAGGCTACTGCGTTAAATGCAAAGCAGAGCGGGAGATAAAAAATCCTGTTGAATCAACAACTGTGAAAGGTACGAAGATAGCAAAGGGTAAATGTCCTGTTTGCGGTACTACTGTTTGTCGAATGGGCGGCATTACGAAGTAAAGAGAGGTTCTTATCTGTATGTCTCAATGCGCGATTTTGAACGCGGTTCGTAGGTCTTTATTTGGGGTTTTTGTTTCTGTTTGTACTTTTTCTTGTGTCGGATGCGGGAAAAGAGTATGACTATGACTGTGAGTGTTATGATGAGTATAGTTATTCCTATGCTTATTGCTGTTATGGTTGTTTTTTGCTGATCTTCTTTTTTTGCTATGGAGAACCAGGTGCTTGCACCTGTGACTTTGTTGTCATGGTAGACGAGGACTTCGAGGATGTAATGCTCATCGGTGAGCGAGCGGGGTAGTTTTAGTCGTTTAACAAAGCTTACTTGCGTTTCCAGAGCGAGTGTTTCTTTTTCAGTGAGGATTGTTTTTCCTTTTGCATCTTGAATCTTGTATTCTACGAGGGTGTCGACTCTTTGTTTTGTACCGAGGGTGAATATTTCAATCTGTGCGAGCATGTCTTTACCTGGGTGTAAGGCTTCTGTATCACCTAAGATGCTTAGGCGTATATCAAAGAGGCTTTCTGCAGAATTGACGGTAATTGCGATGGGAATTTCGTATTGTATGTTGTTTGCTATGAGGATTATCTTTCCGAGATATACACCTGGTTGTTTTGTTTCTCGCGCGATGATATCGAATGCGAGTTCGTGAGAGGCGCCTGGTTGGAACGTGAGGGTATTGTCTTGTATGAGAATGAGATCTTCGAGATTTGTTAGTGTGATATTGAGTATGAGCGGTTGTTTGTTATTGTTGCGGAGGGAAATGCGTTGTTGTTTTGTTTGTCCTTGAAGAATAGAAACTGCGAGTGTTTTTGTTCCTATCTGGAGTTCTTTGCTTGGAGGTTCTATTGGTGGACTCTTTTTTGGGGATGTTATGCTGCCTCCAGCGCCCCCTCCTGTGCTGCTTGAAGATCCTGATGCATCGCTTGGCGTTGGTGTTTCTTCGCTTGAGAATGTTGAGAAGTGCGTGATATTGAAATTGAGAACACCGTTTGCGTAGCTGTTTTTTACGCAGATTGTTGCAGGGCATACTTGATCGTTGAATAAGATTCGTGGATTTGTGAATGTTAGATCCTTGAGCTCGAGTGTTGCGGTGATGTTGAGATTTGGGAGTGCATTTGAGTCGAGGAGGATTTTATTGAATGTTATATTGATGTAGCTATCGAGGTCAGTTATGTTGTCGTTTGGGTTTGCGTCATTTGTGAAATTGATAATGCTATTGAACATAATCTTTCCTGTTCTCACGTCCTCGAGGATTAGATTGCTTATATTATTCAATTCAGCGAGTGAAAATTCATGACAGTTTGTTGAGTTTCCCTTATTGGAGCTATTGAAGTATTTGTCGAAGTTTAGATGGTAGATTGAGGTGTTTGTGAAGAACGTTACATTCTTCTTTGTTAGTCCTGCGCTGTTATTTGCGAAGACATGGAGGGTGTGATTGCCGATTGAGGTGTTAAAAAAGGTCTCGTGTGTTGCGTTAAAGCTTACGTTATTTGTGTTGTCGATATTATACCAGGTATCGTTGGAGTTTGTTGTGATATCTATTGGTATTGTGTGATTGTAAAAGTATGTTTCATTGCGGGGTTTGTTGATCGTGAGTGTTGGTGTTGTTGCGGTTATTGTGATGGTCAGTGCTACACTATCACTTGTTGCTTCGCCTGTAATTGTTTCGCCAGTGATTGTGTCACCAGTGATTGGCTTTTTTGGTGTGTGTTTTATGGCAGCTGCTGATGAGATGAGGAGCGAGAGTGTCCAGAATACGAGGATCATGATCACCAGTTTTTTCATAATGATCTGAGAACAACGAGGTTTAAATCCTTTACCTTCGCTTTGGTTTTTTCTTGTGCTTTATAATAATTATGATAATGAGGAGAATGATTGCTCCTGCGATAATCCAGCTGATGAGCGAGGTTGTTGGGAATTCTGGGGTTTTTTGAGGTTGTGTTTGAGGTGTTGTTTCTGGTGATTGCTGAGGCTCTGTTTGTTGTGTTTGAGGTGTTGTCGGCTGTGCTTCTTCAATAATAACTGGAATGATCTTTTCTACGCCGGTGGCAAGTTCGAGCATGCCGCCTTCGTTTTCACTTACTTGTTTGAAAAAGAGGTGAATGATATACTCTTGATTGAGTTGCGCATCTGGAGGGGTTGTGATCTTGAGGTTTACTTTCAGTTCTCTTTCTCCAAACGGTACTTTGTAGTCAAGGTTTTTATCAATGAGCGTTGCTATTTCTTTGCCCTCGAGGATGGATGCGCGTAAGGTGATATCTTCATTGCCAACCATGTTTTGTAGTAAGAGTTGGATATCTCTTGTTTCTCCTGCTTTCATTTTTAGGGGGTTTTCTTTCCAGTAGGGGGCTGTTACACCATAGGCTGCTGCGATTGAGATTGAGAAGAGTATGGCGGCTAGTATTGCTGTGCTTTTTGCGAGTGTTTTTCGTTTTTGTATCATGTTATACTACTGAAATTGTCCAGGATTGTGCGCTTGCTGTTGAGTAGGATTGTTGTGTGAGGTCTGAGTCGACTGCTTCGAGGCAGAAGTAAAGTTGTTCTTGTCCTGTTGTGCCGTTATTTGGAGAGTGATTTGCTGCTGCGAGGATAGAGCTTGTTACACCGGTTACTGTTCCATTTACCATTGCTGTTCCTGTATCACAGGCATCTGCAATATTGACGGTGAAGTTTGCTGCTCTGATCGATAATGAAGGGGTGCTTTCACCGAGGAGGCTTATCGCGGTTACGCGAACATTGCCAGAATCGATGTTATCGTTGCAGGTGTTGTTGACTACTACTGGATCGTTGGTTGAGAGGGCGTTTATGTCGGTAAGGCCGATTGATGCCCAGGTGAGTGATTTTGGAGCTAACACAATACAGGTTGTTTCTGAGAGTGAGAAGTTTTGCGTCAGGTTTTGTGCGACGCTGCTGCTGTTGTCTTTAATTGTTGCATTGATTGTCCAGCCACCTGCTCCATCAAAAAATTTTAGAGATACAATACATGTTAGGTTCACCGATGTTGCTGTTGAATTTCCGGTGATGAGACAGGTCTCATTGGATCGCGTTGCTTGTCCGCTTCTGTTGAGACTCATTACTGCGGTGCTCGTATTGATCAAGCCATTCCCGTCTGGATCTACAACAGTCATATTTAGTCGTATTGTTGTATTGCCATTCTCTGTAACACTCTGGGTTGAGATATTAGTTACGAAGGAGATAACAGGGGCTGTATTGCCGACCGTGACGTTAAGTGTTTCGGTGTCGCTTGTTGCTCTGCCTGTTACTTTGTTCCACCAGTCGAAGAATCCTGCTGATGCGGGCGTGATTGTTACTATGAGAAGTGCTATGATAAACATCCCTAGATAAAGTGTTTTTGTCATCCTCTTTTTACTTTTATATATACGTGTTTATCTTTTTAAAGTTTACCCTTTATTTTTCTTACTGCGCGCGAGTATACTGTCCAGATGTTTCGTGGATCTTTTTTGAGCTGCTGTGCAATTGTTGCATTTGATAAGCCTTGTTCGCGGAGTTCAAGGATGAGGGATTCAAATATAGTTGTGTTTCGGTTTGCAAATATGGTTAGTTTTATGTCTGGTTGTGTTTTGTCTATTTGGAGTTGTTTGGCTTGTTTGGCGCATGCGTTTCTATAGTTTATCCAGACTGTGCGTTGGTCCCTCTGTATATGTCTCGCGATTTCTGCGAAGTTCATTGATCGATTTTCTTTGAGATATTTACAGAGCGCTTCTGCTGGGCTGACCTCTGTTTTGAAGATTGATAGCGGGACTTTTTCTTCGCGAGTTTTTTCTTCTTGAAGTGCTTGTTTGGTTAGTGTTTCTAGGTCTATTTCGAAGCGTTCTTGTACGAATCTATCGAGTGCGCTCAGGTTTTCGAGTATTTGTTTCTGTTTTCTTCGCGATAATTGTTCGAATCTTTGGGGCTTGTTTCTGCGTTTTTTGTTTCTTCTCTGTGTTATGAAGAGCGCGGTAAGGACACTTATTTCCCATTGGCCTGCGACAGCGGTTGAGTAGGATTGTTGTGTGAGGTCTGAATTGATTGCTTCTATGCAGAGGTAGAGTTGTTCTTGTCCGCTTGTACCATTGTTAATGGAATTATTGCCTGCTTCCAGGATAGAGCTTGTTACACCGGTTAGTGTTCCGTTTACCATTGCTGTTCCGGTGTTACAGGTATCTGCAACGTTTACCGTGAAGTTTGCTGCAAATATTCTTGTTAGGGGATCTGTTTCACCGTACATGTCTATTGCTTTTACGCGGACATTTCCGCTTGCAATGTCGTCATTGCAGGTGTTGTTGATTACAACTGGATCGTTGGTTGATAGCGTGTCTGTGCTTCCTAGAATGATTTCTGGCCAGGTTAGTGATTTTGGAGCAAGTACTATGCAAGTGGATTCTGATAGTGTGAAGTTAATGCTGAGGTTTTGTGCGACGCTGCTGCTGTTGTCCTTGATTGTTGCGTTGATTGTCCAGCCACCTGCTCCGTCGAAGTATTGCATACTGATTGTACAGGTAAGATTTGTATAGAAGGATGCATAGTTTGCAGTGTTTAGGCAGGTTGTGTTTGAGCGTGTTGTTTCTCCTGTTCTGTTGACGGAAACAATTGCAGTGCTCATGTTTATTAGACCAAAACCATCTGCGTCATATACTGTAAGATTGATCTCGACGAGTTTTACTGAATTCTCTGTAACGCTTTGTGCTGTGATATTGCTGACGAATGTAATGATTGGTGTTGTATCGGAAAAGACAAGGGTGAGGTTGCTGTTATTGAATGCTTGGTTTGAGCTGTTGTCTACGCCAAGGAAATTCCAGAAATAGGTGTCAAAGCGTGGCAGGGTGAATGATATATTTGCTGAGATGCTCGCATTGCCGAGCGGTGTTGTTGTGTTTGTTCCTACGAGATTAGATGAATTCCATACATAGAGCGTGGCATTCGAGACGTTTTTGTTATCTATAATCTGGGTTTGGAAAAAGGAGAGATTGGTTGTAACTGTTGTGTTATTTGTTGGGACGAGAAGGTTTGTTGTCGGGAGTGTTGTGTCTGTGAATCGGAGTGTGAAGTTTGTGTTGTTGAATTTTTGATTTGAGCTGTTGTCTACGCCAAGGAAATTCCAGAGGTATGTATCTTCTCTTGGTAGTGTAAATGAGATGTTTGCTGAGATACTCCTGTTGCCGAGTGCTGTGAAGTTTGTTCCTACTAGGTCAGTTGAATTCCATACATAGAGCGTGACATTCGAGACGTTTTTTTCATCAACGAAATCTGCTTGGAAGAATGTTGTGTTGGTTAGTGCATTGGTGTTATTTGTTGGGACGAGGAGTGTGACATTTGGCGATAGAAACTCGAGAAGCGTGATTGTGAAATTTGTGTCATTGCGTATTGCGCTGTTGCTTGTATTGTCAACTGCTTCGAAGTTCCAGAAGTAGATTCCGTCTCGAGGTAAGGTGAATGATATGTTTGCTGATATACTTGTGTTTTTTGCTAAGGTTGTTGTGTTTGTTCCTACGAGATCAGTTGAATTCCATACATAGAGCGTGGCATTCGAGACGTTTTTGTTGTCTTTGAGATGCGCTTGGAAGAATGTTGTTATGTTTGCTACGACTGTGTTATTTGTGGGGAT
Organism: Candidatus Woesearchaeota archaeon; assembly: GCA_964494915.1. Lineage (GTDB taxonomy): Archaea > Nanobdellota > Nanobdellia > Pacearchaeales > GW2011-AR1 > UBA73. The sequence goes on from CAZBTP010000025.1 coordinate 12,276, forward strand.
AAGGAGCGTGACGTTTGGGGATTCTACATCAGCAAATCCTGTTGCTGTGATGAAGTTTGTTCCTTCTGATCCCCCCAATGGTGTTGCGTCGCATGCTACACTTGCACCTACTGCTCCGCCGCTTACATTTGCTGTTGTTGAGGTATTTGAGGATGATGATCCGTAAACAACAAGGATTCTTCCACCGCCTCCACCTCCACCGCCGCAGCTGTCTGTTGTTCCACTTGCAGGACCGCCTGCTCCGCCTCTTGCTTCTATTGCTGCACTAGCGAGTGTTACGCGGTCTGCGATGAGTATTATGTGGCCGCCGCTGCCGCCGCCTCCAGAGCCTTCGTCTGCTGCAGCGCCGCCTACGCCTTGGCCTCCTGTGAAGTTTATGCTACCTACGATAACAATCTCTCCTGAACTAGCATTTATTTTTATACCTCCTCCGCCTGAGCCGCCTGTTCGTGCAGTGTCGGCTGCACTACCGCCGCCGCCTGAACCTGCAACAAGCGTCCTATTATCAGCGCTAGATCCGTATGTTCCGCCGCCATTGCCTGCTGTTGATGTGGCATCATTTGGTTGTTCGCCTCCAATGCCTCCTGCGCCACCGAAACCAGCTCCACCTCCGCCTGAGGAAACTGAGTTTGCTGTTCGATTACCACCGCCGCCTCCGCCTCCGTTTGCGATGTTATTCGGGCTATTTGATGAACCTGCTGTCCAGTTGTAGCCGTTTGTTCCCTGCGTTCCTCTACATGAATTTCCATTACAGCCTGCGCCTCCTGCTGCGCCTGTGAGATTTCCTTCTATTTTACCGCTCGCATAGAGCGTGAAGTTTCCATTGTTGCCGAGTGTAATATTTGCGAATCCTGAGGGGATCGTTGCGTTCCTTGTGCAGATAGCTAGGATTCCTGATGCATTTATTACGATCTTGTCGTAGGCAGTTACTTCTCCACAGAGTGTTTGTTTATCGCCGATAATTAATTCGGCGTGTGGGTCGATAATGTGATCGAGTATGATTGAACCCCCTGTTACCTCGAGATCAAAGGTATCTTGTTGTGTTTGTAGGCTTGTGAGGAGGATTTTGTTGTATTTGTCGGATTCTAGATTATCAAAGGTTGCAATTATCTCTGTTTTGTTTATCTCGTAGACATTGAGTTTTGGATTTCCTTGTATTGTTCGTGGAAAGATTGTGATGTCGTTTTCAGTGGTTAGATTTTTTTCGAAGGTTACTCGTATGTATTCTTTGTTTTGAATTTCTTCACTCCAGATGTCATCTTGTCGTTTTACTTGCTCGGTTATATCAGTGAGAAAGAGACGATCCTTGTCGAGATGTGCTGCTCTTGTTATGAGAATGATCTCAAAGGTTTGATTTGAGAGGTGGGGGATTATCCATTCTATAAGGTCATAGTAGCTGTTGTTGTTTGTATCGAGTAATGTGAAGGAATGTTCGATCTTTTCATTATTTTCCCAGAGGAGTTTTACTTTTCCTTTTCCATTAACCTTCAGAAGCTCGGGAATAGTGGTAAAACTCGTGACGTTTTCATACCGTATATCATCAGGGCTTGATATGGTTACTTGTTTTGATGTTAAAGATAGGTTTTTTTCTGTGATTGTTGGCGCGGGTGTTTCGTAGAGGATCTCGTAGATTTCTTCGGTCGTTCTGTTTTCTTGTGTTTCGTTTAGGATTATTTCTATTTGAACTTCTGTGCTTGTATTGGTCTCAATGATTGAGCTACCGGTTATTCTGAACAGATTTCGGAGGCGTTGCATGAAGCTGCTTGAATTTTCTTGGATTTTGATTATGCTTCCTGTTATCTTTGTTTCGCGTTGTTCAAATTTGGTCTCTTTTTTCGCTTCGTTCTCTTCTTTTTTTACTTGAATGTTTTCTGCGCTTGCAGGGATCTTTATTGCTGTGCGTTCATCAGCATTTTTTTGTATTCGTTTTATCCAGCGTACTGGTTCGCCGATGCGCGCCGGTTGTTGTACGAGCGAGAGAATTGTTGCATTTGTTATGTTTTCCTCTGTGATGTTTTCTCTTGTCTCATTTGTTAGGTTTATTATTTCTTTTTGTGAAAGAATGTCGTACTGGATTGATTCTATATAGAGTTTTGCTTCTCCTGAGATTTCTATCGTTAGTGTATAGGATGTTTGATTTAACTTTAGAGATTTAAGATCGCAGGTTTCAATACATGCTTTTTCGAAGTGGCGGATTGGTATTTCATTTTCTGGTTCGGTTCTATTTTCAGTTTTGATTATTGGGATCGTTTCATTGTTTTCTGTTTCATTGAACGTGGTTTCGTTTTTAGGATTAGTTTCGTTTGTTTCTATGTTTGTTGTGAGCGTTTCTGTTTCGTTCTGTATTTCTTCGATTGCAGATCCTGTTATGGGTGAGGCTGTTTGGGGTGAGGATGTGTAGAGTATGTTGTTTTCGAGGAGGATTTTGATGTCGCCTGTTCCTTGGGCGTATCCTGATATACGCACTGCTGTTAGTATACCCTTATTCTCTAGCTCCAGTTTGAGCGTATCTGAATCTTCGAATGTCGTGTTTATTTGTTGTGTGTATGTTTGTGTTATTTCTTGGACAGAGAGACCTGTTAATGTTGGTTTTTCTGTGAATGAGTAGAAGGAAAGGGCGAGTATTATTGCGAGTGTGGCAATGAGGAATATGCTGAAAAGAACATTTATTTTTTCTTTGCGTTCTATTTTTGCGAGAATGCTTTCGCCTGCTTTTTGATAGTTCGTGTAGTAATCGACCCATTCTTGTGCACTACTTTCTCCAAATCTTCTTTGGAGTTGTGTTGTATATTCGCTGTATGAGATTGAGCGCTCGCGTAGCTGCTGTACAAGTTTTTGTGCTTGCGCGATTGTTTCTTTACGGTAGTGTTCTGCTTGCTCGATGCGTTTTTGTACAGCTCTTTTTGTTTCTGTTCTTTCTTTTGATTTAAAGAGATTCCATTTCATGATCCAAAAAGGAGGATGGTTGTCGCCTTGGAGAATGCCTTTTTTGGTGTGCAGAGACAACCCCCTCCTGAGTAGAATACTCGCGATATTCACGCGTGTTAGAACATCCTGTATACTCTCGAGTTGCACGTCTCATTTTTCACACCAAAATATACTTATTATGTATGATTTTATCCTTTTAAAACTATGTAATTATCTTATAATTACTTAATATGTATGATATGTTCTTTTTACTCGATGTGTGAGAAGAGTTAAATATCTGTTTTTCTAGGAGGGGAGATGAAAACGAATGCTGTATCTTTTGAGAAGGGGATATCGATCGAGGAGCTTGCGGGATTTTGTAAACGGCGTGGATTTGTTTATCCTTCGGGGGAGATTTATGGTTCGCTTGCTGGATTCTGGGATTTTGGGCATTTGGGTGTTGAGCTTAAGAATAATATTAAGCGAGAATGGTGGCGCTTCCATGTTCAGCAGCGGGAGGATATTGTTGGGATTGACGGTGCGATTATTACGAATCCGAAGGTATGGGAGGCTTCTGGACATGTCTCGAGTTTTGTTGATATTATTGCTGTTTGTACGAAATGCGGCTATACAACAAAGCTTGATAAACATCAACTTGGGAAGGCACGATGTGAGAAATGTAAGGGAGCGTATGAACATAGGGGGGAATTTAATCCGATGTTCACGACGGCTGTTGGGCCGATTCGATCTGATTCACTGACCGCTTATCTTCGGCCTGAGACTGCACAGCTTATTTTTAGCAATTTTCGATTTGTTCAGGAGAATGCTCGCCTTTCTCTCCCCTTTGGTATTGCACAGATAGGGAAGGCGTTTCGGAATGAGATTTCTCCTCGGGAATTCTTATTTCGGTCGCGAGAATTTGAACAGATGGAGATCGAATATTTTATTGCTCCAAAGGAACCGTGTCCCTTTCTTGATGCTGTGAAGGATATCGAGATTGCTCTTCTTAGTGAGGAGGCACAGAAAAAGAATCTTGATGCGAGGAGGATGAAGATTCTGGATGCTCATAGGAAAGGTTTTATTGCAACTGATTGGCATGCGTATTGGTTAGCGCTTGAGTATTCATGGTTTATTTCACTTGGGGCTGATGCTGCTCGCTTTCGAGTACGGCAGCACACGTCGGATGAGCGTAGTCATTATTCTCAGGATACTTGGGATTTGGAGTATCTTTTTCCGATGGGATGGCGTGAGCTTCAGGGATTTGCGAATCGGGCTGACTTTGATTTGAGACAGCACGAGAAACACTCGAAAAAATCTTTTGAGATTATTGATCCGCGTTATGGAAGGATTGTGCCCCATGTTGTTTGTGAACCAAGTCTTGGTGTTGAACGTGCGTTTCTTGTTTTTCTTCTTAGTGCTTACACGTATGACAAAAAACGGGAGAATATTGTTCTTAAACTCTCTCCGAGACTTGCGTCATATACAGCTGCTGTTTTTCCTCTTGTTGCGAAGGGTAAGGGATTTGAAATTGCACACCAGGTTTACCGTGATTTGCAACAACAGTATCTTGTCGCATTTGATAGCTCAGGATCGATCGGGAGGAGATATGCTCGTCATGATGAGATTGGTACGCCATTTTGTATTACGATTGATGAGGCTACTTTACAGGATAATGCAGTTACCCTACGCGATCGAGATAGTACTGAGCAGATTCGTGTTTCTATTAGGGATTTACCGAATGTATTGAGGCGCCTTATTTATCAAGAGATTGTGTTCACGAAAGCGGGGAAGCGTGTTACGACGCGGGTTATGCTCTGTCCGGAAAGACATAAATCTTGATTAGCCAAAAAATAAAGGTTTGAATC
>CAZBTP010000026.1:0-14811 GCA_964494915.1 Candidatus Woesearchaeota archaeon
AATTTGCTAGCAAGATATATAATAGAATGTCCTTTTTCTCCCTGATTAAATTTAAGCAGGTGGAGTGCCTTAAGAGATTTTTCTACACTTTGATGAGAGTTAAACGCCGCCCCATCAAATTTTTTATTTTCAAATAATATTCTCGCCTTATCTAAATCCTCTTCTGATTGTCTTAACCAATTACTTATTTCTTCTCTCATATATAATTATAGAAATATTAGTTTTTAACTCTTTTTATAAATGAAAATTACATTGTTGGACACTTTCTCACCACAATTTATAAATAGGTAAACCAATTGACTTTATTATGATGAAGCGTAGGGGAGTTGTTGACGAACTCACCGATTACTTGAAAAAAAACATGCAGAAGGGATATTCACGTGAATCTCTCCGCTGGGCATTAGTAAACCAAGGATATTCTCGCCTCGAAGTAACAAAGGCACTCGAGTCTCTCGATCGCGAACTCACAAAAGAAACACAAAATCTGAGCACAAAACCGCACATTGAGCACAAGTTAATCATTGACAACGAATCCCAGAGAAGATCTTTTTGGAGCAGATTCTTCTCATAGCTAAATCTAGCGTATACCATCTCCGCGCTTTAATCGATCAAGAACCTTCCTATCCTCATCAAGTCTCCGTTCAGCTTCACGGATCTTATCCTCGTTCAGGAGAAGAGATACATCACGTTTTGCTTCTTTAATCTTTCTCTCAAGTCGCTCAAGTTCTGCAGCCTTTGCATGAACATCATGATCAATACTCCTCCTCGAAGGGAGCGATGGTGCAAACGCCCTATTTTTTCGAATAACACGCATCAGATAACGCCCACCAAGTATAATGAGAGCAAGAACAATCAAAGCACCAACGATCCATAGTATATACACACCAACGCCTGAGAATTTATCGCTTACTCGAGAAAGGAAACTACCCGTGATCACACTAGCATTCACTTCAGTTTGATTCTCTTCGGTTTGTTTTATCTGAGCACTCTCTTCTCCAGAAGGTGGTGAAGTTGCCGCGTTTGCGATTGAGGTAGTTGCATTTGTTTGGTTAGGTTGACTCGGCGGTGTTTCATTTTTCGGAGGTTCAGGATCAGGCTGGTCAGGTACCTCGAAGACAAGAGGACTACCAGTTTTCACATTCTCAAACTTTTCATTAAACACACTCTTCCCTCCGTATTTAATCATAACGCGAATACTAACTTCTGGCTTATCAACCTCAGTTGCAACACTAACCTCTCCTATTTCTCCAGAATTTTTATTATGAAAGCTATCAAGTAATAAATAAACACTTCCTGGATCGAGAATCTGAATAGAAACATTATGATCCTTCAGCGTTTTTACGGTAATCTGCGTACTCACTGCGCTCACAAAAGGAATAGTAATCAACACAAACACCAAAAGAACAATACAAATAAGAAATTTCTTTTTCACAGTCTCTTTCATGTTCTATAAACAACCCTTTTCTTTATAAAGTTTATGTGGCTGGCGTATAAAGACGCCAGGGACAGGATTCGAACCTGTGCTCCCCGAGAGGAACCGGTTCTCAAGACCGGCGCATTAACCACTCTGCCACCCTGGCTTAGGTATAAACAGCAAAACAGCTTATAAACATTAGCGCTTCAATGCTGTGTTGTATGATTAATGCAACATAGAGTTTGGAATAAAGGTATTAATTGTTCTTTGAATTTCACGAAAGAGCTAGGTTGAGATATCCAAAAGGACATCTTTGGAGCAGAGGTAAATTCGCTGCTTCTGTTGGATTTGTGCAAAGAGAGGTGATAATAAACGAGATCAGATGTCTCTCTCACTACACAGCTCCTCTATAAGAATATTTAAAAGGTGTTTTTCTTAGCCGAGCAGTATGAGTGAAGAACCTATCTTTTATCAGCTGTCTATTGTAGCAAGGCGGGGTGGTAAGTATAAAGTAAGACTTACACCACCGTTAGTTGTAACAGGAGAACCTAGGACCATTAGTAATCTGATCTTGAGTCAAGAGGATTTATATTTTCTTTGTCCGAAGTTTGGAGATAATGCGGAACAAAAACAGGGAGAACGAGTGTACGAGTATAATTTTAATCTGCTTGCTGATTTAATACGCCATATGCGTGGTGCCGATGTATCTCCCTTTCATGAGAGAGAAGACGGTTCTGATCAAACGAGTTAGATGGCATCTTCTTCAAGATCATCAATCTCTTCTGTTTTCGTTTTTTTATCGTTTTCTTGAAGGTTGTTCTGGGACAGCCTCTCTTCCACAAGGTCTTTTTCATCGATTGAGTTTATAGCTTGTTTAAAGAGTTTGAACTTATCTGCCGGAATGCGTGTACCTGCTTTTGTAAATCCAGTATACCGTTCGCCTCTAATAAATTCACGGATTGTAACGCCTCTTCTACCACCATAGTCATCGATTCTAATCACAATATCTGTATCCGGATTTTTTTGTATTCTGTCGATATCCTTTTCCATTGACTTTTAAAGTGCGGGCTATATTTAAAGATTCTTGTGTGAGAAACGATAGGTTTATAATTTTATATATTCCAGTGTTTTACAAAAAGGTATGGGCGTCTTTAGGATAGGAAAGGTTCGGTTAAAGAATAGACTTTTGTTAGCACCAATGGTTGATGTAAGCGATGTTGCCTATCGACTCATATGCCGAAAGGCTGGGGCTGCAATGGGATATACCGAGATGGTGTATGTGGATGCGATTTTACATGAGAATGCTAAAACCAAAAAACTTATGATTATTGGAAAGAGAGAACAACCGGTTGGGGTACAGATAACAGGAAATTCAGTTGAGCAGTTTCGAAAGGTTGTGCCTTTTTTGAGACCGTATGATATAGTTGATATTAATTGCGGCTGTCCTTCGATTAGAATTACAAGAAACAAGGCTGGATCACATTTGCTGCAACATCCCTCTAAGATCGGAACAATGATTCGTATTCTGAAGGATGCTAGTCTAACAGCGACCGCAAAGATTCGTCTAGGATTTAAGAAGAACAATGTACTCGAGGTTGCGCGAGAGATTGAAAAAGCAGGAGCAGATGCATTAACAGTGCATGGGAGACTCGCGATCCATGGGAAGGACGTTGCAGCAGACTGGAATTGGATTGAGCGAGTAAAAAAGCAGATTGGGATTCCGGTCATAGGGAATGGAGATATCTTTTCTGGAGCCGATGCATACAGGATGTTGGAGATTGCAGATGGGATAATGATTGCGCGTGCAGCCATTGGCGATCCATACATCTTTTCTAGAATTTTGTTTTATTTAAGGAAAGGGCGAGAGCAGAAGTTTGACGCTACAAAGAATATACCTACTTTTTTAGAGTATATTCGATTGGCCGAGAAGTATAACCTTGTTGATCTGAACAGAATAAAGTATCTTGGGAGCAGGTTTATTCGGCATGTGAAGGGAGCGGCCGGAATACGAGAGCAATTAATGAGCCTCAAGAACATTGAAGAAATCAAGAAATTTGTTTGTGAAACGAAGGATTAAATAGCGTCTCGAATATAAAGTGACATGGGAGCAGTGAGATTATTTAATACGCTGACGCGGAAGAAAGAAGTTTTCCGATCGATTACGAAAGGAAAGGGCAGGATGTACAGTTGTGGGCCAACAGTGTATTGGTATCAGCACATTGGAAATATGAGGACGTATATCTTTTCTGATATTCTACGAAGAGTGTTGACATATAATGGGTTTCAGGTAACGCAGGTTATGAATGTGACCGATGTTGGGCATTTGACATCTGATGCTGATGAGGGCGAGGATAAGATAGAGAAGGCAGCGCAGCGCGAGGGGAAAAAGGCAGAGGAAATTGCTGCATTTTATCTGAAGGTGTTTCGCGCAGATATGCAGAAATCGAATATCATAGAGCCGAATATTTGGTGTAAAGCGAGTGAACATATTAAAGAACAGATCGCATTGATAGAAAAGCTAGAGAAAAGAGGATTTACCTATAGAACGAGCGACGGTATTTATTTTGATAGCTCGAGGTTTAAGAATTATGGGAAATTTGCGCGATTAAATAAGCAGGGATTAAAGGCCGGGAAAAGAATTGCTGTTGGAGAGAAAAAGAATCCGACTGATTTTGCGCTTTGGAAGTTTTCTCGGAAGGGAGAGAAACGGCAGCAAGAATGGGACTCTCCCTGGGGCATTGGTTTCCCAGGATGGCATATCGAGTGTTCTGCAATGGCTATGAAGTATCTTGGAGGGCATTTTGATCTTCACACTGGAGGAGAGGATCATATCCAGATTCATCATCAGAATGAGATCGCACAGAGCGAAAGTGTTACCAAAAAGAAGTTTGTTAATTATTGGCTCCACGGTGCATTTCTATTAGATAAAACTGGAGAGAAGGTTTCAAAATCTCAGGGAGGATTGTATACTCTCTCTGATCTAGAAGAGAAAGGGTATCATCCACTTCATTTCCGTTATCTGTGTTTGTTGACACATTATCGAAAGTCTCTAACGTTTAGTTTTGAACATCTTGATGCGAGCAAGAATGCCTATGAGCACTTGAAACGAAGAGTGATTGCGTTGCGACAGAATCATAGAGAGAATCGGAATGATAAGGGAAGCGAGTTTGAGAAATCATTTTTAGCCGCGATTAATGACGATTTGAATATCCCTGTCGCTCTACAGGTTGCATGGAAGGTTTTAGATTCTTCTTTGAGCACTGACCGAAAGATTCAATTAATGGAGAAATTCGATACAATTTTCGGTTTGAATATACCCCTAATGGTGGAGAAAGAGGCGATAGTTTCCGAGGAGATACGTGTGCTCATTAATGAGCGTGAAAAACTACGGAAACAAAAGATGTGGGATAAGGCTGATCTCTTGCGAAAGAAGATCAGAGAGAAAGGATACGTCTTGGAAGATACTCCTGCTGGTGTGAGAGTAGTACGCGTGTGAACTACCACAGCCTAACATTCTCATGTTGAGGTTATGGCTTCCTAATTCACAGCCAATCGCTTCCAACAAAGGAAGTCTTACACCAGCTCCAAAGGCTTGTAATTCGACAGTTCCTACCGTATCGAATATCTAAGGAAATGCAGTTCATATACCTTTCTATACTCCAATTCATCAATAACCTAAATCAAAGATTTCAGGATATGGACTTCTTGGAGACGAGGTTAAAGTAATCTTGCCTTCATTATCTTTACTTCTTGAATTGGTTTATCATTTTGGTCTGTTTGAACTTGTGCTATTTTGTCAACAACATCCATGCCCTGTATAACCCTACCGAAGACCGGATGTTTTGTATCGAGAAAATTGTTGTTTACAAGGTTAATAAAGAATTGACTGCCACCTGTATCTGCACCCGCGTTTGCCATAGAAATTGTACCACGATCGTTTCTGTTGGGATCTATAAATTCATCTTTGATTGTGTACCCTGGACCGCCTGTCCCGGTACCTGTTGGATCGCCTCCCTGGATCATAAATGCTTTTATAACACGGTGGAAGATAACACCATCGTAGAATCCTTGATTCACAAGTTTTTCAAAGTTGGCTGTTGTGATTGGCATGTCATTGTCGAGTTCGATTGTTATATCACCAAGTGTTGTTTGGAATAGCACACGCTTGTTTGCTGTTTGTTTATCCGTCATTATGTAATATCCAATGCTCAAGAGAACGAATCCGAGGATTATAAAGATTGCGAGTTTTGTTTTGTTCATTTAGATTTTATTCTGATCATTTTCTCAAGAAACCAGATAATAAGCGAGGTTGATTTTGCAAAGAGGTTGAAGATAATTGCGAATGTAAAGAGGATTATCGAGAGCAGGGTATTGTAAAAGCTGAGGGCGATTGCGGCGATTGCACAAATTACAGGGAGAAGGAGACGGATTGTGCTTCCGTATTTTTCTCGCGGCTTAAGCTCAAGGTTCATAATTGTCTTTGATCTAAAGACATGGGAGCGCATCCAGAGGAGAGAAAGTCCAATGCAGATCACGTTTAGTCCATAGATTGCGATTGCAAGTTGCGTGTCTGTATATCTCCCGAGGAGGTGCGCCGAGAATGGAATTAATGCGACAAAGAATAAGAAGAGGGCGTTGATTGTTGTAAATTTGAGATCAATATTCTTCGCGTAAACCGAGGATATGAAATGGTGAGATCTCCAGTAGGTAAAGAGGACCGCAAAGCTGAGGAGGTAACTGATAAACACAGGGTAGATTGTTTGAATCGCATTCCAGAGTTGTATGTTTGAGATCGCTGATGGAAGCTGAGGCACCTTGAGTTCTATAACGAGGAGCGTCATAACAATTGCAAAGATACTATCTGCAAGCGTATCAAGTCTCTCTTGTTTCATATTCTTTTTATCTTTATATTCGCCAGGTATTTAAATATGACAGCTCACAAGTCCCCGCTTTTTGAGGTATTGCTGATGGTATTCTTCTGCCCTATAGAATGTTGAGGTCTTTATTATTTGCGTGACTATCTTTTTTGATAGTTGTTTTTGTTGTTCTCCTCGTGATTTCTCTGCAGCACTTTTTTGTTTTTCTGTGTGATAAAAGATGACTGAGCGATATTGCGTGCCAATGTCAGGTCCTTGTTGATTGAGTGTTGTTGGATCATGGATCTTCCAGAAGGTAGTAAGGAGTTTGTCGTAGGTTATTCTTTTTGGATCGTAGGTAACTTGAACGACTTCTGCATGACCTGTTGCGTCTGTGCAGACATCTTTATAGGAGGGATTTTGAAGCGTGCCGCCCATATATCCAACCTCAGTTTTTAGTACTCCAGGAAGTTCTGAAAAAACAAGTTCAACACCCCAGAAGCAGCCGCCACCGAAAGTGACGATTTCTGTTCTTTTTATTTTTGTTCCTTTCATCCTCTATGGAGAGAGTATCCATTTAAAAATTATTGCTCGAGGATATTCTTTTATCTGAGCATCATCAAGCCCCATAGAATTGAAAGAGCAGCCCAAATGTACTGCATCCAACTCGGCCATTTTAACGCAGTGCTTATAGCAATTAAAGCACCAAGCAGGATAGGTCCACCCACTGTTACGTACGCTTCGTATACCATTGTTCACCTCTTGTCTCTAGTAAGAAGGGATTATTTTTAAGTCTTTCTGATTTTGCTTTTCTTATCTCTATCGCGGATTCTGGTGTTGTAAGACTCGTAATGACAAAAAGTGTAAAAGGGTTGCTAAGGGGACCGCAAAGAGTGGTATGATAACTAACGGGAATAGCGAGAACGGTTCAGTTGAAGGAGCAAGGGGAATGAATTGCACAGGTCTTGGAAATCCTAAGATTCCTACACCCACAGCCACCACCACATCGGCAATACCAAAAATGTTCCATGCTATTGCCAGTTTTTGTGCGTAGGGTTTTTTTGCGTAATAGATCATCGCGACAAATGGCGCAGAAACTCCAACAAGGATATCTCCTATTCCTGCAGGGAATGCGAACGCCGCAGGTAGTTGCTGTTGTACATAGAGAATAAGAAAACCAACGCCCACTATTCTGTATGTTTGGATACCCACTATCCATGTTGTCGGGATAGCATCCGCAACAGTTTGTAAAGTTTTTGAATGGTATGCCATTCTCAAGAAATGAAATAGTATAAGAAATCCGAATATCATATTAGGGGCAAATAATGGATTTCTCGCAAAGAATCCAATCTTCCCAAGAATAAAAACAGCGCTAAACCATGCTAGTAACACACCAGTTGTTATAAGAAAAAAGCGTATACTTTTATCTCTTGTAATTTTCATAGACCTAAGTGTGCGGTATACCATTATTAAAACGAAAATCAAAAATGCAAAGCTCGAGAGAACAACAGGGTTTATTAAAGAGTCTGAAATCCCAAAGGCCATATTTTATTGTAATGCCTTTATTTGTTTATATATGTTTTCCATTTTTTCTTTCTCTTATCGGGTTTACCTTTCTTTTTAGCATAGCCAAGCTAGAGCAGGATTTGACGGATTCTAGAAGGATTTATATACTTAATCCTTATAAGGATTATATGGAAAATCCCGTCCTAACAACCAGAGAGATAGAAGTAATCAATAAGAAACTCAACAGTAAGAGACTTACTCAATTAGATTCAAATATCCTCACGAGGGCTATTAGACCAAAGCTAAGGCAAATTGCCAACATCAATGCGAATTATTTATTAAAGAGACTTTCTTACAGTCCACAACATAGAGCAATAGAGAATAAGATAAAAGACATTATTCTGTTAAATATCAAAGACGTTGAAGCTATAATCTTGATTGGCTCTGTTGTACAAACAAGCTATAACGAGTATAATGATATTGATATTATTGTTATAACCAAAAAAAAGGTTTGGAATGAAAGATATGAGAAAGAAGATATAATAATCAAATTAGAAGAAAAAGCCAAGAAAATAGGATTAATCTTGGATATACAGATAATCTCAAAAAACACGTTCTTAGCTTCTTATCCTAATAATCCTTCTCTGATTTACCAATTGAAAGATCATAAAATTATCTATGGCAATATTAAGATTCCTAAAAGAATAAAGCTCTCAAAGCTGGATTTGCTTATGAAATTAGATTGGAGCGACCCTTCTAGTGTTAAAAATGGAAAAGAGATATACGAATGCATAAGAAATCTATGGCTCGTGAAATTATTAATGAAAAAGATTATTGATAATAATAAACTTTCCTCCGAGCTAGTTAATGAACTTGGAAGAGATTTAATCTCAAGATTAAAAAATAATAGCGCTTCAGCATTAGAAAAAAAACTGGCTTTCAATTACCTGACAAGGTTACTAAAAGAAACTGAACGAGAGATAAAGGAGGATAAATGGGAAAAAATAGCATTATCGAATCTTTAAGTAGTCTCATCGCTAATACAATAGTTCACAAGGTTCTCATTAGCGAAACGACAAAACCAGAATCAATAAATCACTTAGAATCTGAAGAGATCGAATATAGGTCACAGGCAATAAAAAAGAGCAGATTATTTCACTGGAATAATGCAGACATCGTATTATTAAAAGAAAAAATAAATATGAAAATTGAAAACAAATTCAAAAATAAGTATACGGATATTAAAGTTCCAAAAGAAAAAATCAAAAAATTGATAGATGAAGAGATTGAGCAACTATTGAAAAAGAGAAATGTTTAAGTTAAGCGTGCGCAGTACCATTGTGCCATGTGGGCTTCAATATGCTTAAGAATGAAGGATTTTAAAACTTTTTAAAATCACACACAAAGTGTATAAAAAGTGTAACCCCTCTCTCCAACTACTTCACAAACTCAACGTCTTTCATCCCTTCAAACTCTTTATCGCCTGTTAAAAATTTCATGTTATTCTTTACTGTGTAAATATACCCTATGCAATCTGTATAAGAAAGATTCTTCTTTTTATTCTGCTTTCTGAACTTAATCGCTTCTTTTAAGGTTTCATCATCTATTTCAACGACACATTCTTTGTATTTTTCAAAAATCTCATTAGCAGAAACTTCATCATACTCGTGTATCGCTGACCAATAAATCTCAGCAAGATTAAAGATAGTAATCACCGGTATTTCATTAATGAACTTAGCGTAGCTTCTACTTCCATCAAGCAATTCTATCACCGCGTAGCTGTCCCAAAAATAATTTACCATCCCAATCTCATTTCATCTTTTATTTGTTGAGCACTCTTTCCAGATTTTCTGGGGAACTTACCAAACAGTTCACCAGCCAACGGTCTTTTCTTAATTTCTATAATCAGCTCGTCATTTTCCCTAATTCTCTTAGCTTCTACTACATTCTTAGGCAGGATTACTCCAATAGAACTTCCCCATTTTTTAGCGATTGTTCTTACTTCCATGATATTTAGTTAGATTAAGTTATATTTAAGTCTTTGGTTTTTGCAACCCATTTCCCCAAGCGCAACAAATTAACCAAACAATATTTTTATAATGTCCTCGGTTGATAAAACTCTGACTTTATTTTGCTTCTTTAATACCTCATCATTGCTCCATAGATAACAATTTTCTTTTAGGCATAATGCCAAAAAATCTACGTCTCCCTTGTCTGGTGATAATCTCTCCGCTTTTATTATGAATCCGGCATATTCTTTTCGATTTGCAAATTGAATAATTCTCTTTAATTCACCTAAAAGTTCAATAAACTCTCTTTGTTTAATTCTTGCTTTTTGAATTATCTCGAATCGATATTTTTCAATTTCTTTTAAAGCAAATTCAGGAGAGATTAATTCAAACTGAGAAGAGATAAGAAATTTTCTTGTTAAGGAATCTCTCCAAAAAAAACTAAATAATATGTTGGTATCAACAACAAATTTCATTCTTTTCTTCCCTTTCTAATAAAATGAACAGCCCAATCATTAAATTCCCTTTCCTTTTTCAACTCTTTGAGCATTTCTTCTTTCATGGTCAACTCTTTCGCTTTTTCAGTAATTGATTTTCTAACCAAGGCACTCCAATTGACCTCTGGAAATTGTTTCATCAATTTCCTTACCTCTTCAGGTACAGATACTGTTATGCTCACCATATTATGTGTAAAAACATAATTACGTTCAAATATTTAAATCTTTCGATAGCTTTCAGAATTCTAGGATGGAAGACAAAATGTCCTCCCTCTCTCCAACTACTTCACAAACTCGACATTCTCTGTTGTATCAAAAAAATCTTCTCCAGTAAGAAACTTAAATCCCATATTCTTCGCGAGGATATATCCGATACAATCAACATAGATTTTTTTAGTTTTATCTTCCCTCGATTGGTTGATAAATTCAACCAATTTTCTGAATTGCTCATTGGGCAACTTCTTTTTTGTGTTCATATTAGAATATATACCTATATATACTAATATTTTATTAAACAATCTTTCATAAAGTTTATATATACATAGATATACAAGTATATATGAGTAGAAAAATAACAGTCAAGAAAGATAAACTATATTTTGAGGACGAAATTATCGGCTTTTTCGAAAAGACCATCACTAAATTCGGATCTGGAGCTAAAGTGGATGCTCCCAAAGAGCATCTAGGAAAGAAAGTTTACGTTCTTATTAGAAAATAAATGAATATCCACGCAAAGCCTTGGAGAACAAGAAAGTATATAAAGGAGCAAAGATCAGATAGGTTTGGGCTTGGAACGAGCCTATGTGGAGAGGATATCAGACTTTCCTTCGGGAAAGCAGTTGTCTATGAAGCAAGAAGCCATAACCTCAAAATGAAGATTTTAGGTCATGGTAGTTCACATAAAATAGAATGATATTGGTATTATGTCTCTTGAGTTTAAACCAGTTTATTTTGGAGATAAGATTCAGATAGTATCTCCTGATTTGAGATATGAAAAAGAAAAACTTAATGTCGTAAATCCATTGGGAACAGCAGGCGTTATAACTCTTTGGACTAAGCCTTGGGATGTTTGGGAGCGATTAAAGGTTTCTTATCCTCGTGTTTTTTCTTCAGACTCTTCTTTAGTTACGCTTACGAGCCTTTATGGGAATGGCTTGCCACAAATGTTATCGAATCTTATTCATAATCCGCAAATAGAGTATCTTGCAGTTATCGGGTCTGAGACTACAGCAGTACCTAGTTTTAGCTATCTTATGAATTTTCTTGAGAATGGTGTTGAACAACCTGTCAAGGAGGGGCAATTAGGAACAATAAGAAATACACAATATCCTATTGATCCACAACTTTCTCCAACATTATTGCAATACTTGAAGATACAACGGTTTGAATTGAGTAATTTAGAGAGCCTTGTCTCATTCATTTCTCAAAAGCCAAATAGAAATCCTGAAGAAAAGGATAGGGCAAGAATAAGGCTATTAGAGCCAGAATTTTCTGATTTTCCTTCTGCTATAGATGCCTTTGCCCTTCGGGCTAAAACGCCTCTAACTGCCTGGCTTGATGTTGTTTATCATATTGATCGTTTTGGACAGAATCTTGAGATTAAGAAAGGAACAAGAAGAAGACTCTACAACCTACAAGTTATTATTGAAGATCCGTCTCCAGAAAAGGATGAACTTCTTCTAGAATATGGATTCGACCCTAAGGAGGTAAAGAGTTATAGGGATATAATGCTTCAAGAAGAACTGCCCAAAGGAATTAGTTATACTTATGGAAATCTCTTACGGAGATACTTTGGATTTGATACTCTGAAAAAGGTTATTACACGATTGAAGAACGATAATCTTGATAGACGAGCATTTATTTCTTTGTGGGACAATAAGGCACATTTATTAGCGAGTACAGAATCAGATACATCTGTTCCTTGTTTGACGGATCTTTTTTTTATATATAATGGGGGCTCGCTGATGCTTGATGCAAGTTTTAGAACCCACAATGCTGTTTCTGCATGGTTGCATAATCTTTATGGATTAAGAGCATTACAAGAATATGTTTCAGAACAAACATCTTTGATACCGGGGCCAATAAAAGTAGAGAGTCGTTGGATAGGTATTGATCCTAACGATGCACGAACTAATAAGGCATTAGAAATTATAAAAGAAAAGAGAAGAAAAAGACTTGATGTTGATGATCCCCGCGGATATTTCTCTATAGATGTTGAAGGAGGGCTAATAGTTCTTCATCATTATTCTCCGAATCATCAGAGACTAAAAACATACCGAGGAAAGAGTTCGCGGGATATAGGAGACCAACTACGACAAGATTCTGCTATTGTAATTCCGGATCATGCAATGTGGATAGGACATGAACTCGCGCGAGTAGAGTGGTTATTAAGGGGAAGCTTAGAAGAGCTGTGATTTGTTATTATCTGATACAATAATTTTTATATATCCCCTTTAGTTCTTTAGTTTATGGATTTTCTAAAGGGGGTGCGAGCAGTAGGTTTTGACTTAGACCAAACTCTGTATCCAGACTCTGCAGAGATACAAGAGCGTGTTAGAACTGAGATAGCTAGAAGGATTTTAGAAAAGAGGCCGATAGTGGGCGATATAGATGGTGCGCGAAGCTTCTTCGAAGAAAGATATCGTGATCTTGGAAGTGGTTCAAAGGTTCTTGCAGAGGTGGGATACGAACAACCAGTGTTTATTATGGATGAGTGTCTTACGCGTGCTGATATACTTGATTTTATCCAAGAAAATCCTATTTTGGTAAATGCACTATCCCAACTTAGGAATAAATACGAGATTCTATTTCTTATCACGAGTAGCCCTGAATACCTTGCTCTCTCAAAACTTCAACGTTTGGGGATTGATCATGATGTATTTAATTATGCGGTGTATAGTACAACTGAGGGTGCGGGAAGAAAATCAACAGGAAGACCATTTAGCTATATACAGCGTTTAACTAGGATCCCTTGTGCAAATCACCTTTATATTGGCGATAGCTTGTATTCTGATATTATTCCAGCCAAATCTTTTGGCATGAGAACTGGTGCGGTATGGAGCACTGTTCCAGAAGCAGATTTCTCAATTTTGACTATTAATGATTTGGAGCGAATCTTACTATGAGCGAATTGTTTTCTATAAAAATAATAAAGAAATTGCCTTTTTCTGGTAGCGAAGACAGCATACAATCTAGATTGAAAAAGGTGTCTCTAAGGGGATTTCCCCATGTAAAGATATATGAACACGCAACTTTTGAGCCGGTTTTTTTAACGCCGGCTGAGATTGAAGGTAATCTTTATACATCTCAACCTTATGTTTACCAAAATGATCTGGACAGACTAGAGAGGTTATCTTTGTTATTTAAGGAAAAAGGAGTTGATATTTTTAATCTGGATAGAGGATATGATTTTATTGGGCGTACGCAATCAGATGAAACATTATGGACTATGATTCCTCCTATTGTAGAAAGATTGTATATTCCTCAAGATGAGTTTGGGCGATTTAATTACGAACCGCTTTTTTCCAATGAATTAAAAGAAACTCTTATTCGAGAAAGACTCGGTATTGATGAAGGGGTGTTTTTTCTATCTTATTCTAGTTTAAATGGGATTTTTGATCTTATTAATGATGGCATGCATCGTATTCATTATGGGTATCTTACCGGAGGTGTGAGGATACTGCGGATAGAAGGTATGACTTTTGGGTATCCATACTATGCGGCGCCTCAATCCTATAGCTCTGTACGTGTTATTTCAGAGAAGGACGAAGAAACTACTGGGATGAAGGTACATGTTCTGCGATCACCTGGTCATAAACTGCTTTATAGATTATTTCCTACTGGAGATATTCATTCTGGAGATGTACGACCAGCGAGGATAGGAGAGACATTTATTTAATAGTCATCACTCTCTCATCTCAATTTTTATCTGGACAGAGCGAGGAATTCTCAGTTTCATAATCGGATGGAGGATACGATCTTCTGCAGGTATGTCGATGACTCTGCGATGGACGCGCATCTCAAAACGGTCAAAGGTTGCGGTTCCATTGCCGCATGGAGATTTTCGCGTGGTTACTTTGAGATGCTTTGTTGGGAGTGGTATTGGACCACGCATGACAACGCCGGCTCTATTCGTGATCTCGCGAATCTCTTCTATGACTGAGGTGAGCGGTTCTATCTCAATACTATTCAGTTTGATTCGTACCTTTGCCATAAGGATGAGTGGACAAAGCGGTTTTTAAAGTTAACCTCATCACGCTGGTTGTGTTATCTGATCTTTTAAGCAGATGTCCTGTTTTCCTCTTTTTAGCTTAACACCAGGATGCTGTAAATCACAGAGTCTTTCTCCCATACAATCCCTTTTTTATCTATCTTTATTAATATTTGTGCGTTAAATCGTCATTTAATTTCAATACCTTCCTCAACTGCTGTTTTAACAATACCAATTTGTCTTTTCTTTCTTTCAAACTCTTCAGGGGTATAGCAAATTATTTCCAAGTCTTGTTTTTTGCTCCAGTAATCGTAAAAAT
>CAZBTP010000027.1:0-14574 GCA_964494915.1 Candidatus Woesearchaeota archaeon
ACATAAGAAACATTATACTCTTTAGCTAGTATAATAAGTCACTAGCCCGCACATTCAAGTTTAGTATACGAATATTTAAATAGTTTGGGTTATCATTATAAAAATGATGTGTGTTAGAGCAACGGCTAAGATTAAAATTGAAACAAGACCCGAGATTGCTAGAACTATTGAAGTTTATAAAAGAGGATTGCAATTTTGTATTGACAAGGCTTGGGAAATGAAGATTAGAAATAATATTAAACTGCATCCTTTTGTTTATCGAGAGTTGAGAGAGATTGGACTGCCTTCTCAACTTGCTGTGAGATGTATCAAACAATCCTGTGGAATGGTTAAGCGAGTTAAGACCAAGCCCCATATCGAGAATGTTTCTATCGGGTATAACTTTCCCCGTTCTGCTTCTATGAAGAATAATATCTTGAGTATCTCTACCATCGACGGAAGAATTAAAGTTCCCTTTTCTGTTCCTGCTTGTTTTGGGACTTACTTTGACAACTGGGAAGTTTGCGAGAGTCTCTTGATGATTGATAAGTTCAACAGAACTTTCTTTCTTTTCACATTCTGCTCCGACGTTGAAACCCATAGCTCTAACACACAACGAGTTCTGGGCGTAGACGTCGGTGTTAATACTCTCGCTGTTACAAGTGAAAGGAGGTTCTATGGAGAAGAAATCAAGCAGAAGAGGGTTCAGCATGATAGATTCGTGAGTAAGCTCCAAAGCAAAGGCACGAGAGCTTCCAAGAGAAAGCTCAAGAGATTGAGTGGGAGTTGGAGACAGTTTATGCGATGGGAGAATCACAATATCAGTAAGCGAATCGTTGATAGTTTGAATAAGGGAGACACCGTTGTTATGGAAGACTTGATCGATATTAGAAAGACTGCCAGATACAACAAATGGATTCACAAGTGGGCTTTTAGGCAACTCCGGAGTTTTATCGAATATAAATCCTTGATGAAAGGAATCAGAGTTGTCTATATCAATCCAAGATACACGTCCAAGACTTGCAGTAGATGTCATAATACTGACACTGTTCGACATCGTGGTTTTGTTGAATGTAAAACTTGTGGATATTCCCTCAATTCCGACTTTAATGCTTCGATAAATATTGCACAACTCTATAAGAGGAATATGTGCAGGGCTATTGTAAACAAGCCCGATTTCTCGTGTGATGATTCCGTTCTTTGTGTTCAACATTTTGAGCATGATGTTTCGGATGAGTACAGGGATAACCAACTCAAAAAGCGTAATGCTCCGTTAGTCTTGCTACGGGGATAGCTTTTTGCTATTGTTGGAGTTTACGCTATTCATGATCATTCTGATATGGTGCGAGATATGTCTGCTGAACAATTCGCCGAGATTATGCGTGGCTGGGATAAAAAGTTTGATTCCCAAGGGGAGTAGTTATTCTGTTCTGGTTGATGGCATACCTCTCTTTATGTTGCTCCTAGATAATTACTACAGTAGCGAAATGTTTAAATACCCCTTTCTCGAGGGATAGCTATGGCAGAAGTACCCCCAGCACAACAGGTTCAACGGAATCTTTATCAAAGAGCAGTACACGCGCTTCGAACAAGTCCGGCTATAGGTGTTGCAGCAGGGACTATTGTCGGGTTAGGAGTTGCTGGTCTTATCTATGTTGTATCTCGTAATGGCTCGGGCCCGGCAGAACGACCGATGCAACTGACTACACAGCCGACTACACAGCCGACTACACAGCCGACTGCACAACGGGTGATGCAACCGACTACACAACTGGCGATGCGACCGACTACACGACAGACTACGCAAGCGGTGCGGGATACTTATGAAGTTTCAGGGGGTCAAGAAGACGTAGAACTTTCGGAATCTAGTGTAAGCGGTATTGTAGTAGGCGGCAAAACTTATGTCGTAAGGCCTATTCCTCCTGGATACACGGCATCTATTTGCGGAGATGATGTAAATGAGAACACTATTGCCGGATATTTGGTAGATACACAGAATGCACGTATTGAGGTAACGAGTGAAGGTACAACAATTGAACCTGTAGAAAAAAATCCTTATGTTCTTGTTAATGTTATAAAACAAGATGGTCTTATAGTACATAATCTCGGGCGTGAACTAGCGAAGACAGGGATTACTATAAGCAGAAGAAACCTTGAAGAACGAGTGCAGAATGATGCATCTGATATTACACGAACACATACCTTTGTTCCAACAACTGGACAATTGAATAAGGTTGTTATCAGAGATATGAACAAAGCTAGGGAATTTTATGTCGTTCCAGTTTCAACAGGAAAATATGCTCTCGGTGACGCGATTGATGTGGCGCTTGTTGAACTTCCTGCAGATGTTCGTATTCTTGAAGAGAGGGTTGAGGGAGAGGAGATCTCAACGTCTTCACGCCTCTATGGGTCTATATTTGTTCCTCTGAGATCACGAGGCCTTGTAAAAATTCCTGCTACGCAACCAGCAACACAACCTGCTCGAGAGCCGGATGTGTTTGGTGAATTCGAGGGTGTAATGACAATTCCTACAACGCGACCGACGACGACAACGCAGCGATCAAACTAGACTACTCAAAAATAGCTCCTGAGGTACTCCTGATTTTTATCTCTTTTTGCATTGAAAATTGTCCGTTTGATTCTCTTTTCATACATTTTCCGTGAGCATAATATTCTATACTGGCATCTTGTAATAAGCCTATGACAATCTCTCCTTCCGTACGTTCAACAGTAGTCTGTTCGAGTTTATCATCAATATTCGTATATGAAATATCAAGTCTATCACAATCATGTTCATACCTGAATCCAAGTGTTTTTCCTATACTCACAACTCCTCTATCTGTTACCGGTTCTTGTATTTGGTTTTTGTCTACACTATAGAATTCAAATCTAAGAATTTCATATCTTTTTGTCACGACAGGAGCTTCTTCAGCTGCTATCTTTCCGTCTGCTAAATCAGTATAACTTTTTCCATTTAGCGTATTCAAATGTTGTACTGTCGTCGCATCGATGTTTGCCTTCGCATTATCATTTATTATGATATTCAACTTTCTATCTCGAATACTTCCAACAACAAAATAACTGTTTTTAGAAGAAGAATATCCGTAGATTGTGTTCCTTTCAATATAAATTCCTGTATTTTTTCCATCTAACAAAACATCATACACTTGCAAATTCTGATTACCTTGTATACTGTAGTACTTTATGATTGGCTGTGTGATTGGTAGTGGTGTTGTTTCTTTTGTTGGGGTATTATCCGGCAATGTTTGTGGCGCTTCTGGTTCTCTGGAAGGTTGCGATGTCGGCGCGCTCGTAAACTCATGTAAGTCTTTTACCACGGCTCCCTGCAGTTTTTCAATTTCATCACTCGAGATATATGTTTTTGCACCTTCGCGATCAACACTTACAACGCCTTTATCAGTTACTTTT
The DNA here is from genome assembly GCA_964494915.1 of Candidatus Woesearchaeota archaeon. Taxonomy (GTDB): domain Archaea; phylum Nanobdellota; class Nanobdellia; order Pacearchaeales; family GW2011-AR1; genus UBA73. Next base: position 3,409 of record CAZBTP010000027.1, read on the forward strand.
CCTAGGTCAATAATTACACTGTTCTTTATGTACAACAACTGATAGCCATCGACGGTGCTATCGACTACATAATCTGTTTTCGCTCCGTTGAGAAGGAGCGCACGCGTATCCTCTGATACGTATTCTCCGAGTGTGAACTGATGTGCTCTAGGGCTAGGTTTTTGTTGTTGCGGAACGATCTTTTCTCTTTCGTTCGCTCTATCCTTTGCAAATGACGCTCGTGTCATACTATCATATACCTCTCCTTTGATTAACAACGCAATTGCTTTTTGGTAGCTGTGCCCTAGTTTCGGGAATATAAGATCAACTCTGTTGATGAGTTGCTCACCCTCGCTTGTTGACACGTCTTTCTTACTCTTAAATGCCCGCAAGGCTTCTTCTAAGTTCTGTACTTCTACATCCCCCTCATCAAAACTATACAAAACACCCTCGCGTTCAAGTTTTTCACGCGTTCCTTGCTCAAGTTCTTGTAATGTTTGATTTCTTAAACCAGCATTATTTGCAGTAATTGCACGGTCAACACTTCTCTTATCAAGCCAGCATGTTATCTTTGGATTATCACAAATGCCAACGTCAATAAACCTCGTTGGATCTACTGAGCTGCCGGGATTGTGTGTTGAGCAGATTCGGATAATACCTCGCTCATAGATCTGTGGGAACGCCGCCTCTTCAACGCCAGACTGTAGATTTGGCTGCAACAAGCCTCCAAGACTTGGACTTCCTCCGATACATTCGCGTTCTGAACTAATTCGGTTGTTTGTGATTTGCTCTTTTACAACAGCATCACGTACATAATTAATTGCGAAGCTCGTTGAGACCTGTTTGAATCCGCACTCTTCGTTATCATTGATTCTCACGCATAATTCCTTATATCCTTCTGGTGCGGTAAAGTCTCGAGTCTGCGAGATCGGCTGTCCACGAGGTACGAAACCAGTTGCTACGACAATCTGTGGCGGCGTCGAATAGAAAGAGAGCTGTGGCGGATTACGTAGGTAAACGCTGTAATGAACGCCCTGATCTTTTCCAGCAAAGATATGATAGAATACTTTGTATTGTGCGGTTGCAGGAACAGTCACATCAGTATACCGTTGACTATCAAACCATGCGTGGAACTGTGGCGGACTATCTGGTTCAATTAACGTCTTGAATGCACTCGGTGCCTTCGCCGAGATAAATGCCTTACAAAACGGCGTTCCTGCTTCTTCAATCGAACGAACATTAAACGCTCGTAATGAATTAACTGCATAACTCTGCGTAAAGTAATTCATAGATCGTTGCATATTATTCCATGCGGACATTACTGTTAGATACTCTCCTCCTCCTCGTACGCCTTGTCCGTACGCAATTTCTACAAGGCGCGGTAATACAACATGAATCGCAGGTGCGACCTGTCGCCAGAGAAACTCACATAGGTAGATAGAATAAATCTCATCACAAATCCCTACCATTCGTCCTGTCTCTAAATTTTCTCGTAAACAATCTCGATGACTTTTCATAATCGATATAAGTCCGTCAATCCCTGCCTGTATTCCTGTTAGACAGACAGGAACAACAATACCTTCGCGAATATTTGGCAGACACAGTAAGGCACTTCCTACTATCCCTGTTTGAATAACGTCAGCAACAGGGTATTGTCCTCCTAGATTGCATCGTGATGCTGGACAGATAACCGGGTCACATACATTAAATAACAAATGACAATCTCGTGGTGACATGAAGTCCTGGCATTGTGTTGCGGGTGTTCCAATAGTAGGCTCGCCAACTTCGAATCGTTCTCCACCGATTGTAACATACTTTACTCCTTGTGTATATGCTCGAGCAGCATCTTCAATCGCGCGGATAGCTCGCGTTACTAATGTTCGTCCTTGTGTTTCTGTTAGTCCTGGAAATACGCCTAATGGTTGCCCTGTATTCAGATCAACCTTTCGACAAATATCATCACCAAGCCCTGTCTCAAACTCGATCCGTCCATTCTTGCCAACATTACACAACGAAAAGCTCGTTACACGTCCACTCGCATCAAACGCGCCAATACCTCCAAATACGGGTAACTGCTGCTGTGTTGCTGCATACCATCCTTGTTTTATATCGAACGGTATAAGTGCAGGCATTCCTCGATAGGGCTCATTTTCAAAATAGCGGACCTTGCGATCACGACTTACGATTTCATTTACATAATCAAGTCGATCAGCTGCATGAACGTTTCCTACCTTATACGTTGTACTAAATCCTGCAACATTGTTGATCGTTTCATACGTACCTGGTTTTTCTGGAAGTTCGCGTCTGATTTCGCGGATAGTGTATACGCCCTGTCGACTATCAGCAACGTCTAATCCGAGAACGTATAACCCGCTTGTAAATTCCATGTTCTGTGGTCTTCCATCAACGATTTCCTTACTTGGAGAAACACGCGCTGTTGCAACATGTGTTATACTGGTTCCAAAATTCGCTTTTTTTTGTAACTCACTTCCAAGCGGAAGAACAACTGTCTCTCGATTCTCTTGTCCGACAGCACTTACATATAACGGCGGCGGTAATCCGCGTTGTGTATCTCGTTCGGCACGTTCAACATCTTGTTGAATAATCCTGTTCTGATTCGTACGCTCAGCTACATCGAGTAACTGCGCTTTTGTTATAGCCTGTTGCTGTTCACTCACTCCAGCATTTTTCGAAAGCTCAAGATTTAACATAAGCATACGGATTGCATCAGTACTCACGACTCCCTTCTGTACATTCTCTGGCGTCAGTAAATCCTTTACCTTTATTGACTGGATAACATTTCCATTTGCGTCATACCACTTTTCCCTTAACTGAGAGAGATCAATAGCCTCTTCCCCATAGCGCTGTCTTGCAGCTTCGCCTAAGCTTGTACGAACATTGTCGCTATTAACCGAATTCCCAAAGATTCCGGAAGGAATTGTATGCTGACTTTGAATCTTCTGTATCTGATCATTTAGCCGCGTAAGTGCAGCTGCACGATCGCGAACATCTTTTTCAATCTTTCCTGCCTCGCCAATGTAACAGGCATCTAATGTCGGATATGTTCCTTGCGCTACTAGATCCTGACACTTTAACTTCCATCCTCCTTCTCCATTCATTACCTGCTGTCGCGCCAATGCCTCTCCTCCTAATCCGCCTAGAAAGGTCTTAAACGACAATGCAGCGGAGGTCGCAAAACATGCTCCTTTTAATCCACTCACGACGTTCCCTAGCTTCTTGGACGTTTCTTCCCATTTCGCAATGCTCTCATTTAATCGCTCAATCTTTTCGATAGTTTTATCAGGACTTAACTCAATCGCCCTCTTTTCTATACCAATTCGAACAGTTACATTCGTATCCGTCTGTGTTCGTCCTGCAGTCGGAAGCAGTCGTATCCGCGCAACTGTTTTAACATTCGCATTGTCAAACCTCAGTCCTAAACCATCACAGATTCTCTGTCCGGGCCCGTTTAGATACATCAGATAACGATCTCTTCCGTATACTGAATCACTCCTAGTGTCATGTGGGCGTATACACGAAACACTTACCCGCGCTTCATCCGCGTTCAAAGAGTCTAGTGTTATCTCTCCTCGTTTTATTCCGTTTAGGGTAATGTTTTTTGTTTGTTTTTCTTCTAAACGAATCTTCTCATGTTCAACAAAAAAGTCTGCATATGCTAACTCCTGTGGTTTTTCGAGTCTTGTCAACCGAATTGAACGTACTCCAATGTTACTATTTATTAGATCACTCGATGATGAAGAATCTAGCTTTGTAATTCTATTCAATTCTCTCAAATAACTGCTACTTGCATTCGTGCCCTTATACGTTTCTAAATACAACTTCGTCAAGCGAATCCTTTCGCGATCTTGTCCTAATGCTTCTGCTAATGAAATCGCCTGACTCAAAGCACGCTCGCCATAAAACTCACCTTCACTTAGACGTGGATCACGCTCATTTTGATAGTCATTAACAACAAGTTCGTACGAATCAATAGCGTTACGATACAAACTGAACGTATGAGCGGAGACATTCCGATTTACAAAATCTCCTATTTTATAGGAGGGATTTTCTTTTTTCTTTTCTCTGTAGAATAACAATCCGTTTCGTACATGTTTTATCCATTCTTTATCTTCTTCACGCACACTTGCATCATAACTCTCATCAGCCTTTATCACAACAGTGGAATCTTTTCCGCTCTCTCCGCTTTTTATTAATGCACCTTCTTTATCTAGAACGTACTCTCCTTTTCTATACGCATCCTTTTCAGCGCGTAAATCAATTGCATACTCTCCATTCTCTTCATTTAGGGTTCGCGGTTCAATGCCTTTTCCATTGACGTGGAACGCACTATACGCATCACCACTCAAACTCTTTAGAGCGAGTATGATACGTTCTCTAGGGCATGAAATCTCGACCCTTCCTGTTTCTCGATCTTCCTGAATGTCAATCCTCCGTACAGTACATTGTCCATCGAGTATACGGGAGCCTTCATATACATCGAGGGTGTCAACGCCTTGGTTATTCTCAATTTCAAGCGTTGCCTTTCGTTCGGCACTTACAAACCCGTCATACACGACCTGCAATCCTGCACGACAATAAAAGCCAGGAACAAAAAACTCTCGAGAAATTTCTCCTCTTCTTACTCGTGTTGTGAATATAAGTCGATCTCCTGAATAAACAGAAACCGTTGCGTAATTTGGATCGGCTTCTTCTAATCTTACAAAATATCTTCCCTTCCAAAAGCTCTGCTTTACTTTCTCGCGTTCCCATTCGGTATCACTTGTAGGCTTTAATACAAACTCTGCTCTTCCGATACCTAACGCATTGCCGCTCGAGTATCGCATTCGTCCGCGTAGCGAAACATTTACAAAATCAGGCAGTGCGCGTTCGTCGGGTTGTCTTTTTAGGACGACTACTACATACCCAATGTCATTCATTAAAGGACTTCCTAACAAGCGATCCCTTGTCCTTAAAGCAGCTCGACTCGGATGAAATCCTGCGGAAACAACCTCTGGTGGGTATGTTCCGCTAAACGTTATGTCTTGTAGCTCTCGGACATCAATTAAAGGATTTAGCTGAACAGCATTCAGCTGGCAGAATATAGGCACATTCTGATCTGCGAGTAAATCACTTCGTACAACCGCAGGCTGACAACCTACTGGCGTAACTTGTAACATGAAGTCTTGTCGCGCCTCACATGTCTCCCGATCGCCTAGAATCGGCCAATATGTTGTATATTTTCCTCCGCCATAATACGTTTCAAAATCAGGTCTTACCTGATGACTTGTATAACTCCCTCCGTATCCAGATCCAAAAAAGGAGTTATCACTAAACCGACTCTGTGAATTATAATCTCGATCAGAATAGTAGCGGTCAGAAGCGTAACGATTATCATACGATGAGCGATCATTATACTTAACTCCGGGATCGGGAACATACTGCTGTCCGTGCACTATAAAGAGGGATGTAATGATAATTATACAGCTGATTAAAAACAGGATTTTAGGTCTCATAGAAATTAAGATTTACCTCCTTTGATTCAAATAATGCAAAATTCTTTTGCAACTGTTCAAGCGTTGTTGGTTTAGGTAAGCTGTCAACGTCAATTTTCACCTTTCTCTTTGCTAGTTCTGATGAAAGTAGGTATTGTGAAGAAACGCCGCCTCCGCTTAGGCTCATGTCGATACGCGTTTCAGGTACTTGAATATCAAAACACTCTTCCTTTGTTCCTCCAAACAATCCTAACAGACCGCTGCGTGGCACTTCAACACATTTGTAATCTGTTTTTGCGGGAATAACAAGACTTGAATTATCGTACACATACACGCGAATTTCATAATTACCCTCACTTAATTTTACACGATTATGCTCTGGCATTATGGCACTCGTGACCTTTCCATCATCTCTTCTAAACGAAACAAATGTATTCTGATTAACGCGCTTTCCGTCAACATTGACTATAATATTAACATCATACTCTGGTTCTAGAACAATCTCTGCGATTGCTTCTTTATTACTTGAAAACAACTGTTTCTTTTCCGCATATCCAGGTGCGCGAACGTGTACGTATCCATTTACACATGCAGGTACAACGCCGTGTACGACACCATCGCGACTCTCTCCAACACGGCAGCGCTGATTGAAACATTCGTAACTTACGTTTCCTTCAACATTTTTTAATTCTAGATCATACAATCGGACTGTAATTTCTTCAGTCTTAAATGCGCATACATTACTCGGCTCTTCTAAACCTTCTTCTAAGACTGAGAATCGCGCTTGCCGCGGAACATTCTTGTCAATAATTACAACAACTGGAAACTGAAATATCTCGTCATTGTTGTAAATTTGCACTAGTACGGGAAACTGGACATCGTAAACAAAATGGTAGGGTACATAACAAAATCCCATTGCAGCCATTCCTTCTTGTGTTCCTACTGGTTCTGCGCTCATTACAACATCATCAACGCCTTCTCCATAGACTTCAATCTTTGTTGGCCAGCGACTTGAATACATTATATTAATCGATTCATCAACTTCCTCATTAATTAAAAAGTAACTCTCTCGCTTATTTGATACGTCAGAATAACTTCCTTTAAACCGAATCATCTGCATGTTTGACTCTAGTCCGTTTCGTATATCGTGAATAACACTCTGGGTATTCCATACCTTTGGAGCGCAACTTTGCTCAACACCATCAACAGGAGCATAGAGTCGTAAGACGTCAACAGCATACTGCTCGAATAGCATATCATTCTTCTGTTTTTCATAAATCCTCTTTGCAAGTTCGAAGAAACTACCGAGTTTCGTTTTCTTCTCAATATGATGACTCGTTTTTCTTTCGTGAACAATCCCACGGGAGACAGAAATATCGCTTACGACGTTCACGATAACTTTTTCATCCTCAATTTTTACACTAACTTCTGGATCGCTAACGTCTGTTTCATATCCTTCTTGTACAAAACGACGAAGGTCACATACGCGTAAACCCTCTTCAATAAAACGCGCAATCTGTTCTTCCATTATGCTTTTTGAAGGTATTTCTTCTTTTATCACACCGTTTCCACTTACGTAGTACCAATATGGCACAGGAAATCCTAAGAAATTAAGCTGTGATGCAAATGGCGCATACTCGCTTCCTGGTGTATACTCTGGGACCTCAACATATCCTCCTTGACTTCCTGCTAATGCAATCGCGGCCTGTGTCTCTTGTTCAATGCATCCTCGATAAAAGGAAAAAACAGGTTCAAGTTCTTGTGAGACATTAGTGGTATCGCTCAGAGAATCTCGTAGGAAAAAATAAACAATAATTCCTCCAGCGATTACCAATGCAACAATTACAAAGATCGTAATCTGTCCTCGTTTATTCATTCCCCCTCCCCTTTCCTTTCACTCTCTTTTCGATCAATTTTATAATCTCGCTATTAATATCTCTCTCAATAAGATCCTTAAACTTCTTCCAGAGCACTTCATCCTCTATTAACAATAAGTACTTTTTCATCTTCCCTATTTCTCCCTTTACTCACGAGGCCTATATAAATCTTTCTTACTAACTTAATTAGTTAGTTACTTACTAAGAAGGTCAGGTTGTTTACGCTTTTGTTGAGAATCTTTACCATAGCGAGAGAACAAAAAACGATGAGGAGATATTTTGTTCTCTCGAATACAGCAACTGACAACTTGGGGAATTACTTAAGTCAGTTGCTGTACGAGAAAAATGGCCCTGCGCAGAATCGAACTGCGGCCTCGTCCACGTCAAGGACACGTTCTAACCACTAGACTACAGGGCCTTTCCTTAAGACGACCTTCCCTCCTTATAAAAGCTTTTATTCAGAACAGATACCACACGATTGTTGGTATCAATAAGCATCCCATGAGCTGTATTCTCCTTGTTTTAGATACTATCGCATATATCCCTAGACTACTTCCTGTTATCAACACAAACAACCCATATACGTTTGATAACCACGCAACTACTAAGATTAAGAGGACAATAACAATCAACGATAACAAAGAATAGCGTATCTGTGAGACATACTTACTTAAGAGGCGTGCAAAGAATAAACCGCCGGCATAGGCAATTCCTCCAGAAATAACGACTACACTAAGAATGATTATTAGATCACTTATAGAAATCTTCTGTAATAAGTCGAGTACAGCAGCAGAAGCCCCGGTTCTTGTTTTTCCGATTGCATACATCGTCACGAAACTTAGTCCCATTACAATTGTGCTTAGGGCTCCAACTAAAAACAAAAATCCTCGTCGGTCTTCTCCGCCAAAGCTACTTCCTAATGTCGCAGCATGTCCTGATCCGATACCTGGTAGAAATGAGCACAGCGGTCCTGCAATACTAGCGGCGAAAACGTTTTTCCAAAAGACTCTTCGCGGCAAACGAATGTCCTTCGTATTCAAAATCTGTTGGTGTGCTAGTGAAACACGAGAACGCATGCTTACAACGAGTCCGGAAATACCGAACAAACCAGTTAGCAATGGTAACAATGGTTCTTCAACCGGTAAACGAAAACTAATTAATCCTAAAAATCCGGCAAACAAGAACACAATCCCTCCGTGAACAAAAGACTCCTCGGAAAGAATGAGGTAGAGCGAAACAAGAATTAGGATATATCCGATTATTCCCTCAACAAATGAAAATACGGTGGGTAAAAACAACACAAAAACGATGCTAAAGAAGGTAGCGATTCCGACTCCAATCATCGCTCCTTTCAATAACAATACAACGGCTTCATATCCTTTCCCTTCCAACAATAACTCATGTCCCGGTAACACAGCAAGAAATGAATCTTCTTCTGGCGCCCCTAAAAACACCGACGGAATAAAATCAATCATCGTATGTGTTATCGCCATACTTACTACGAATACTACGAGTGCGATTATCGGTATAGAAGAAAAAGCCCCTCCTGCAACTATGCTTACAAGTCCTGCACTTATAATATTGATGTGTATCCCTGGTGCGAGGCCTGTGAGAGTCCCGGCAATAATACCGATGATTAAAGCGATAATTAATTCAATTGTCATCTAAGAACACTTCATTCTTGGATTAGGGCATATTGGCCGTTTTTTTGTTTAGTTATATTATTTAATTCTGGAGCGTTTATATACCTTGTAATGATTTTGCCATCACCGGTAGATTTTTAAACAAAAAAGAATTGTCTATTATATGAATCTGATTAATGTTGTATTAAAAAAACTTATTGGTTCTCTTTTAATTGCTTTTTCAGTAAAAGAAGCATTCTTGTTCATTAGGTCAGGTCTGGGATTGGAATTCTGGCCATTTATAATAATGCTTACAGCAGGAATATTCTTATTGAGTTTTCCAGAAATTAAGAAGAAATAATACTTTTTGTAGTGATTTTGTCCTGTAGTGTCCGGAGATTATTTCGCTAGACACTGGGATTTAATCCGGACTTCTTTTCTGAGCTTGGTATGACCAAGCTGACTAATACCAAACTTAAATGGATTGTAAGGAAAAGTCTTACAGTCATAATTGTTCGCTCTCTTCCAGCTAATTCTCGCTAGGGAAATATGAAATTTTATGTTCCCTATAAATAAGAATCGAATTATAACTCTCTGTTTCCTTACTAAAGTTCTCTTTAATTTTTTGTATATAAAGTATAATCAGTTTTGCCAATCTTCTATTTTATCCATGAGTTCTTCAATCATAAGGTCAAATATTTGATTTATCGCCTCTTTTCTATCCATAGATTTTAGGATAAAGGTCTTCGTTTTTATGATCCATTTTCCTGGCTAAATTGGATTCTATATAAATTGATAGCAAGAGCTGTATTTTGTAGAGAGTTTTGAATGTTCTAGGGGTTTTTCAAAACTCTCTAAGAAGGACTTTGAAAACTATGTTGAAAATGAGGGTTATTCAAAGTCCTCTATAGAATAATAAGATTTAAATACCTATCAATTGATAGGTATAGTATGACACAAGAAATAGAAAGTAGAGATAGCCGAAAGGTTGTGCGATTGTTCAGATCGCCTACTTTGGACACAGTAAGCATGGTTGAAAAGACAATTGCAGCGTATAGCGGAGAGTTTAAGAAGACACAATTATGGGAGAAGCTTCCACGAAAGGTTATGTGGCCTACTTTTGTAACCATTCTTGATTACTTGGAAGAAATAAACAAGATTGTTGTGTCTGAAGATGGTATCATAACTTACATTTGGAACCCCAAGCTTGCAAGCAAGGTTAGATCTAGAAAGTCTTATTAATCAATTTTCTTAGTATCCTGCATGGCAAAGCCAGTTCGAGTTAAATTTCTCAACGATAAAATAGGAGTTATCGCAAACAGAAAAAACTGGTTAAGATAGTGCATTTGGCACTATTTGTTACAAAATATGTTACTTTTTGTGCCAAATAGAAAGCTTTTTAAACTTTGAGAGAGTGGGTATATCATGGCAACAAAGTATGATATCTTTGAATTAGTGTATAGAAACAGAGCTCCTATGAAACCAGTAGATGTTGTTAAGGAATTTAATAAATCTGAAAAAGACTATCACGCAGTTCATAAGCAGCTTAGAGAATTGGTTGCTCTGGGTCTCCTTAGAAAAACTAAATATGGTTTTGAAGCAGACATGACTAGAAAGGCAGAAATGCTATATGGAATAATTCAGCATTGTCTAAAAAATGATGTTAGTTATAATTATCTACTTGATAAGAATTTTGCTGCATTTTTGAGTAATGCTTTACAAAGAGAAGAAATTACTTCAAAAGATGTAGATACTCATCCCAGAACTTTTAAGAAATATATAGAAATACTGAACAGATTCGGATTGGTCCTTATTATTTCAAGAAAGCCCTTGAGAGTAAAAATCTTTTATAATATCTTACTAAATAATCTTCTTGTTTATTTTGATTATAAGCATGAAGTCATAACAGAGAGCCCTCATATTTATGATAAAGAAATAGAAAGGGAATTGAATATTTTTAAAAGGTTGAGAAAAAAAGATGAGGTTCTATACAGAAAGGTTGTAAAGGAGTTTGAAATTTCGTTTATTTATCATAGCCTTTCATTAGAAGGAAATCCGATAACTTTATCAGAGACTTTTAAAATATTGCAGGATAAGGTTATTCCCAGTAATTTAAAAAGCTTGGACGTAGATGAAGTAAGGAATTATCAGGATGCAATTTTGCAGATGCTCCAAGATAGTGCACAAAAAAAGGTT
>CAZBTP010000028.1:0-8566 GCA_964494915.1 Candidatus Woesearchaeota archaeon
TCCTACCTAAATTGTTTGAGATTAACTATTTTCTGGTTGAACTCCGGACAGAGCAGCGGGTTAAATAGATTTAAAAACCTTGTTGTTCATAATAGAGATATGGTATCTGAGTTGCTTGGTGCGTCGTTTCTTGCATTTTTCTTATTTATACTGATCTTTGTTGTTTTCTGTATTCTTTTTACGGTCTTTTGGATTTGGATGCTTGTTGATTGTTTTAAACGTGACTTCAAAAAGGGTAATGAGAAGCTTGTTTGGATTCTTGCTCTTATCTTTCTTTCTTATCTCGCGGCGATTATTTATTATTTTGTTGTTAAGCAGCCTTCATCGAAGAGAGTCTTGCGTAGAAGAAGGTGATTTTTGGTTATGGTTTCGCAGATAATTTTCTATGCCCTGCTCAGCGTTTTGATCATTAGTATTGTCTCATTTGTTGGTGTTTTTACTACCTTGAAGAATCAGAAGAGACTGAGAAAGGTTCTTATTTATGTGATCAGTTTTTCTGCAGGCGCGCTTCTTGGAGATGCCTTTCTTCACTTGCTGCCTGGGATAGGACTCGAGGGGAGGACGCCTTTTTATGTTCTTGGAGGCATTGTTTTCTTTTTTGTTTTAGAGAAGGTTATTCATTGGCAGCATTGTCATTCACATATAACTGAGGAACACCATGTTCATTCCTTTGGCTACACGAATCTTATCGGCGATGCATTGCATAATTTTGTCGATGGAAGCATTATTGTGGCAAGTTATCTTGTTTCTCTGCCGGCAGGGATTGCAACGACTGTTGCTGTTGCGCTCCATGAGATTCCTCAAGAGATCGGGGATGTTGCTGTTTTAATTCATGCAGGGTTTACAAAATCACGAGCACTCATGTTAAACTTTATTACTGCACTCTCTGCGATTCTTGGTGCGGTTGTTACCCTTGTTCTCACCCACCAAGTGGACAATCTGCAGAATCTTCTTATTCCTATTTCTGCAGGCGGTTTTATTTATATTGCGGGTAGCGATTTGATTCCTGAGTTGCATAAGCATTCTGATAAACTCTCTAGGTCATTTATACAACTTCTTACTTTTCTCTTGGGTATCGCAATTATGGGTCTTTTGTTAGTGTTCGATTGAAGACTAAAGATTTTAAAGCTTGGCATGGAAAAGTATATAGGGAGGATTATTCTTGATGTAATAACAGGATGCTGTGGGAAACACAGTTTGTGTAAAGCAGTTCCTATTGCCTTGCTTCCCTGTTTTGCTATAAGGTAATACGAAAGGTCTTTGAGGTTTATCTTCAAGATGGTCGCAAGAAGCCATAACCTTAACTTTGTTAGGGTTGGTATTTCACAGCTCGGATACGAGGTTAAGAGATGGGCTCGTAGGCCAATGGTAGACTGCATCCATGGCATGGATGAGATCCGGGTTCAATTCCCGGCGAGTCCATTTTCCTAAAGTTTTTTAAACTTTGTTGTTTTTTGGAGAGTATGGCAACGACGCTTGGTGTTATTGCGATAAAAGGGGGGGTTGGTAAAACAACGATTTCTGCTGCCCTTGCTGCTGATCTTGTGAATAGTTATGGAAAAAAGGTCTTACTTATTGACGCGAATTATTCTGCGCCAAACCTCGGGCTTCATATGGATATTGTGCGACCGAAACGAACGATTCACCATGTTCTTGATAATAGATCAAGAATAGAGAGCGCACTCCATACGACTTTTGGTGTTGATGTTATCCCGGGAAGTTATCAGTATGAACGGCCTGTTAATCTGCTTAAACTGCGGGATAAACTTAGTCGTTTTAAGCATAATTATGATTTTGTTATTCTCGATTCTTCTCCTAGTATGAATGAGGAACTCCTTTCTGTCATGATTGCTGCTGATGTTCTCTTTGTTGTTACAACCCCTGATTATCCGACGCTTAGTTGTTCTTTGAAGGCAGCGACTCTTGCGCGACATCGTGGCAAGCCTATCGCGGGGATTATTCTTAACAAGGTTCGTGATCCTCGTTATGAGCTTGGTTTTGATGAGATTGAGCGAAGTACTGAGATTCCTATTATTGCGAAACTTCCTGATGATCGTGCAGTACTGAGGTCTGTTTTTATGCGTATGCCTGTTTCGATTTATCATGGAAAGAGTGGTTTTGCTCGAGAGATAACGCGTTTGAATGCTGCCTTGGCTACAAAGAAGGAGAAACGCTCTTTTTTTGAGCTGTTGTTTGCTCCCTCTATGAGACGAGAAGCTGTTAACCGTCAGCTTCTGAAGCAAGGTTTTTATACTCGACATTTCGTTTAGGTATATGAATGATCCGTCATGTGTTTTTTGTAAGATTGTTCGAGGAGAGATTCCTGCGAGTGTTGTACGTGAGGGCGATCATTGGCTTGCTATTCTTGATGCTCATCCTAAAACTGAGGGGCATACACTTATTATTTCGAAAAAGCATTTTGATAGCTTATTTGATATTCCTTCAGAGCTTGCGGAGGAACTTTTTGTACTCATGAAAGATATTGCGCGTAAATTACTCGATGAAAAATATGGCGAGGGTTTTCAGATACATATGAATAATTTTCCTGCTGCAGGGCAGATTGTGATGCATGCACATATTCATGTTCTTCCGCGGAAGAAAGGTGATCCTACGCGTGTGTTTCCTGTTTGGTGCGGAACTCAAAATGGCTCTGGGGAGATTTGAACTCCCGACCCCGGCCTCATGAGAGCCGTACTCTAACCATCTGAGCTACAGAGCCGTATACAATCCTATAGAAAAGAGTTTTTAAGGGTGTTGTTGTACTAGTGTCGTGCAAGTACAATGTCCATTGTAGAAATATTTGTTTTTTTACCATCTGTTTCGAAGGTTTCGCTTGCAATGTTTATTGATTGGATGTATGCCTTTTTTTCTTGTAAGGATCGGCGCGTGACTTCGGCGATATCAACCGCTTTTGAGATAAATTTCCCGCGGGACTTGATCGTTACTGCTGTCGCATTTTCTTTTATAAATTGATTTGTAACTGCGCGGATGTAGTTTGCGAATGGTTTGCTTCCTACAAAGACTACATTCTCGCGTGTTTTTGATTTTTCCTTACTCTTTTCTTGAGATTCCGCGTTAGCTTGTTGGTTGTCCATTCTGTGTTATCTTTTGTTCCTTGCTTTGCTGCTGGGCTAATCGTGTTAGATAGCCTGCTACCTTGTTCCGTATTGATTTTGAGGGCATTGTTTTATCTAAGCGTATTTTGTTATGCTCAAAATCTTTGCTAAAGCCCCCGACCTCTTCTTGAAGTGTACGTGCGGTCCGTTTTACTAATATCGATTTTATTCTTCCCATCCCTTTTTCTGCCATACGCTCTATTTAAAGTTTTCTGCGTGCCGTTTTTCTTTTATATCTGTAATCGCTCGAATCTTAGTAGGTTTTTCCATACTTTTAAGTATTCTTTTCCTGCAGCGTTTAGATCGCCTGTCGCTATTACGAGCGAGGGCATTCTCATACCACTGCCTTTTTGTACGGCTACTGTTAGGTCTTTGTCAGTTAGCTTCTTTTTATCATACACGCTTAGGAAGAATTCTTGTTTGCCAAAGAGTGTATCGATTCGAACACGTGCAAGTAATTCTTTTTTCTTTTCTAGAGATATCTCTAGAATTTCTATTTCCTTTGCTTGGAGATAGTCGCGTACTCTTTTTGAGAACTCGGTTTTGCTTTCTTTTTCGCCTTTCTGAGATATGCGTCCTTTCTTTTTCGCCTTTTCTTCTTGTCCTGTTTTTTTATCTTCTTCATTTGTTTCTTGGCTGATTGTGAGCGGTGTTTGTACGGCATCGGTTTTCATTTGTTTTTGTTCCGAGGGTAGTTGTTGGGATTTTGTTTTTTGTTCAATTAACTCATGTGCTTCTGTGTCGTTTAGAAGGAAGTATTTCCAAAATAATTTTTCTTCGGTGTTCTGTTTTATGGTGATAGGAATTGCGAAGTCTTTTATGGCCCGCAGTGCGACTCTTATTACCGGTGTTTGTGCTGTGTCATCGAGTATCTTTTCTTGTTTTAGGATGGAAAATGCCTCTTTTTCTCGTTGATTGAGATAGTGAACAAACTGTTCGAGCTGTGCTTCTTGTCCTAGAATAAAATAGAGTGCTGAACTGCCGATTGTGAGATTGCTTTTCTTTAGTTTTTGGTCGGCATACAGTTCTGATAAGAATGCTGAGGTAAACAATGTGTTCATATCAATCTCACGCGCTAGTTGTACTGGTAGACATGGTCCGCGTAGGCGAATGGTTGCGAGTATTCGTTCTCTACTTGATTGATACCGATCTATAGGTGCCATTTTTTCTTGAAAAACTTTCGTATTATAAACATTGTTGTAACCCTATCTCAAATGGGACTGTTGGCTTCCAGTTTAGTAATGTACTGGAACGGGTAAGGCTCGCGCGTGTATGCTGCGGTTCAGTGACTGGAAGGGCATGGACTGCTTCGGTAGATATGTTGAGTGCTTCTCGTATCTTTCTGAAGACGTTGTTTACCGATATATCTTTTCCTGATCCGATGTTGAATGCCTTACCGAAACACTCATGGTTTGTTGTTGTCGCTGCGCAGATATTTGCGGTGACAACATCTCGTACAAATGTAAAATCTCTTGTTTGTTCTCCATTGCCGAAGATTGTTGGTTGTTTTTTTTCTTTTATGATCTTTATGAATTTTGGGATAAGATTTGCGTACTCTCCTGATGGATTCTGTCTTGGACCGTAGACATTGAAGTAGCGTAGGCTTATGGTTTCAATGCTATAGAGTTTGTAAAAGAGCGTGCAGTAGTGCTCACCAATGAGCTTATGAAGGGCATAAGGAGACATTGGTTGTGGTACCATTCCTTCGTGGAGTGGTAGTTCATTTTGATCCCCGTATACTGATGAGCTTGACGAAAAGATAAATCGCTTTACTTTATTTTTTCTGGCATGATTAAGGAGATTGAAGGTTCCTTCGACATTTACGGTGTGGGTTTCTGCCGGATATGCGATTGAGAACTGTACTCGTGGAAGTGCGGCGAGATGGAATATATAGTCTATTGTTTCTTGGTCGAAGATATTTTGTATGTTCTCGGTAATGTTTTGTTCGTGGATCTTTAGCTGTTTGTTTTTATTGTGTTGTTTTAGATTTTCTCGATTTCCTGATGCGTTGTTGTCTATTATAATAACCTTGTTCTTTAATTCAAGAAGATGGTCCACAAGATGGCTGCCGATAAATCCGGTGCCGCCTGTTACTAGACAATTCATTCTTTTTTATATATCGACCAGTTCTTAATGATTGCGGTACTCTTACATTCGCATCCAACGAGTATCATAGTAGGTTACGTCTCCTTCATTATCTACGATTGCGATGAGCAGTCTTTTTTTTGTCGAGTGCGCTACTCTGTTTTGTGCTGCGAATTCATGCCAGCGTACCTTGTCAGATTCGCGAACTGTATATAGGATCCAAGGTGCGTGATCCTCGCCCGGTTTAATGCCTTTTTCATAGACTCGAAACTCACCACCGAATTTTAACGCGCTTTTTATGATATACCCTTGTTTTCGTAGATTAGTAAAGACGATTAGTTTTGTTTCTATCTTCGCGTCATGATTTTTTAACATCCTTATGAGTTCTTCTTCGCGAACTTCTTTTTTTCCTTTTAAGACTTTCATCTTACCAACATTCGTAAGAAAGAGTGCTTCAACTGGTGCGTAGATTATTTTCCCTTCCTGCTTTTCTCCAAATCGCGATTTTTCATACAATGAAAATGCAGCTGCTGACTTTGATGCAATGCTCTCTCCGAGTAGCTGTGCCTGAATCATGTCTCCTTGAGGTGTTGTGTCTATATAAGATTAACCGACAAAGGATTTTTAAACGCATACTCTCTTGGGTCGTATGGATGAAGATTTTGGAGACTTTAAAGAGATAAAGGAATTTCCTCAAGGAGTACAGCAGGAGGTTTCTGTTCGTGTGAGAATGCCGCGCCGGGGTCAATTTGCGGGGGTTGTTATCCAGCGTCTTGGTGGTAATAGGATGTCTGTTAAAACAATCGATAAAAAAATACGAAACTGTCGTGTTCCTGGGAGGTTTAGTAGACGCTTCTGGCTTCGGGCTGGTGATGCGGTTCTTATTGAACCATGGCCTGATGATGATACTAAAGCAGATATTGTTCATCAATACAGAAAAAACGAGCATGCACAACTTAGGAAACTCGGACTTATAGGGGCTATCGAGAATACCTTTTAAGAGGTCTCGTCTCTCTCTAAGATTTTATCCATCTCAACAAGCGCACTATACTTCAGATAGAGGTCTGATTCTTTCTCTCCTTCGGTAACGCCGTTTGGATAAAGAACTTTTAGCACTTTTTGATGTTCAATTGGCGCATTTGCTGCTCTTGCGTATCGATAGAATGTTAAGGAATCACTTATGTCCCACGGCTTGCCTCTGAGTATTTTGGTAGCAAGATGATCGTGTTGATCAGTGACTTTAACTTCTACTTTTTTATCTCTGATATAGGGAATACTTATATTGGCTGCTCTCTCTAAGAATATATCAAAAAGTTGCTCATCTACCTTTCCTAACACTAATTTTCGTACTCTATTTGGGCCGCAGAAGATGTTTAGGGTGATCTCTCTATAGTCTTCATTATCGGTAGTGTCATTGTCGAGGATAAAGACCGATTTTCCATACCCTATTTTTTTAGCACGAATCGAAACTAGTGCATTTTCTGATAATGAAAATAAAGGATCGGTCGTTACTACTGTTTCTAGGATCTTAGATAATCGCCTGCCTGCTGCAACCCTCGCTTCCTCAGAGCCATCATCGCCATCGATTTTTAGGGCTATATCGACATTGTCAGTTGGTCTAAAATTTTTTGGGATATCTATCTTGTCGCTTTCTGCGATACTCAAAAAATCTTGGTTATACGCATTACAGAGGTACCTTGCGACGTAAAGCTGGTGTGCGATTCCTCCAACGAACATGTGAGGTACATCTGCTTTTGAGAACGCTTCTCCGGTTCTCTTGAGGAATAGCATGAGCTCTTCGTCAGCGATTGTAAACAATGTTTGCGCCATTATTTCTGTATCTTTTTCCTATATTTAAACCTTTTGTTACTTCTTTATAGGTTATAATATATTATCGGTGACCGGTAATCGTTGTGATAACTCTCCGGCGACATTCTCGAGCATGCGTTCTTTGACGTGTTTTTTCCAGCCATGATGACTGAGAACCCATCCTAATTTGACAAATGCGGTTTCTGCGGTCATGTCTTCTAAGAAGATAATACCTGCGTCAAGGAGCTCGCGGCCGTTTGAATACACGTAGGGGTCAACTCGTCCGACTATTGTTTGAGAGACCGCACACACGATAAAACCTCCTCGTATGTATTTCTTTAGTTTTGGGAGCCAATTGTGTTGTGCTTCGTTTACTGGTAGGTGACCGAGTCCTGAGGCTTCAATGATAATACCGCTGTAATGCGATGCATAAAAATCTAGTATGTTTGGATCTTGTCCTGGATAGAATTTTAGTAATGCGATACGATCGCTAAATCCTATGTCTCCTTGCGTTGTTTTGTTTGTTCTTTTTTTGTATGATGCTTGAAAGATAATCTTGTTAGTGAAGATCTTTGCTATTGGGCTTTCATTGATTGGTTGGAATGCATCTCTCCTTGAGGAATGCATCTTTTTTACTTTTGTGCCGCGGAGTGCATAGCAGTAATCGTCGTTGAGTGTCGCGTGTCCTACTACCATTACTTCAGCAGCGTCTGAGAGCGCCATGCGCGTCGCACATTGTAGGTTAAGATGTGCGTCACTGCTCGCTCTGTCGATGCTTCGCTGACTGTAGGTTAGTACAACGGGCTTTGATAGGTCACGTAAAAAGAAGGAGAGCGCGGCTGATGTGTAGTGTAAGAAGTCAGTACCGTGCGTTACTACGACGCCTTTTATTTCAGGATCGTCTAGCAATGATTTTACTGCTTTTGCAATGGTAATCCAGTGTTCAGCGCTCATGGATTCTGATGCGATCTTAAAGGGCATTTCGATGCGTTTTACATTTGCTATTTCGAATAAATCAGGATAAAAGCGTTGCAATTCGTTCAGATCAGTTAATGGTTTTACTCCTCCTGTTCTTGGGTCGAGTTTACTTGCGATCGTTCCTCCGGTAATAACGAGTCCGATCGATGCGAGTTCTTTTCTTTTTTTCAGTTGGAATTCTGGAGGAGATTCTTCGTGATAGTGTTGCGTAATTTTTCCTCCGAGGATATTTTCCTGAGGAATGCCAATATTATACCCTGAATTGAGCTTTAAGAGGATACTACTTGGGTCGGGACTTTCTAATACTGTTCCTTCAACTTCTTCTAATGCTAATCGTAGTTTGACCTTGTCGCCAGGTCTGCTGTTTACTATAGCCATAGGACTAATACGTGTCGAAGTTTTTAAAACTTGATGTGACGTGATGGTTCTGTTGGAAACCTTATAGATCTTTAAGAAAAGTATTTAGAGCCCTTCTTGTTTTTTGCGAAGGTTGAACTTTAAATTGGTCATATAGCAAACTAAATGTTTGTATATAAAGTATAAAGGGTTAGCCTTTTTAGGTGCTAACCCCTTAGTGT
>CAZBTP010000029.1:0-7990 GCA_964494915.1 Candidatus Woesearchaeota archaeon
ATAATGAATTATTGAATGTTCTAAAGAATTAGTTCTCGAGGAGCTATATACTTACATTTTATAGCTTAAGGTAAATGTGTAATTCTTTAGTAGTTATAAATGCAAAGGTTTAAAAGATTGATATTTCTTAGTTTTCCATGGAAATTATTAATGACCAGTATAGAGAATACAAACTAAATAATGGATTAGTTGTAGTTTTACAAAGAACCCCTACACAAACAGTTGTTGGAAAATTAAGAGTTAACTACGGTTCGTCTCATGAAAAGGAAGGGGAAGAAGGCATGGCTCATTTTTTAGAGCATTACCTTGTTACAGGAGGTAGTGCAAAATATGATCCAATTACTGCTGATGATTTAAGGAGATCATTTGGATACTATGGCACCTTCACAAATATAGGTAGAACAAATTTTGTAGCTCAGATGCTCTCAGAAGATTTTGAGGCTTGGATGAGCTATGTATCCGATCATGCTTTAAAACCAAGATTCGATCAAGATAGAGTTAATGGAGAAAAAGAAAGAGTCCTTCGAGAAATTTCTGATGCAAAGAGCAGTCCAACCTATCTTGCAGGTTCTGAATTTAACACAATATTTTATCAAGGACATCCAAAAGGAAGATTCAATTTAGGAAATGAAGATATTGTCAGAAATGCGGATTTTGAAGAAATCAGAAGATTTCATACAAGAGGTTTTCATCCAAACAATATGGATCTTATTCTCGTTGGAGGATTGCCTGAAAATATTGAAGAGTTAGTTGAAAGATATTTCGGAGATGCTTCAGCAGGGGAAAATACAAGAGAAGAATTTCCAGCATTACTATCTGTTCCTCAAAAGATTGTAATTCACAGACCAGCACCAGAAAGAATTAATCAAGATAATCCTGATGAAAGTTCTGCACAGATATCTTTAGCATATACAGCCACTACTGAAACACATCCCGATAATTATTCTTTAAGAATAATGTCACAAATTCTTGGAGGAGATACTACCTCTTTTCTTTTTCAAAATATGGGATTAAAAAAAGGCTTAGCTTATGATGTTGGATCTTCTTGCGATGGAGATTACAATGGTGGAGAAATGCACATCAATGCAACTGTTCCAGCAAAAAGAATCAATGAAGCAGTTGAAGCAATATTTGAAGAAATGCAAAGAGTAAAAAGTCAAATAGTCCCAGAAAGAACACTGGAGAGAATTAGAAGAATAGCAAAATATGATTTCGTTAAGGGTTTTGAATCTAATGAAGGACATTTTTCTGCAATAGAAGGAAAACTTGATAACAACTTAACTCCAGAATCACGTCTTAAAGGATATTATGCAGTGACTCCTGATCGGGTTTTAGAAGTTGCAAACAAATATCTTCCAGACAAAGAAGGCAAATATGTTCTTTATATAAGAGATCCTCTGAAAAGAGATTAAGAAGCTAAATATCTAATCCTCAGTTCACTTCATTCTTAATGCCCAAATGTCCTAACCACCGCGCTCAAGAAAACTTTAAAAACCAAGAAACCCCA
Organism: Candidatus Woesearchaeota archaeon; assembly: GCA_964494915.1. Lineage (GTDB taxonomy): Archaea > Nanobdellota > Nanobdellia > Pacearchaeales > GW2011-AR1 > UBA73. The sequence goes on from CAZBTP010000029.1 coordinate 1,508, forward strand.
AACAAACTGAACACGGCCATAGTAATCAGGAAACACCTGTTCCCATTCCGAACACAGAAGTTAAGCTGGTTACGCCTGTTGTGGTAGTCTCCGACAAGAGGCGAAGCACAGGTGCTGTGTTCGTTTATTTTATTCCCTCACTCATACCGCAATGCTTCGACTGGTTTTATCTTTGTTGCACGATAGGCAGGCCAAACACCAGAAAGAGCGCCAATAAAAGATGAAAAGAAAAGACAGCCAACAACTAACACGGGCGGCAGAGCTGCTTGGAGAAGTTTTGTATTGAGTTGTGTAATTGCATAATATTCTATAGATTTGCTAATCACAATACCGAGAATAACACCAATGCCCCCTCCAACAAGTCCAAGGAGCGCTGACTCAATAAGAAAGATCGTAATAATATCCTGATTCCTCGCCCCAATCGCCTTCATAACGCCAATCTCCTTTGTCCGTTCTAGCACAGAAGTATACATAGTATTCGCAATGCCAATGCCCCCCACGAGGAGCGATAGTGCCGCAATTCCAATAAGGAATGCAGTAACAATGTTAAGTACTGTTCCAAAGCTCTCAAGTATCTCTTCAGGTGTTAAAATAGAAAAATCAATTGATCTCTTTGAAACACCCCGAGATTCTCGTAATTCTTTCTCAATACGTTGCGCAATTATTTTAATGTCTTGTGTTGGTTCAATCTGCGCAACAATAAAGTCAATCCTATCTCGAATTCCAAAAAGAATTCGAAATTCATCCTCCGGCATATAGATAAGGCGATCATCAGGCGGATTCCCAATAGGCTCAAGGATTCCTCTAACCTCAAAAGGAACATCATTAATGAGGAGCGTATCTCCAATCCGTACCTGTTTTTTGATAAAGTTCTTATTCTTATATTGAGATCCTATCATAACATCTTTTGCGTCTCCTTTTTTAAGAACGCGACCCTCGTCTGCCTCATACGATCCTGTTTCTATGAAAAGATCAGAACTCTCAAGGTCGATTCCAACCGCGTTAATAAAACGGACTTCATCTTCATGTTTAACCTTTGCTGATGCAGCCGCCCAATAAGAAACATCCTTAATACCATTAACTTTTTTTACGACATCAACATCCTTTTTAGTAAGCATCGCCGCCCCACCTGTTCCAGGTCCTGCAATCTGACCTCGCGGCTGAATGAATATCTTATCAGTTCCAAGCAACCTGAACTGTTCCTCAACAGCCTTTTCAAGCCCTAATGAGATACTAATAAGAACAAAGATCGTCGTAATTGCAATGAGGATACCAAAGAGTGTAAGGAGAGAACGAACCCTCCTCTTTCTAAGATTACGGTACGAAAGTGTAAAAAAATCACCAATCATCTTCGCAATGCCTCCACAGGGTGTAAGCGCGACGCCTCTCGCGCAGGAAATACCCCTGAGAGAATCCCGACAAAGAGCGAAAAGAAAATTGCACCAATAAGGAGCGGAAGAGAGAGCGTTACTTTAAAAATAACATTCCCGAGCGCAGCATTTGCAGCATTTGCTACCAAAAAAGCAAGTCCAAGTCCAATAAGTGCTCCAATAATACCTCCAACAAGTCCAAGGAGCGCTGACTCAATAAGAAAGATCGTAATAATATCCTGATTCCTCGCCCCAATCGCCTTCATAACACCAATCTCCTTTGTCCGTTCCAACACAGAAGTATACATAGTATTCGCAATGCCAATGCCCCCCACAAGGAGCGATAGTGCTGCAATTCCAGAAACAACAAGATTAATAATAGAGAGAATTGTGTTTACTGATTCAAGCGATTGAATTGGCGTTTCAACAGAAAAATCTTCCTCTCCTTCCTTAAGATCACGGTCTTTCCTAAGTTTTCTTTCTATATCCTTAGCAGTCTGTTCAATGCGTTGTTCATCTTCCACACGAACAACAATAAGATCTATCTCATCACCAATAGAGAGAGCTTTCTTCATATCCTCTTCAGGCACAAATATCGCGCCGTTAAGCTGAAAGGTACTTGCTCTCTTGAGGAGACCAACAACCTCAAAGTTCTTTCCTTGAATAGAGAGCGTATTTCCTACTCTAATACGTTTATTGTAAGGATCATTTTTTATAAAATCGTCACCAATAACAATCTTACCCCTGTCTTCACTAGTAAGGAGACGTCCTTCTGCCGCTTCAAGACTAAACGCTTCATAGAGCGATTCTAATCCCTCCTCGTCTTCAGGAATACTTCCAACAAATTCAAAGTTAGTTAGTTTATTGAACTCTACTTTCGCAACACGGATAATACGCTTTGTTGCAAACCTCACCCCCGGAACTTCCTCAATAAGAGAAAGATCATGTTCACTAAGTTTTTTCACCGCAGTACTGCCAGGCGGGCCAAATCCTGTTTCTGCATTACTCACAACAAGCCTATCAGTCGAAAGTGCTGCGAACTGTCCGGTAATCGCTTCTCTCAATCCCTGCCCAAGCGAAATAAGAGAAACGACTGCAGCAATACCGATAAAAATACCAATCATAGTAAGCAATGAACGAATACCTCGCTTCTTTAGATTCCGAAGCGCAAAGAGCAGGTAATCAACACGCATAAGATTACCTTCTCTCACTATTTATACTTCGCGCGAGTCGACGACGTTTCCGTATCATTCTAATAAGTATCCAGAGAAAAACGAGCGCAAGAGCAATCCCTCCATAGACGAAAGTATTATCCCTCTCAATTATTCCGAGTTCAATAGCCTGTTCTTTTGAGTAAATGGTAAGAGGAAGCGCAAGTGTTTTCGTAATCTTTTTATTATCAAAATCAGTATACTCAATAAGCGCATTAAACGAGGCTTCTTTCGTATTAAACACAACATCAAACGTTGCTGTCTCAAAGTCGTCAGAGTCAACACTCCCAATATATACTTCCTCATCTGAAAGGAACGTAAAACCATCAGCCAGTGCTTTGACATTCACAAATCGCGCATCAGAAAATCCTTTGTTAATAATCTTAAGATTAATACGTCCCTGCTGATCTTCAACAGCATTATCACTCGTGACAGTAAAAGCAAGATCAGGATTTGCCCTCACCTTTATACCAAGAGAACCCTGGCGCGATTTCTCCTTTCCTTCTAATTCATAACTGAGGGTATAAGGTATTTCGTAATCTCCCGGTTTGATATCCGTTGCTGCTTTAACACCAAAAACAAAACGCTCTTCATCGTCTTCTTTAATCTCATCAATAGATTGCTCAGACGAACCAATGGGAATAAGAGGGATCGTGTTAAACTGCAAAATGAGCGAGACATCGCTCACGTCTTTATCAAAAGTATTCTCTATCTCAAGCCGAATGCTCCCTTCCTGTCCAGGAAGGAGTGTATCTACACTCACCGAATTAATAGTAAGTGCTGAAGCCACGTTCATCATACCGATAATGATACACAAAATTGCCACAACTGCCCTCATGTCCATGAGGTCGCCTATGATTCCCCATTTAAAAACCTTCTTATTTTGTTGTAATTCACTAGTTAATACTCTACTGAAGTTCCCGATCTTATCTCTTTCCAGACAGTATTAATCTTCTTCGTTACCTTCTCGACCTTCCCATCCTTAAGCCAATAAATCGTTTTTGCATGGTTCTGTGCGAGGCGAGGGTCGTGCGTTACCAGGATTATTGTTTTCCCTTTTTTATTAAACCTTTCAAGAAACGTAAGAACAAGCTCCCCTGTTTTTGTGTCAAGATTTCCTGTCGGCTCATCAGCAAGAATAACCTCAGGATCATTTGCGAGTGCACGAGCAATTGCAACACGCTGTTGCTGTCCTCCTGAAAGTTGGTTTGGATAGTGATCCATCCGATCACTGAGATCAACAAGCCGAAGAAGTTCCTCAGCACGTAATTCTCGCTCTTCTTTCAGCGTATCTTGAAACAACAGAGGGAGCATGACATTCTCTTTTGCCGTAAGGTTCGGAATCAGATTAAAACTCTGAAAAATAAAACCAATTTTTTTACCACGAATCTGCGCAAGCTGCGATTCGTCGAGGTGTTCAATGTCTTTGTTATCTAAATAAATATCTCCATGTGTCGCAAGATCAAGCGATCCAACGAGATTAATTGCAGTAGATTTTCCACTTCCAGAAGGACCCATAATAGCAACAAAATCTCCTTTTTCTATACTAATAGAGATTCCATCAATAGCCTTCACGAGTGACTCTCCCATCTCATAGTACTTCGTTACATCTTTCAGCTCAATCAGTTTTGTCATAGAATTGCCAATCCGCAAGGGATTAAAAACCTTGAGGTTTTTAAAAATATAGAAACCTTGTTACAAGAGACGCTCTAATTCCGAGACAATCAGGGGCGCAACATCAATCCTTGCATACCTATTCGGAATCGTATTTGTTGTAACTATCGTAGCATGCTGCTCTATCATCTTGTCTGAATGATTCGCGAAGATACCATGCACTCCAATACACGTGATCTTCTTCGCATGATACTGTTTTGCTATCTTTATAGTCTCTAAGATCGTATGACCGGTACTGATGATATCATCAATAATAATAACATTTTCTCCCAGCGGCTTTCCTTGTATCGTCACACGCGCTGAGGAGTGTCTTACCTTTCTGAGTATAATTGCTTTTCTCCCCAAAAGAGCCGCTACAGCTCTCGCCCAATGGAAACTTTCTTTGTCCGGACCAACAATATGAAACGAATCTTTATACTGGGATTGTATATATGCCGCAATAAGTTTACTCGTTGTTATTTCTCGAGCATTCTTTGCTATTTCCCGTAGTGAAGAGATTCTATGAAGATGCGGATCAATCGCCACAATCTTATCGAAATGAATTGCGAGCATCTTCACAATAGTATAAGCCGATGCTGCATCATAATTCTCAAAATGCGTATCTTGTCTCATATAGGGAAGATAAGTAGCCACCAAGATAACCTTTTTCGCACCATACTCGCGAGCAGCATCTGCTGCTAACATACACTCAATCAATTTCTTATTAGGTTCTTGTGCGAACGACACGATCATAACAACTGTTTTGTCTTTCGGATTGAGCATAAACTTTACATACGATTCATTATCTGGAAACGTGCTCGAAATAATTGTCGTATAATCACAATGAAACAACGTTGCAACTCTCTTCCCTAATAATTTCAGTTCAGGAAATGTCGCAATAAACGTTTTCATTCTTTTTGTTATAAAGAAAGTGCTCTTTAAAATTCTTTTTCTTACGAGGTAAGAATACGCTCGAGTCCGCGAAGCCCTTTCCAAGGGTTCTCAGCATTTGCAATAGAAGATCCGATATTAAAAAGAGAAGCTCCTGCATCTGCAAGACGCCTAATATTTTTTTGTGAGATACCACCATCAACCTGAATAATAAGCGAAGGATCGACTCTCCTAAGTTCTTGTATCTTTTTGTACGTTGCTCGAAGAAGACGCTGATGTTCTCTCCCAGGATGAACACCCATGATCATAACCTTATCCACGCTCGTAAGAAAAGGAGTTATTTTTTTAATTGGTGTTTCCGGATTAATCGCAATACACGGTATCAAATTGTGTATGCGTATCATCTGTATAAGAGAAAGAATCCTATTCTCCTTAAGAGACTCGTAATGAAAAATAATTATCTTGACACCTTTCTCTTTTAGTCTCAAAATATATCGCTTAGGATGGCTGACCATGAGATGAGCTTCAAAGATCTTTGTGGAATACCGAAGGCGAGGCATCGAGGAAAGCGACGGAGAACACGTTTTTACAAACTTCCCATCCATTATATCGAGATGAATATGTCTTGCGAGCGGTAAAACACTTGCGAGACGTTGTGTAAACTCAGATTTTGTAGTAGCAAAGACGGTCGGGATTATACAATGATTCATTGGAGAAACGAATTTAATTTTTTTATACGACGAACATGTCGTGGTTTAGGAATGAAGGGAGTAGAAAGCCATGTTTTTATAAGTAATCGTATCTTTGAAAGAGGAAAATGCCTGGCAGGAAGACAGAGAACATTGGTGTTGTTATGCTGGCGAGAAAGCCTTGCTGAAGGCCCATCATAAGCCGCAACTGCTCGTATATCTCTCACCTTATTTGCAGCAATAACCATACCTGTTCCAGTTCCACAGACTAAAATCCCTCTCGCGTGCTGGTTTTTCGCTACCTTCCGAGAAAGTCTAAAAGCATAATCAGGATAATCATCATCCTTCGTATAGGCAAAGGGACCAACATCTTCATAGTTTAGTTTTTTCTTTTTCAGGTAGAGTTTTATCTTTTCTTTAAGAAAAAAACCTGCATGATCGCTCGCAATCAGTATAATTCCCTTTTTCATTCCCTTAAAGGGCGCACTTTGTTTATAATAGTTGTGATGAGGGTGCTGTGTTGTACAATTATTCTTTTATCTTCGATAAGTTAAAAGTCCGTATAATTTTTATCGTCGGTAACATTGGGAATCATACAACACAGCAATGAGATATGCTCTGTCCGGAGTTCAACCAGAAAATAGTTAATCTCAAACAATTTAGGTAGGA
>CAZBTP010000030.1:0-7607 GCA_964494915.1 Candidatus Woesearchaeota archaeon
AGGAGTTCGTTGATCTGTTTTGTGTGGAGCGCTGACTCTTTGTATGTTGTTGAATCTAGTTCTATATTATTCTTCTCTTGGAGAAGGTACCAGAGAACTTGTGGTTGAAGATCTTGACTTTTTGAACTGAGCGAGAAGAGGCGTGTGACGTTTGTTATATTTGGTATTTCGTTTTCTTGTTCAGCATAGAATGGTGGGTTGATGTAGAAGTTCATTGTGAGGATTGCGAGAATGATGATAACGTATAATGCTCTTTTTTTGATCATGAGGGACATGCTGAAAAGAAGGATATTCAGAATGTAGAAAATAAAGACGAGACGATAGGTGTGGAATCCTATAAGGAAGATATGGATGAGAAGGATGAACGTGAGAATCATGAGTGAGAAAAGACCAAGCTGCATTAGGTTTTCGTTCTTATGACTTCTGAATAGGTATATGAGTAATGCACATGTTGCGAGTATTGTTCCGATGAAGATTGTGTTTATTCTGAGGGGAATTAGTCCTGATGAGGAGTACTGAATTGTTTGTACGAATGGAATAGACCAGAATGCAGTGAGCATAAAGCTGAGGATGTAGTGTTTTGTGCATGTTTTTATTCTTTTTTTATTTATGACGGCCCATGAAAGCGTGTAGAGAACTCCGATAATCCCTGCTATGAAGTGTGTGAGTATGAGGAGCGCGAGTAATATCGAAGGTAGAATTGTTCTTTTTTCAGTGAGAACTGGTACGCGTGAGCAATAGATCAAGAGAAGCGGGAGTGAAAGTGTGTTCGCGAGAAAACCGACTTCGAAGAGCGAGTCGATGTTCACTCCAAGATGCGTTTCTGCAAACCAGAAGCTTGGGAGAGAGAGGAATACGAGCGAGAGCGTTGTGAAGAGAAGTGCTTGATTTTTATTGTGAATGAGTGAGCGAGCGAATAGATAGCCTGAGAGTGGTAGAGAGAGAAGCGCAAGTGAGATGATTAGTTTCACTGCTGTTTCGAGGGGTATGAGCAATGATAGTAATGCTACAAGCCAGGAGAATAATGGCGGATAGAATTGATTGTGAGGGTAGCCGAGCGCCTGCGTTGGATTCCATCCACTTGCCGTAGGGAAGAGGTTTTCTCTCACGAATTTTGCTGAATAGGTATGGCCGACTGCATCGGCGTAGTGTAATGTCGATTTTGAGAATGGTATGACAACTAGAATCGCGATTGTAATTGTGAGCGTGAGTAGTATGAAACTAGGGAGATAGTTATCCCTAGTTTTTTTGATTCGTCCTAGCATTGTTTGATTGGTTGTTGTAATCTTTGTTTTTGGGAAGGACAATTGTTGATGGCTAGTGTCAAGGAGAGGATTTTTCCTGCTTCATGTGGTGCGAGAGAGAAGTAGTATGTTTTTGTGCCTGTGTTGAGGATCTCACATGTTGCGCATGATACAGGATTATTTTCACAGGTATATTTTATCGTGCTTCTTGCTCGTGTTATGAAGTTGAAGGTCAGTGTTGATATAGGGATCTTCTCGTCAGTACGGGTGAGTGTTATTTCGAGTTTTTGCGTTTCTTTTGTGTAACAGATGTTGTCGGTGAGGATTGACTTTGTTAGTATCGAGCAGACTAATGGAGTTGTCTCTTGCAATTCGAAGATTTGGCTTTGTGATGCGCTGCTCTGTGTTGCATATCCTGTTAGTTTTATGTGTTGAATGACTATAAGCGCGGCGAGGATAGTACATAGTGCGAGAATAACGAGATACTCTTTTTTTATATTCGGCATGGTATTGAATCCTCTTTGATTATTGTCTTTGTTTGGGGTTGGTTGTCTTTTCTTATCTCTATTGCGTTTATGTCTTCGATGATTGGAACCTTGAGGTGGAATTTGCCTTCGTTTTCGTATATTCTTCCTGTTATTTTTTGTTTGTCTGGAGCATCGGTGAAGATGTTTACTGGATCGAATTCTTCTGTTCTTACGAGTGTACTATCTGCTGTTATGATGTCAAATACGTATGGACCTGCGCCGTTTGTGCCTGCACAGCCCTGTTCGCGTGTTTTTTTATTGACTGCAATGTTTCCTCCAGTGTATGATCCTTCGATAAGGTAATATTCCTCTGCCTTGCAATCGCGTCTTTTCTGTATCGCCTGTCCTGTTATAGTATTGGCTATTCTTGTTTTTTCTTTTATTTTTTCTTCAATTATTTTCTCGTTATATGTACCAAACTCTTTCGTAAGGAGGGTTCTCATAATTCCTTCGTTGATTGAGCGTTTATGCGTTTCTTTTGAACATCCTTCAAAACAGCCGTCTGTTTGATAGACGAAGTCGTTACATTCTTTGACGCAATTTTTTGCATTTGGGAGAAGTGTTGCGGGGACGTATTCTTCTGCTAGATTTGCGAAGGCGTGTCCGAATTCATGGAGGAGGACTGTCGGAGGGTGATTTATGTTAATACTCATCACATTCATATAACTTGAGCTTCTGATCTCTATTTTTTCTTCTTCTAGAACAACGATGAAATCATTGGGACAGGAGGATGCTTTTTTGAGTAGTTCACGTGAATAGCAATAGAGTGCAACATCTTTGTAGAGCGTGCATGTTGGATTATATGCATCTATATAATAGATATTGAATATGTCTTTGTTGGAGATAAAAGGATTTACTCCGAAAAAGAAGTCTGCGTAGTCTTTCGCTCTGTTTCCTGGAGCAAAAAAGACGAGATTTATTTTGTTCTCTCCTTTGTATTGGAGTGTTTTACACTCTGTAAGTCTGTTTGATGTACTTGCTGGTCTTGGGCTGAAATCGATATCTTGTGTGAAGATTGCCGTTATTATGACTGCGGTAATGCTGAGTAGAGACGCAATGAGTAATATGACTGTCTCTTTTTTCATTTTTCATGAACGAGATCTTTGTTTATATAGGCTTTGTTAATACATTCCGAAGGGCGTGCGTTTTTGGATGAAGAAGCGAGTTCCTATGTAGTCTGAGATTATTGCGGTAACGAGGAGATCGTTGTAGACTGCTTTGAATAGTCCTTGAAGGATTGGGATTCGTGTTTTTTCTGAGATCTCATTCATGATTCCGTTGATTTCTTCTTGAGTGAGAGAAAATGGCGCAGTTTGAATGCCGTTGACTTTTCCGACAAGAACATTCTTTGTAGGACCAGGGCATTCAACTGAGAGGACTGTTGGATCGCGTAAGATCGGTTCGATTTTTCCGAGCGTGAGCTTCTCGATGTTTGATTTTGTTGCTTGCTTTTGCATTGGTGGGAGCGGTTGTCGTGGTGTGATGTGTACTTGTTGATGTATTCTTTGAGGAAAGATCTGTTTGCGCTGCATTTGTTGTTGGCGTGGTGGGAGTTGTGGCAGTTGTTTTTGTTGTTGTACCATTGGTGCCATTTGCTCGTCTTCTATGGGCTGTTCTTCTTTTTCTTCTTGCTTGATCGGCATGCTTTTCACAATCTGCCAGACAAATTCTTTGAGGAATAGCTCCCGGGTATCTTTTACCTGTGGCTCTTTTATGGTGGCCATGTTAGAATCGTGGAAGAGGGCGATTAGGGGCAAGTATTGAGGGTTGAAATTCTTCTTCTTGTGTTTTCTTCTTTTGTTCAAGTTGCTCTTGTGCCATGCCTGGCTGCGATTGGCCTGCCGGCGAGAGTGGTTGTGGACCATAGACTCGTTCTCTTAAACGCTCTTCCATCAGTGTAAGTCCTTTTGCAAGTGTTTTGTTTTGATCGAGGAGTTTATCTATTTTTTCTAGAAATTCTTTATCTTTTTCGTATTCTCCAAGCGCTATATGTTTGGAGAAGTTTTTTGCCGTTACTTCAAAAAGACCGAGTAGTGTTGAGATTTCTTTTGCAAGTCTGTCAAATTTTTCCGCGAGATCAGTGTTTATTTTCTGTAATGAAATAAGGTTCTTTAGGACAGCTTCTTCTATAGATTCTTGTTTTTCTCCCTCTTCTATTTTACGGTTCACCTTCTTTTTTGGCATATTTGAGAAAGGGCGAGTTTGTTTATAAATGTTTTTAAACGTTGTTTGTTTGGTTTTATAAGGGTGCGTAGTTAAATGGTATAATATCTGGCTCCAGCCCAGAAGTCGGGGGTTCGATTCCCTCCGTGCCCATATGGTAAAAAGACTCCAACAGAGAATTTAAATACTTTATGCTGTAAGATTCGTGCAGATAACTGCACGAATTATATTACACAACTTTAGAAGATTATCTTATTTTGCTAGATGTTATTGAAACTTACGCAAAGCCTACAAATTAACAAGATTTATAATAAATAATACATTAATGTGTTTGTGATTGAAATAAGATACACAAAACATTTAGAATTAAGGTTAAAAATCAGAAGAATTCCTCATGAATACCCTAAATTGATTTTAGAGAGTCCAGATGAAACATTTGTTGATGTTCTAGAGAAGAGAAACATAGCAATAAAAAGGCTTAAATACAATAAGAAAGTCAGAAATATGATGATTGCCTACGAAAGGAAAGACAATTATATCGAGATTGTTACTATTCATCCAATTTCGGATGAAAAGATAATAAATCGTGTAATGAGTGGAAGATGGAAATGAAAAATAAATACAGCTATGATAAAGAATCGGACTCGTTGTTTATCTACTTGGAAGAAGGAGAGGAAGACAGTTTTGAAGAAATCGCTCCAGGGATAAACATAGAGCTAGATGAAAATAGAAAGATTATTGGCGTTGAGATATTGAAGGCGTCCCGTTTCATGAAGTCAATTGAATCTATTAAATAATTATTAGTTCTCTAACGGAGTTTTTTTCGTCATTCCCTCCGTGCCCATATACTGGGGAAGGGTCCTTGGCGTTTTTAGAGTTTTTTTAATATGTTAATTTCTTCGAAGGAGACTGCTGCGCCTTTGAACTTTGTGGCGTAGAGCGCTGCCTCAAGGGCTTTTGGATCTTTGATTCTGAGAAGCCCTTTTTTGTATGCGATATAGACTAATTCTGTTGAGCGGATAAACCTGTAGTTCTTGAATTCAGTGAGATTCTTTTTGTTCAGTGTAATTTCTCGATGGAGTTTTGAGGACATGATCTGCTCTAGATTTTCTGGTTTTTCACAAAGCGTGCGCGTTGTTCTTTCGTCTATTGCTATGAGTGTCTCAAATCCTTCTTTTTCGAGTAGGGAACTGAGGGCAAGGCAGGACATTTCTGCTGTGCTGACGATCGTGATTGCAGTGTCATAGGATTGCAGTGCGTGATTTGCTTCTTCTAATAGAATGTTTGTGCGTGTGTTTAGCTGTTTCTCTTCGATATTAAATGATTGGGGGAGTTCTAGGATGTTTGAGATGAGTAGGTTGTTGATTTCAAGCGCGCCTAGCTCGAATCTTGGAATGCCCGCGGGACGGTCAATTGTTTCGTACTTAACTGCTTTGGTTATTGCTAATCTGACTGACGTTGTTTTTTTTAGCTCTTCGAGTATGTAGAGGAGGCCATTCATCGAAAGGTTGATGAGTGTTCCTGAGTCAAGGATAAGGACTTTTTTTGTATGATTCATGAAAAGAACTCTTGTGCTGTTTGCGCTCGTTTTTTTGTGTTCATTGTAAGATTCTGGATATTTTCTCCGATGTTTCGTTGTCCAACATATTCTGAGAGTTCCCAGAGCGTGAGGCCGAGCAGCTTTGCTGTTTGTTCTAATGAGATGCCATGTTCATAGATTTTAGAGCCTTTGTTGATCGCAGCTTTTCTCAATACGTCTTGGATGTATGATTTAAAATTTGGAGAGAGCATCTCGAGTAATTCGCGTGCTTTTATTAGTTTTTTATCGTATGGTCTTTTGTTTTTTATATCGTTGATCGCTTGTGTGATTATGAGCGATATATCTCTTTCTATTCTATTCCATTGGGGGAGTTTTTGGTTATCGCCGCGTTCAATTAGTTTGCTGAGTGTGTAGACAAGGACGGCAAGTGTAATGCTTCCTGGATCTTGGATTGTCGATGCTGCGTGGATTGTGTGGTCTGAAAGCTCGCGGAGTTTTATCGCATTTTTTTCTCTGAGCTGTTGATGCACTTCTGAGAGGACATGGATTGTATGTTCTTCCTCTTTTTCTGTCTCCATTGTTGCAGAGGGTATAGAAATTATATAAAGGTTCGTATGTTTCTTTTATAGTTGTTCATTGTCTAAGGTGTAATGAAGATAAAATAATTCATTTTAATAAATCTTGAGGCGTGAAACTTGAATCTACAACCTCCTCAGTTTTTTTTGCTGGATGATAAAAATCGTTAGAGTTTGATGGAAGATAAGTTCTTACAATTCCTTTTCCCGGATAGAATCCAATTCTTACGTCTCTTGTCGGCGTCTTATCTAAAAGCAAATCAACAGCAGCGTCAACAACAGATTCTAACTTAACAGGGTATTGAACTTGATTGGCTCTAATCGCGTTCATCATTTTTTCTGTGGCGACAGTGTTTGGGTATAATCTGTAAAGCTTAATATTTTCGATACCTTTTTTTTGTAATTCTTCCTCAATGTGAAATAGCCCTGCAGTAAGTCCCATCTTAGCAGGCCCATAACCAAGACCAGAATCCATAACCTCAAGTGCCGCTTGAGAAGCAACAGTCAATATTTTTAGATTATTTTCTTTCTTTCCTTTAAACTTGCTAACTAAATAATACGTTAATTCATATGGAGCTTTCATATCCAATTCTATAAGCTCCCAGATATCTGCAAATGGTGTATCTAGCGATTGTCCTTTCCAGGTGCCCGCATTATTGACAAATATATCTAAATGACCATTGTCATTATAAACACATTCAATAATTTCTTTCATTGCTCCAATATCGGTAATATCTGCAGATCTTATTTCTGCGCGTCCACCAGCTGCTTCTATCTCTTTTTGTGCAGCTTCGAGCTTTTCTTGTGTTCGCGCGATGAGGTAGACGTACACTCCGTTTTGCGCGAGGGCTTTTGCTATGCCTTTTCCTATTCCTTCGCTGCCGCCTGTTATGATTGCAACCTTGCCTTCGAGAGATTTCATGTTCTTGGTTGTATGATTGAGTATAAAAGTATTTGCGTTTTTATCTGAGTCATTTTGTAATATCCACTATTAATGTTGCCTCGTGATCTTACGTTGTTCACTTAAAAAGTTTTAAAAGTCATTATTCTTAACATATGTATGCCCTGATGGCACAAGGGTATTGCGTACGCTTGGAGAGCCTTAAATTATTGATGTAACACTTATTGAGGTGAAAAAGTGTGGTCGGATGTGTTACATTATCAATACATAGTTTAAAACTTATCTTCACCAAATTTTCTTAATGTATCTTTTATCTCATCTATTACTTTTTGCTGGGTCTTTTTAGAATTGTTGATGGCTTCTTCTATGGGGATCGTGTCATCTTCATTCATCAATAAGTCATGTAACTGTCTTTTTCTTGCACTTTCTATTAGTCTTTTGAGTATTTCTGAATATGTCTCGCCTTTGTTTCCAAATTCCATTATCTGTTCTTTTACTTCTTTAGATACAGCGATTGTTGTGTGTTCCATTTTATAATTTCTATTTTTATTATAAATTATATGGGAATTGATTAACTTTCGCACCAAAAAAGCTTAAAAATAAGCTAAACTACGACGATAATAATGAAAAAGGTGTTGTCAGACAGGTATTTTCTAG
>CAZBTP010000031.1:0-7201 GCA_964494915.1 Candidatus Woesearchaeota archaeon
TAAGATAATCCTCTATGGGAACAAGCATATCTTTTTTTTCTTCTTCGATCTTTACCTTTTTTCTGAGATCTCCTTCGTCTACTTTTATCTCGCTTTCAAGCTTCTTTGCTTTTTCTCTGAGTTTTTCTTTTAGCTTGATGAGCTTATCGCTCTCGTTAGCTGTACTTTGCTGCTCTAACTCTTTTTGAGTTTTCGATCTCGATTTTTTCTTCTTCTGTTCTTTGATTGTTTCGCTTGAGATGTTCTCTTCCAATTTACTTTTTTTTGGCATGGTGGTAAGAAATATGGTTGGTTTAAAAAGATTTGCTTGTTGGGAATTATCGTCGGCAGGCAGCACGAGCGCTATCGCAGTAGTATCCTGGCGGGCAGGTAAAGAGGAAGGATAAAGAACTGGCCTCATCATTACACGAGTATTCGACAACGGTGTTGGGACCGAGACAGCGGTCAACACCGCCTCCTTTACGGTTTTTTATGCCGAGAAGACCTACTCTTTGCTCTCGTGTGACAATTCCTTTTTCATAAATGCTTTTGAGACCGAGAGCTCCGTCAGTGTCTGTACAGGTATAGGTCTCTGTTGGATCGGTTGTTATTGTACGATATTCATTTACTAAGGTTGGACTAAGGCGTGGAGATTCTGGCGCCCAGAATAGTGTGGCGAGCGTCAGGCTTCCGATGAGGATTACTATATGGAGGAACGTATCGTTTTTTAGTTGTAACCTCTTTTGCATTTTATTGAGAAGCGATCGTTATTTTTAAATGTTCTTATCGTCTACATGCGCTGTTGTAACAAGAATAGCCTGGAGGACATTGCCTATATGACGATACCCAAAGCCCGGTATCAGAACATAATTGCTCGATAAGAATGTCATTGCTTAGGCAGTTATCTGATCGTGCACCATAGTGTTTCCGTGTCACTGCGCCTTGTGCTCGTGTGTAGAGTGTTACGTCTCCTTTTACAAAGATTCCTGTTTTAAACGAATTTCCGTCTGAGTCAACACAGAGGACTGATCGCGTTGTATCCTCGGTCTTAATCGCCATGCCTCCTGTTTTTGGCGGCACTGTGAAAAGAATGATAAGGATTCCTAGGGCAGCAATTAGTATGAGAACAGTTCGCATTCCTCTTTTGTTCATTTTGAGAATAAAGAAAACTATTATTTAAATGTGTTGCTTCGGGAGTTTTCTATAGAAACTAGACGGTTTAATTTTGCCTCTCTCCAGGGCGTTGCGATGCCGCACTTTATATAGTCTGTTTCGAAAGCAACTGCCAGGTCTGCGATCGCGGTGTCGTGTGTTTCGCCGGATCGGTGCGAGATTATTGTGGCAATGTTTGAACGTTTACAGATTTCTATTATCTTTTTTATTTCTAAAAGAGAACCGTTTTGATTTGGCTTGATAATCATTGCGTTCATTGATCTTGTTTTTATTGCTTTTTTTAAACGAGAGATTTGTGTTGCAGTAAGATCGTCGCTAGAGATAAGGCTTTGTTTTTTTATTCTTTTAAAGCCGGTATACTCTTCTTCGTTAAGGGGGTCTTCTATATAGAATAGATCGTAGTTTGTAATAAGCGAGTTTATGTATGATATCTGTGCGTTGCGATTAAGCGTCTTATTTTTGTACTCATAAAGATTATTTTTGTAAAATGTGGACGCGGCTATATCGATTCCGACATGGATCTCTTTGAATTGTGCGAGGATAGCGAGGATTTCTTCGTCATGGAGATTTGTTTGCCAAGCACCTTCGTCATTCCTTGTTGTCGCTTTCAGTATTTTTTTTAGTTTTTTATAGATCTTGCTCATGATTTGAACGTTTTCTTTTATAGAAGGTGCTTTTGGTATGAGTAAGAATTCCTGGAAGGTTGGATGGTCTTTGTTATGACTATGGAGACCACCACCAATTGCGTTGCCGATCGGTACGGGGATCGTTTTTGCTCTCGGGTTGATGATTTGCCAAAGTTCTTTTTTTTGTTTTTTTGCGAGGGCGCGAAGTATTGCGATCTCAAATGCGACCAGGGCATTTGCACCAAATTGTTTAACGTCTCTTATATACGCGTGTTTTTTAATCAGAGATTCAAGTTTTCTTAGATCTTGAAAAGAATTAATTTCTAGATTTGTGTTAAATTTGTTTAGAAATTTTATGTTCCATTCTAAAGAGTGATGATAAGAAGGTGTTTCGTGTTTTCCTGTTGATTTTCCTGAAGGGGATGATGCTTTTGCGTTGTTGACTTGTACTTCAATTGTTGGCTCGCTGCGCGAGTCTTTGATCTCTCGTGCTCGGATCTCTTTGAGGAACATTGTATTGGGAGGAGAGAGAAGTTTTTAATATTATGTAAACATGCAATTAACGATTCTTAAATTGATATAATCTAAACTATTCTGAATAACACGCGTTTTGTGGAGGTATCATGCCATCGCCTGCACTAGGTATCATCGTAATAAATGTTAGTGGAATACTCGCCGCCCTTATCAGAGTAGCAGGAATATGGAAGCTTCTGGGCACCGTATATTTACCGGGAAATTGTGGGCCTCTCGCTTTTGAAACTCTAATGTTCGCATGCGGAGAGTATCTTGGATTATCAACATGAACCCCTTGGTACTGAGCTCTATAAGGTCCTACGTCTACAGAGACTGGTCGATTTGGGCTGTAACTGCCGGCCATGGAAGTAAGTCCACGACTTACAATGGCTCCGCCAAGTCCGGACGCTAAATCTGGTCCTCCTATGGGGCTACTTTTGGCAGGTGTTCTACTATAATTAATACTGCAATAATTAGCAACGCCTGCTGTCGTCGTATACCCTGCAACAGCTGTTGGTTGATTAACGCCAGTAGCTAACAAAACGTAATCTGTTAGAGAGCCACCGCTAGCGAAGAAAGAGCTAAGCTCGCTCCAGTCACATCCTGTTGAGATAAGGCCTGAGCCAGCTAAGACAATTGAGGCCAGATTCCTCTTTGTTTTTTGGATTATCTTTTTGAGTGTCATTCTCTAACTTCATCCTCCGCAATGAGGGCCTCTATGATCAGAACACCAGTCTTTGTGACCATGTGTACTACCACACTCAGGGCAGCCATGGTGCTTGCTATCATATTTTCCAGAGTCTTTCGATGATGAAAAATCGGACGAATCTGAATCTTTTGATCTCCTTCTTAAATAGTTCACAACACCTCCTACGATCATCCCCGCACCAATTATCCCCGCACCAATTGTGACAAGATCTATAAATCCTCTTCGTGCATAGCGACTATTTCTGTATGTGTCTGTTTTTTCTTCTAGTGTCATTTTATACCTGTCATAGTGATCTTAGCATTTGGAGATATAAGAATTCATATTGTCATATTCTTTTACATTTGGGTAAAATATTTAAATAACCATACCATTTGTCAAATTTATGATAGACAAAACAGACAAAAAAATATTAGCAATCCTTGATAGCGATGGAAGAGCGAGTATATCATCAATTGCAAAAAAGCTCAATATATCCAAACAACTAACCCTTTTGAGAATTAACAAGCTTTTTGATAAAGGAATAATCACGCATGTTTATCCCATTATAGATTCTTCTAAACTAGGTTTTTCAATATATTTAATATTTCTTAAATTTAGCAAACCTTCTGTGAAAATTGAGAATAAATTGTTATCTTATTTGGTTAAGAATGAAAAAGTTGGTTGGATTGCGACATGTATAGGAACCTGGAATATTTACTTTTCTGTTTTCTCAAGAGATACAAAAGAGCTTTATAGATTCGTAGTAGATTTGTTCTCAAAGTTTGAGGAAAATATTGAAGAAAGTGAGATAATAATCAACTTTAACACGCATCCTCGTCCGTACTCCTTTGTATACCGGGATGTTGTAGAAACTAAATATTCTGATGAACCCAGAATACTTTTTGATGTGTCTATTAACAACACCCTTAAAAATAATGAGAAAAAAGTTTTGAGGTATTTAAGAAGTAATGGGCGTTTAACAATAACAGATATAGCAGTAAAGGCGGGTCTCGGGAGAAAAACTGTAAAGAACATTGTTAATGATCTAACGGAAAAAGGTATCCTTATGGGGTATCGGGCGAATATAAATGTACATAAACTTGGTTTTTTATGGTACACCCTACTTTTTCGAGTTAAAAACCTTAGAAGGGAAGAGGAGAATAATCTTCTTGAGTTTCTTTTATCCAAGCCTGAATTAATTTATTTTAATAATTGTTTTGGTCATTGGAATCTTATATTGGAGGTGGTTGTTAGAACTCCAGATGAATTAAGAGGTATTATTTTGGATATACAAGAAAAGTTTCCTAATTTAATTAGAAGTTATGAAACCTTACAAATAGTTAAAGAACACAAATATGACTATCTACCTGATATACTCTGAATAAATAGATCGTAACGTTTATTGCTCTTCTTTTCGAGGTTCTGCTTCTACGACTTCTTCGTCTTCTCCTTCATTAACAAACCCAAGGTTTTCTGCTTCCTCGGCGATTTCTTTTTCTACCTCTTGTTCTTTTGCGATGAGTTCTTCATCTGAAACAAGATCTTCTTTAAGGTGGGGAAGTTTTTCTCTCTGTTTTCGTGGTGTTGGGCGACTGATTGTAATTGGAAGAACGTTCTCTTTTAGTTCGCGCTCTGCTATTTTGATGGCATCGTACCCCATTTCTTTAAGTTCGGTATCAGAAAGTTTTAGGAGAAGCGGAGCATCCATTGCTATTTGGAGGGCGCGTGCTCCGGTTATTCTGGCGATCTCATATCTCGTGAATTGCTCTTGCATTGTGATAAAAATCTAGAGGAACTTTTTAAGCTTTTTGTTTAGTTCCTCATATTTTTTTGGAAGGAGATCCATAATAGTGGCTATTTCTTCGAGGGTGAGTGGTGTTTCTCCTTTTTTTTGGCATGAGTTGATCATGTATTGGTCATTCCAACGAGACATACCAAAGGTGATTCGTACGTCGCATGCTTCTTCTTCTTCGCGTGTAGGATCGAGAATTATTACATTACCTAGTTTAAAGAAGCTGAAGGAAAGAGGAATGATTTCTTTTGAGAGCGGAAGTTTTTTGTCTGTTTTTTTCTCGTAATCTATTTTTCCTTCGGCATCTATTGTTGGAAAGAGTGTTGTTTTGAGTGCTGCAATCGCACCGATAGTTGATGCATCGATAAGATTCCCGTCATCGTTAATTGGATAGATATCGATAATGACGGTCCATACTTTTTCACCTTCTTTTACTACGAGTTTCTTGAGATCTATCATGCCTGATTCGCGGATAACTCGATCGACTAATCGTAGGAGCTCTATTGCCTCAAACCCTGGCGGCCCTGATTCAAAACGAGGAGAAGCGAGCGGGAGGAGATCTCCTGATACCATGAGATTACCTTTATCGGGAGAGTCTGGGTAGGGCTCGTCAATTGTTAGTTTTATACCGACAACGACTTCTGTTTTTCCCATTCGAACGCCGGCGCTTCCTTCTGCTTTATTCGAGATATTGTACTCAATGGTTATATCTCTCGAAGTGAGTAATCCCCTTCCGTCGAATCGCTTTCCTTCAGCGAACATCTTCATTAATGTTCTTTTTGTAAGATTTGTGACATCCATACTGCTCATGGTGATTCCTCTCTGATTGCTTCCTTGAGTGCTTTTTTTTGTACTTCATAGATCTTCTCGCATGCTTCTGCACCGAGTTCCAGAACATCTTTTACTTTCTCTGGTTGTATCTTTCCGTCTAACTGGAGGAGGGAGAATTTGTCGTGAGTCGCAAATTTTGCTATTGCAAAATCGGTTGCGCCCTCGCCGCCTTCAAAGTCTTCTTCTTCTTTTGTGAGATCAACAATAAGATCTTTGTCAAGTTTTCCTACTGCTACTGAGCAGACAAGATCCTGCATTGGAATGCCTGCGTGAGCAAGCGCCATTGATGCTGCGTTAATGCCCGCTGTTCGTGTTCCTGCATCTGCTTGTAATATGTAGATCTGTACGTCAATAACGCTATTGGGAAATGCGTCAAGATCAAGCGCTGGAAGAAGCGCCAATTCAGTCACCTTTGATATCTCGTTGGAGCGTCTTGAAGGTCCTGGTCTTTTTCGGTCATAGACTGAAAAACTGAGGAGATCGTAGACGCAGCGGAGAATTCCTCGTGTAGGATTCTGCATATGTTGCGGATGTAACTGCCGTGGACCATAAACTGCTGCAATGGCAAGTGTGTTACCAAAAGCGAACATTGCAGATCCATCTGCATTCGGTACGACACCTATTTTTGCCTTCATAGGTCGTAATTCATTGTTCTTTCTTCCGTCTGATCGTTTGTGTACCATTATGATTCTCTCTTGTTAAACCACTCTTCTACTTTTACTGTGAGACCGTTAATATGAACTTTGTCGGTAACAAATTCGATTGCATGTCGTGCTGTGACCTCTGCATCTGTTGAGGGGCCTGTAATCCAGATCCAACCGTTCTGTCCGACCGTAATGTTACATCCTGTACGCTCTTTGATGAGATTGACCATACTTCCCTCGCGACCAATTACTCGGGGGACGCGACTTGGGATGATGCGAAAGATAAACCCATTTTCGAGTTTGCCGAGACCTTTTCCCTTTAACGTTAGATCAAGACCGCGGGATTTTATTGACCAGATTTTTGCTGCTATAACGTCGCCGATTGCCAGGTACTGATCCATCTCGTTCCGATTGATAAACCGAGGAGATTCTTCAATTGGAAGGAAACCTGGTGCTGCGGCATCGATATCAACGAGCCAGCCTGCGTGTGTTATGTCTGTGACTCGCCCAATAATAACGTTGTTCTTACGCGGGATAAATGCTCCAAAGATAGAGATAACGCGGACGACTCTACCTGCTGTTTCTGCAAGACCGAATCTTGTTGCGAGTATGTTCTCGCCAACGCGTCGTGTTCCTTCTCCTGGAAGGTAATCTTCTCCTGCGATAATTATTTCTCCCGGAATAATTACCTTTCTCTTTGCGTCTGAAGCATCCTCTGAGAAACCATCTACGGCTTCGTGTGCCTCGTTAATCTCGTTCTTCATTGTAATGATAATGACATAACAAAAGGCTGTTCTTTTGTCTGTTTCCTTATTCTTTCAGAAAGGAATATAATTGGGGGTTTTTAAATCTTCGCCAAGAAGGTAATAGCTTAGCTTTGTGAAGTAGATCCAGAAAAACTGCTCTGTCCGGAAAGACATAAATCTTGATTAGCCAAAAAATAAAGGTTTGAATC
>CAZBTP010000032.1:0-6583 GCA_964494915.1 Candidatus Woesearchaeota archaeon
CTAGAAAATACCTGTCTGACAACACCTTTTTCATTATTATCGTCGTAGTTTAGCTCATTTTTAAGCTTTTTTGGTGCGAAAGTTAATCAATTCCCTAGATTTTATTAAAAGTGTGAATTCTTTCACCATTGAAGTACAGCGTCCCTAAATCATAATTCAACATGCCTATTAAAATTTTTAATAGAGTCGTCTTTCCACAACCGCTTCTTCCTACAAGACCAAATATTTCTCCCTCTTTTATTGATAGAGAGAGCTTGTTAAGAACGTTAGTCCCCTTAAAGCGTTTTAGTATGTTCTCTGTTACAATTGCATCCACCTTAACACCTCTTTATTTAATAACCCAAAAGCTTTTAAATAGTTTATCTTTGTCGATATATGAACTATAAAACTAATGACAAATCTTTTGTCTTTTGGACTCTGGTTATAGGGTCGATTTTTATTATTTGTGTATTAATCCTCATGTGGATGGATTTTGGCGAGTTTAAGAATAAAGAAGGAAATATAACAAAGCCCTCTTTTCTTATAAAAATACTTTTCACCGTTGTCTTTGCAGTTGTTATCTTTTTAGGATTCTTATTGTTTAAACATCAAAAAAATAAAGATGAACAGCAGAAATATCTTAAACGAAAACAAATAAATAAACAGTTTTCTATAATCTAACATGGTGGCAAAACAACCTCGAAAGAGTTTTGGCGAACGGGCTTTATCTACTGGCTATAAAGTTTCTGGCTGGGATCTGCGATTAAAAGCTATTGGCTCTTTTATTATGGGAACAGTGTTGTTAATTTTAGGTATTGTTTTGGCAATAGTCCTAAAATCATGGGGTGCTTTGATTCTTTCTGCTGTCGGAGTATTGGCTTTTTTGGGTGGATGGTTATATTGGCGAAGAGCGAGGTCTCTAGTTAAGGGAAGATTTTATTAAAAAACGAGATAATTAGTATGCAACCAAGGTTTCTTTCTAAAATAGTACAAAAAATAATCAATTTTATTCTTGATAAAAACATTTGTTTCATGCTTAATTTAAAGCGTTTTCACAGATTCCCACTAATATTAGGACTCAACAGAAAATGTACTAATAACCTAAAAGAAACACAAATCGAAGCTAAGGTACTCTACTCTTCTGCCCTGATAATAATTCCTTCCCCACACGATGCCCACTACGTGGCAGCAATGCTCTAAACGACTTCTGTGTCTCAACAACTTCCTGCCGCAGATCATCAACGTGCATCATATAATCTCCAACACGCTGTAAAAGCGAAAGCTGCAAGCGATCAATAATCTGCTCAATCCGTCGCAAACGCTCGTCAATACTCGCAACTCTCGTCTCAACAACATTCTTAAAATCCAACACACGTTCAAAACGATCCTGCAAAACAGAAAGCTTCTCGCTCACAACCTGCTCAGCAATCTCACTTATCAGATCAGAACTCATAGCCTCCTGGTATTGTTGATATTGTCCGGGCTCAGGCTGCTGTTCATACTGGGCATAGGCATTCGCCGCATAGTCAACTCCCTGATACGGATCAGGCACAACTCCTTGCGTATTCGCATCAGCTGGCGGCGCATACATCTGAACATCTTCAACAAAAGGTTGCTGCGCCTCTCCAACAA
Organism: Candidatus Woesearchaeota archaeon; assembly: GCA_964494915.1. Classification (GTDB taxonomy): domain Archaea; phylum Nanobdellota; class Nanobdellia; order Pacearchaeales; family GW2011-AR1; genus UBA73. The sequence continues at coordinate 1,612 of CAZBTP010000032.1, forward strand.
TCGGCCCTCCTCCGCCGACGTCAGGTCCAACACCTCGAGGAACATCTCCAGCAAACGCCGGCGCACTCATCGACGGTTGCATGCCCTCATAGTCGCGAGCTAATGGAAACTGCATACGAGCCATGCCCGGAGCAGGCACACCAGGAAGTTCAAGAACACCTCCCTTAAGGCTCTTCCCAATTTCACTACCGACAACAGGCATCGGCGGTTCTGGTAAAGACTCTTCAGAAACAACACGCGCTCCCGCTGGTGCAGGCATTCCGAGTCGATCACGCGCCTGTTGTGACAAAAGTCCCTGCTGCTCAGAAGGCGAGGGAGGTAATAAATCTTCCAAATCATCGCTCGAAGAAACAGCTTCCTTAATACTCGCAATCTCTTCCTTTCTTTTCATATCACGCTCATCTATCATCTATCGCTCCCGAAACAAATCAAACTGTCTCTGAAGTATAAACACATCCTCTTTCCGTGCCAACTGATCAACCCGCTCGCTAATCCTCACAACCATCTCTTTCAAACGTCGATTCTCTTCCTGCAATCGTAAAATCGCCTTCTTCATCTCCTGAATCTCAGAGACATTCTTCTCCCGCTCCTTCATGAAACTTCCACTCACCAACAAAACCCTCTCTTTTAACAAACGCTGCTTTTCCTCCAAATCCCGAATCCGTGTATTAATCTCAGCAAAAAACCGATCCCACGAATACGGCTGTTCAGCACCTTCATCACCCATCATCCTTTATACACTCCAGGGTTTAAAATAGTTTGCTCGAGCCAACAATTTTGTTGAAGAAGTTTTTTATTTTGAGAAGTTTCGTTTTTAGATATTGTTAACTAATTTTTACGATCGCTTATTTAACTGTGGGCGAAAGAAATTTCTTGATTTTTTATTTTTAATCATAAAATAAAGAACTAAAATTGAAGTAGAAATATATATCAATTCGAGTACCAAACCAAATGCACTAAAGGCTCTTGTAAAACCTTTGCTCAATGCTACAGCAATATAACTAGCATTCAAGACGGAATATCCTAGTATAACAAAAGCTAAGCCCATAACTATTTTTCTAGACCATTCTTTTCTTTTCAATAAACCAATTAATGCTTGTATTGACATTATTATAATAATAAATAAAGCGAGTGTCAGTAATACAGATATGTAATATCCTGCGTCTATTAAGAAGTCTCCGGTAAGGCTAGACTTTCCGAGAAGAGCAAACCCAATTGTAATAGGTAAGACGAGTAATGACACCCAAAGCAAAGTAATTATATAAATTAAAGTAACAATTATCCCGACTGAGACAAATTCTTTTCCAAATTCCGATCCTTTATTTTCTTTAATGGAACTTTTAATCCCTTCCTTTGCGAACCCGTTATTACCCCGCAAATATCCTATTAAAATAAAAAGAGAGAAATACAAAATAAAAGAGATAGTTTTAGAGTAGACTATCATTGTATTCTTTGGAAGAGATAACGGTATTAGAATAGAATCCGCCATCTCTACATAAGAATAGATATACTCGAAATTGAACTGCCCCCTGCCGCAAACAGCAGGAAAAACTCCATTTGAACCTACCTCTGTAATAAAAGGCCGAGAGCCACATGCGATATAAAAAGAAGGAATAATAAAAATAACAGAAATTATAATCCATAGAAAAATACTTCTAAAAATATACCACCTTTTCGTTAACATGTTATCTGAGATGTCTATTACTTTATTAATCTTTCGAAGCAATCAGTATCTCCGAACAAAAAAAGAATATAACGTCCTCCGCACCTTAAAAGGTGCGGTTTCCTAACGCGCGATGGGCGTCTCGATCTCTCACATACTCTCTAACTGTCTTTATCTGCACAGATCCTACAGATGCATAAATAATTTGGGGAATCAATTCCCCCACAGTTTAAAAACTGTAGTTTCCTTGATTAGCATATGAAAAACCTCGTCGCAGTCATCGTAAAACTAATGCCAGACTCACCAGCAGCAAACCTCCAAGAAATAAAAACAAAAGCGAAAGAAGCATTAGAAAAAGAAGGCGCACTCAATATAACAGCAGAAGAGAATCCACTTGCCTTTGGTCTCATAGCCCTCTACCTCAAATTCGCCTGGCCAGAAGAGCAAGACACCAGCATAATCGAACAAACACTGCTCTCACTCCCCAATGTCTCCTCACTAAACATCGAAGACTACCGAAGAATCTTTGGCTAGAAGTGTGCAGTCCACACACGAGAGTAATTACCAAGCTTTCTAAAGCTAAAATCTGCTAATCTTTAAAATTTACCTTGAAAAAATAACTAAGGTATCATATTTGTCTTCGATATTATTAGCATTCATTAAATTAGATCTTTCGTAATAGAGGTAATTTGGCAATGTCAAGAACTCCCAGTTCTTGAGCATGCTCAAGATGTCGTAACATCTTGACATTATCAAAGTTGTAACATAAAGTTGTCCTAGTAACTTTATAATTCTAAGCAGATACACATGAGAAAAAACTATATAAAACCTCCTTTTCTCTCAATCACATGACACTCTCAAACGAAGAAATCGCAGAAGCAAAACATCAACTACAAGGACAAGTAAAAAACCTCTCTCCAGATAAACGGAAAGAAGCGCTCGAACAAATCGATTCCTTATCAGAACAAGCAATCGAAACAATGCTTGAACAACAAAAATCAAGAGAAAGAGTCTACCGTCTTATTGTCCAAAAAGAAATCCCCGCAACAATCGTCGAAGAAAACCCCGAAATCCTCGCAGTCCTCGAAATCATGCCAGCCTCAAAAGGCCATGTCCTTATAATCCCAAAGCAAGAGATCGATGAAACACCAAAAATCCCTCCAACAATAATGGAAATCGCGAAAAAACTTGCAGACAAAATAAAAACAAACCTCAATGCAAATAACGTCATCGTTCGCCCAATCAAAAAATTTGGTGAAGTCGTCCTTGAACTTATCCCTGAATATGAAACACCACTCACCCCTCCACACGAACGCCAGCGCGTTGAGAAAGAAGAACTCGAAAAAACGCTGAAAGAAATAAACACAGAAGTAATAAAACTAAAAAAACCAGAACCAGAAAAAATCAAAATAGAAAGAAAACATCAAGCGAAGCCCCTAAAACTACCACGACGTATACCATAACAATCAATGCAAACAAAAATGCCGGCACAAACGGTACTCCTTCTTTAATAACAACAGCACGATCAGCCTTTCGCAAAACAACAATATCCTCTCCACGAAGTCCATGAACACTCTTCTTAATAAGAATTGAGCCGACGCGCACATCATGCACAAGCCAATCACCCTCGCGAAGCCGCGAAGCACCAACTCGTTTGATCATGCAGCTCTCAACCGCCTTCGTATACAGATACGTCAACGGCACAATCGTCAAAAAAACAAACGGCACACCCAGAAGAGAATAAAAACTCACAACAACAAAAAACACAAACAACCCAACACTTGCAATCAGCATGCTTCGATAACTATTCCATCGTTCCCGAAATGCACGCCAAAAGAGCACACGGTGCCGCGGCACAATGACAAACGCGCTATAGGCAAGGCTATAAACCGCTCCAAGTGTTAACAACAAAATCAAAAAACCCGCGCTCAAAAAAAACAAACTGCCATACTGAGAATACGGTAAAAGAGCGCCATATCCCATTAATAACTTCGCATCACCACCCGCAAATACTCGTCCATAATACAATCCATAAGAAGCCAAAACAAAAACAAAAAACCCCAACAAACCAAGCAAAAAAAACCGATAATCACGAACAGAAACAGCATAAAACGCTCTATAAGTCAATGCAAAGGCAATCAACGAGAAAGTCAGCCAATTCGCAACCTCTCGTGTTTTCAAATCCTGCACAACAGCAAATATCGTCCATAAAAATGCAAGTCCAAACAAAAACGCATGAGCACCTATCACCTCATTTCCAACGATCATCAAGCTCTAAGAAACAAACAATTTATAAATTTAAGCCCAGTTTCTGGGGCATAATTTTTTTACAGGTCTCTAAATGGGAGCACAATGTAAGAAATTATTGATTCATTGAAGTGACTTTTAAGATAATAGGAGTTACGATTGTCCCTAAAACATCAAGAATAGCGAAGACTCCTAGAAGTCGATAGTAGAACTCAAAATCTAAATCAAACTCTGAAAGAACTAAAACTATCAACATAATAGCAACTATGGAAATAAATAACAGGGTCGATACTAAAGATACATTGACAATTGTTTTTTCCGACTTTATTAGCAACAAAAGAGAGCTATGTGCAATCGAGGCAGAAAGAATAATTGAAATGATTATCATTTTCCAAATATCATCAAAATCAAGAATCTCCCAAATAGCAGTAGTAGTACTTAAAAAACCTATAACTGCAATAATCATTCCTAAAGAGGAAAAGGCAACATATCTATGCTTGTCATACAAAGCAGAACTACACAACGCTGTCAAACTGAAGCCACCAATAGTTAAGGTTGTAAATAAGATTTTTGATTCTATTTCCCCGAAATCGCCAATAAGAAAGAGGATAATGCCAATCAATGCACTTAAACTCAAGGAAATAATCATAGTAATCAAGAATACTTTCTTGAAACTAGTGTTCTCTTCCATGACTTATACAAATAAAACCTTATTAATAAAGCTTTCTAGGCAAAGTCGTGTAACAATTCTTGTAACAACTTTTATCATAATTTTTGTAATCCATTATGTTATAAAATTAGTGGTCACTTAGAATTTGTCGAAAAATTCAGTCACTTATGTCACACAAGTTAATGCCCTTCGGGCAACTCTGTGATAGGATAATCGTTACATTTCCAACCAAGTAGGTAGCTTATTCTTATCAGGGGGCTTATCTCCCTTAGAATAAAACACGAATTCCATCTTTTCATAGCATTTTGGACAATAGCAGACCCTACCTTCAGAAGAATTTGCAGATACCGATCTTATTATACTTGACTTTATGCACTTCTTTTTCCTCCTCG
>CAZBTP010000033.1:0-6365 GCA_964494915.1 Candidatus Woesearchaeota archaeon
CTAAGGGGTTAGCACCTAAAAAGGCTAACCCTTTATACTTTATATACAAAGATTTATAAACTTAAGTTTATAACTATAAACTAATATGGATATCTATAAAGAAAAGTTTACCAGGTTAGAAAGAGAAATAATAAAATTCTTGTGTATCAACGCAGGAAATAGCTATAACCAAAGAGAGATTGCTCTTCTCCTAAAAGTTTCTCCAACAGCTGTTGCAAACTCTCTTAAAAACCTTGAAAAAGAGGGGATTATAAAACTAAATAAAAACAAAAATACAAAACCTCGACAAATAAGTCTTAACCTCCAGAAAAATTCAGTATTTTTCATAAAAAGAGTGGAAAATCTCAGAGTAATTTATGAATCTGGTTTGGCTGAATATCTGTTCGATAAACTTCCGGGTGCTACGATTATATTATTTGGAAGTTATTCCTGGGGAGAAGATAGCATTAATTCGGATGTTGATATAGCAGTGGTGGGGAACTTAACAAAAAAGATAGACCTTTCCATTTACGAAAGCAAAATGAGCAGGAAAATAATTATTCAATTTTTTGATAGTTTTGATAAAATTAATAAAAATTTAAAAGAAAGCATCTTAAATGGGATAATTCTAAAGGGGAGTGTAAGACTATGAATCTTCCCTTTGATTTCAATTATTATCTAAACGAAAAGATAGTCAAAAAGCAATCTCCAAATATCCCAAGAGCAGAATTTCTGATAAAAGAAACTCAAAAGTCTTTTATTGGTTTGAAAAATCGAGTGGAAAAGCTGGGAATAGATGAGTTCAATGCAAATTCAGTAATAAAAGATATACATGACATTATAATAGAAAAAATTAGGGCTAAATTACTTCTTGATGGATATAATGCTTCTGGGAATTTTGCTCATGAGGCAGAAGTTGCATATATGAAAAATCTCTCTTTCTCTGACTTTGAAGTCTCATTTGTAAATGAACTAAGGCAGGCTAGAAATGGAATAAACTATTATGGTAAGCTCTACGAGAAAGACTATGCCAAATCTTGTTATGAATTTCTGCTAGAGCTAAATCCTAAACTAGATCGTTTGTTTAAGAGGAAAAACTAAGAAAAGTAAATTATGTCCCAGTTTGAGGCTCGAAATTATAAATCTAGCGTCAATTTCTATCCCTAAACTCACGCATTTTCCAAGTTCCCATCCACTTTGTCATCCCAGAACTCTTTCATTTCAATGAACGTATTTCCATCTTTTCCAAAGAATCATCTCACCTTCCACGCAACACAACATTCACGCTCCTCTGCATCCCCCCTCGCTTATACCTTCTATACATTCGTTTCATGCGCTTATCCTTCCGTGTCTTCCTTCGCTCAAAATATCCATAATCCATAAAAATTCAACCTCAGTAATCAGCCCTCACACTGAAAATCCCGGCACTCCAACCCACACTGAATCTCTAATCGCCGATCTCCACAACCAACCTTCTCATCATCAATATCATACTTCTTACAACAATACGTTATCCTATCCCTGCCCTCACACGCCAACTGACATGCCTGCTTTATAGAGCTCACACTCGTTGTATCAAAAAATGGCTTTGTCGAGCTCTTAAACACATCAATCCCTCCGCCAACAAGCAACGCCAACCCAATCAAAACAAACAATCCCAAAACAAGAATCACGATCGTCGATATTGCTAACTCAAACCCCCTTCGATCCCTAAGATTAATTAGCATTTTCCCCTTGTACCTTCGTCAACCGAGGATATCATCCCTCCCTGGTACAACTGCAGGTACATTAGTCGCCCCAGGACACGATGCACCATTAACCTTAACTTTCCTCTTTTGTTCAGCAGTCAACTTAAGACTTTCACACTTTTCCCTTATGAGATCTGCTACGTTTCCACACTCCAGCTTCTCTCCCAATCCTAGCTGCACACGCGAGTCTAAACAATTCACATACTCTGTAACACCGTCAATCTTAATCTTATGGAACGTATTACAATACGAATACGTTGCCTGCGACGAAACCGCAATATTACACGCCTGTACAACGCTCTCTATCGAAGATCCCCCCTGAAAAATATTAATCTTCTCCCATAAATTACTCCATCCTAGACTAAAACCAAGGATCAAAAGAACAAGCACGACAATCCCGAGAACAATCAAAATCAACGTCCCAATCGACAAATCCTGCCCTCGTTTATGAAACCTCTTTTCCCACATCCCTCCTTCAAGCGCCATTTATTTATAAATCTTTGCAGCTCCTTCCCACAACCTTCCCTTGCATATCAAATTGCAAACACAAATCGAACATACGCTCAAACGAATGCACATCCCGCACAGCACGTATACCAACATCCTCAATCTTCAACAAACAAAACGCGCGATCGCACACAAACTCAAATTCCCCATTCCGAATCTTCCCAAAGAAGTTTCCAGTCAATCTAGTTTTGTAATCACGCAATGCAGCAGCAGCCATAAACCGTTCTTTCAAGTCTTTAATCGCGCACAACTCCTCCGAAGCACCAACCTGCTCACACAAAACAACCTCACGTCCAAGAACCCGCGCATAATGCTCCGCGTACTTCCAACCATACACGACATCAAGACCAATCTCGTATAACATACGCGACGTTTCTTCAAAACGAACAGAATAACTCACAAAAGAATACAGCGCTGCGAGCGACAAAGCGAGAGCAACAACAATCATCAATCCAATAGGTAAATCTCCTCGACGATTCATGAACACCTCCCACCATAATAATAAATCTCCTCATGAACACCCTCATACTCAACAACTAAACGTCGAAGAGGTAACCGCTCAACATCAGGAAAATAATCGCGGAGATTCCCGCGCATCGCCTCAATCTTACCGTCTTTCAATCGAAAACCCTTCTCCCCAGTTAATAACGAACTATCGCTCGCTTTATACAAAACAATACATGGCCGCTCCTCACTGACAAACGAACGCAAAACATCGTCAATCTCACGCCGACTCCTCTTTCCCTGAACGAATTCAATAGCAAGATCTTCAACCGAGATAACGCGCTGACGTCCATCCTGCCCCAAAACTGAAATCTCTTCCAAGAAAAAATCACTCCCTGAAAAACCATATCCGAAAGATGGAGGAAATCGCGGACCATTAAAAAACGACAGAGCAGCGCTCAAAGCAACAAACAACCCCATAATAAATACGACAAACAAGATCACAAAGGGGCCAGTCAAATACCTTCCAGTCAAAATTCCCCGACGATCTCGCAAAATCCTCATGAAAGCTTCCTCCGTATTCTTTGATCACTCCCTGTCAAAAGATAAACCTTCTTTGATTCCCCATCAATCTCCTTTACAAACGAGCTCCCGACACAAGAAGGATAACGTTCATTCTTCTCTCCAAGCGCACACGAAACACGATCGCCCTTCCATGAATAAACGACACTCCCATCAACCTCAATCAAAACTAAAAAATACTCCTCAATAACCTTCCTGTTCAAACGACATAGCTCAAAGAAATCATCAACATTCCAATCAACACCAAAACCATCAAGAACACGTGTTCCAACAATACACGCCCTCAATCGCTCATGCAACACCGCCGCATCGGCCTTCCGAAAATCAAAATCCTGTCCATAAAACAAAAATTTCCCAGCCACAATCCCGAGAGCAATAATAACAAACAAAAGAAAAAGAATCCCTGCTCCAGTAAGCTGCTCGCCAATCGTCCCTCTACGATACATCGCTCCTCCGCTGCTTCTCAACAACACGAAAACGCAGCACATTCACACTTTGCGTAACATCAATCCGCTCAATCCGACTATCAACAATATCAACATCATTAAAATACGAGTAACACCCTGCCCTCCCACGACTAAGCTTAACACACACCTCATTCCCTACATTATCAAATTGAAAAATCTCACTCAAACTACCAACCTCATTCCGCAGAGCAATCACACTTGCCTGGTGCACATTAATCTGAAACTCATCACCCGGCTCGGCAATGTTAATCAACCGACTAAGATCCTGTGCATAAACCTGCGCAGACATATGAGCAGCTCCACGCAGATCATAGATATAGAAAAACATCAAAACAACAAACATCACGTCTAAAGAAACAAACAAAACAATATTCCATAGCATATCACCTCGCCTATACATCATGTTCCGCGATCGTTCTGCGCCAGATACGCATCACTATACCACCGAATACGCAAAAATCGCCCTTGCTCGTCCTTCCCTCGTTCAATCTCAAGATCTAGAAATTTCGCAGATCGCATAGAAATCCTACTTTCCACCTGAACCCCTCCAGGAATCCCATATCCAGGAGCACCAACCCCCACATCAACAGAACGCGGTAAAATATAATCATAACTCTCGACAAAGATATGCTCCTCCTCAAACGCCCGGCAAAAAGCACGCTGACGATCCTGGCAATCCTCTTTCTCGCCATTCCCTGTTAGTTTACATAAGCACACACAATTTTCAAAGTAGCATCGATCAGGCTTTCGAGGATCATTCCCGCCCCATCCGAACAAATACCAATCAGCAGCATTCACTCCTCGCACAGAAAAAGTATTCTTCTCTCCCTCCTCTAATGCCCGAATCTTTCCATCAATCACGCCCATAATAGACTTCGCACTCTCAACATCAGAACTTGTAGTGAGATGACGGTAAATAAGAATTGCCACTCCTATAAAAATAAGAAAGATAATAACCGCAAGCACGATTCCCAATATCTCCTTGAGAAGAAACTCCCCACGTTTATCTTTCATGGAGCCCCCTCTATGTAACCACACAGCTGATTAATCGTCCCTCGATCATACGGAACAACCTGAACAACACTACATCCTGCACTGCTCTTTGTTGAATCGCTCACAAACGGTCCACAATAACTAGCCGCAGCTGCACGCCCTTTATATGCTTCATGAAGTGTATAAAGAGTTACACCAGCAACAGCGCTCCCGGCAACAATAGCTCCGGGCAAGGTAAGAATAAACTTCGTTGCGACACGCCTAACAGGGGTAAAGAGCACTGCTCCTCCAGCAGTCGCGCCTAACCCTATCAACTTAGCAGCAACGTCGCTGCTCGTATCAGTATGAATCTGAGTAAACACAACAGCCATCTCATCACGCTCACGATCAAACGAAACAATCTTCAAATCATCACTCTCGCCCCCATTAAGAGCCTTTCCCTGCGCCCCCAAAATCTCTTCAGTTGGCACAACAGTCGCCTTCACTCCAGCCCCAAGAAAGTTCTCCAAGTAAGTATAACGGCTCCCTGGCGCCTGTGTTTCCTGCAGATACCGCTGAATATTAACGTTCCCTAAAATACTCTCTTTATTCTGATCATCAAATGAAAACCCCAGCCGAGAACAAATCAAACAACCAACACTCTGCTTCTCGAGATTATAATACGCCAAAACACCAGAGTAAAAAACATCGATCTTCCCCTCCCCCATCATCTTCCAACATGCAAGCATCTCATCCGCAATCGTCTGTTCAATAGCCCTCGCTGCCGATACCGAATCAGACGTTAAAAAAACATCACGGACATCTTTCTCGCCAGCAAACGAAGAACATTCCTCAGAACGACGATCATGCAAACAAACCTTCTCTGTTACACACTGCAACGGTACAATCGTCTGCAAACCTCCCCTCAAAGATGCCCTCTCGATAACAGAAAGATGACAAATATCGCTTTTAGACGAAGAGAAAATATCACCGTAATAAACAAACCCAAGAACAAGCAAAAATGCAATAGCGACAAGAATGAAAACGATAACAGTCTCTAATGTCAAAGCACTACCTCGTTTCACGCTCATAATCTCTAATAGAACTCCACGTTTATAATTGTAATGGACGGCAAAGAAAACTGAGCGATTTTAATCATCGAGTTAATTTGCCTTAGTCTACGCTTGAATACACTTCTGAATACTTTCAGCCGTAACTATTCCAGCAGTTCCAACATACTAGCCTCCACTCCACAAATGTTTGCCCAAAAATTCTCTCTTTTAAAATTTAGAATATCTTTTAAATATTAATCTTGCTGAAATTCCTTTGAGTTTTAATCAGCAATCGGAAGATTTATAAACGTTCATTAATAATGAATAATTATTCACTTTAAGTGAAAATATAAGATGATACCGAAAAACACAAGGAAGATAATACTCTACTTACTGAGAAATTTAGAACTTGTTAATATCAATCAGATTTCTAAGAAGTTGAGTATAAGTGTAGGCAGTGCATTTAAAATCTTAAAAGAACTAGAGAAGAATGATATTGTTTTATCTTCGGATTTAGGAAATGCTAAGTTCTATCAAATTAATTTAAATAATGAAGAAACAATAAGATGGTGTGAAATTCTTTTATCAGAAGAAAGAAGAAACTTAAAAGGATA
>CAZBTP010000034.1:0-5850 GCA_964494915.1 Candidatus Woesearchaeota archaeon
CCTGCTGTTGGCGCATATTTGAATTCTAGTGTTGCTTCTTTTGTTTATACGCCTACGGATGTTGACTTAGCAGCTTGTGAGTTGTGGGGAAACTTTAGCGGGACATTTGCGTTGAATCAGGCTAATAGCACAGTTGTTTCTGGGGCTTTGAGCAGGTTCAATCTAAGTAACGTTGCGGATGGGAATTATTTATGGGGAGTTAGTTGTAATGATACACTTGGGAATAGTGCTTCGTCCCAAAATAGAACGGTTGGTGTTGATACGACCTTTCCGAGTGTTAGTGTTAGCGAACCAGTCGGAACAAAGACCTCCCGAATAGCTATTCCTTTGACGTTTAGTGTTAGTGATGTTAACATTGGGAATTGTTGGTATAACGTATTTAGTGGAGCAAGTCCTGAGATTAGTAATACTAGTGTTTCATGTAGTGCAGGAAGCGGAAGCTTTAATGTGAGTAGTGATGCTAGTTTCATGTTGAACTTTTATGTTAATGATTCTGCTGGGAATGTTAATTCGACGAGTTCGAGTTTTAGTGTTGGCACGGGTTCTGGTGGTGGCGGAGGAGGCGGCGGAGGCTCTGGTGGAGGTTCTGGTGGTGGAGGCGGAGGCGGTGGAGGTTCTGGTGGTGGAGGCGGAGGCGGTGGAGGTTTTGCTAAGAAGCCTCCTCAGCCATCTCTCTCGTTTTCTGAGGTTGAACATGTTGTTCTTAAACGAGGAAGTGATGGGGCGCTTGTTCTGGGTGTTTTAAATAATGGAAATATATTTTTGAATAATTGTAGCTTGATTTTTGGCGGTGTTTCTTCGCCATGGTTTTCAAATAACGATGTTAAAGGGCTTAGTCCTGGCGAGAGGTCTACGTATACACTCGGTGTTCGTGTTTCTCCTGATGTTGAGCCTGGAACTTATGATTCTGATGTTCATGTTCAGTGCGATGAGGGTTCGTGGGAGACACGTATTCTTGTTAGCACGTACCGGAACACATTTGAAGCGCAGATTCTTGACTATACTCTTGCTAGAAATGAACTTGAGGTTCGTTTTTCGATGACTGAATATGCTCGTATAGATCATAGTATTGATATTGATTACGTGTTCAGTGATTTTGATGGAGTTCTACGATATAAGGACCGAACGCATAGAGAGCTCTCTCCTGGAGCTTCTGTTGAGGATTCAATACGATTTACTCTGCCGAAGGATTCGTTTGGGGAGTTTCGTTTTAGTATGACTCTTGATGATGGCACAGCAAAGATCGATGTTAATAGGACTCTTTACTTGCCGTCTCGTGGTATTACAACAGGGTTAGTTTTCTCGGATTTGCAGCAGCGCCGTTTTGGTATTATCGGTGTTATTCTTGTTGGCGGTGTTGTACTCTTTTTTGTTGGAAGGGCTTTTTACCGTTACAGAAGGGCTATGAGGGTTTGGGGAAGGGGATTTCCTGAAAAGAAGAGATTGCTACGATTTGAGCTATGATTTTTAGCGTGGGAAGGTTTATAAATAGCACGTCTTTATAAAGAGTAGTGATGAGATGGGGCTATCAACATCTAGCGCTTCGAACTTGAAGATTCAGAATATTGTGGCTACGACTTCATTGGGAAAACCGGTTTCTTTAACAAAACTGGCACGGACGCAGAGTAATACCGAGTATAATCCTGAACAGTTTCCTGGGCTTGTGTTGAGGGTTAAAGATCCTAAGTCTGCTGTTTTGGTTTTTTCCTCGGGGAATTTGGTATGTACCGGAACAAAGAGTGTTGGACAGGTAAAGGAGGTTATTAATGCTGTTATTCGGCAGATTGCGAAGATCGGTGTGAAGATTACTGAAAAACCGAAGATTACTGTTCAGAATATTGTTGCTTCGGGGAGTATTGATTTGAACTTGAACTTGAATGTGCTTGCGCTCCAGTTGGAGAATACAGAGTATGAGCCTGAGCAGTTTCCTGGATTAGTGTATAAGCTTGTCGATCCTCCTGCGACGTTCTTATTGTTCTCTAATGGGAAATTAGTATGTACAGGAACAAAGAATAAGCAGCAGCTCGAGGATAGTATGAAACAATTGATAAGGAATATTAAGCATGCGATTGCTGAGGGTAAGTGACTGCTTTGTCAATTAACTTTTTAGATGGGTGATTGCTTTGTCGAGATATTCCTGCACATATGGGTGGAGTTTGTTTTTTAGTTCTTGTGTATATACTAATATGGAGCACCCATGATTTTTTTCGAGCAGCTGTGGTGTTTTGTTTGGGACTATAAGCGCGGGTGATTTATGGAGCTTGTCAAGTCTTAATTCGCCTGTGCCATGCGCGAAATAGACTATATTGAACGAATCTGTTCCTTTTCCGTGTCCAAAGGGATCTGTTTGGAATGTTGTTCTGCTGCATCCAAGAAACTGTACTTTTGTAATGTCAAGATTGCATTCTTCTTTTACTTTATTTTCTAGGGATTTTTCTATTGTGAGACCTCGTATAGCTCTGCCGCCTATGGGCCAGAGGATATCTTTCGCAGGGAGATTATTTCTGGTTACGAGCAGGATTCCTCCTTTGTATTCTATAAAGCAGTCGTGACAGACGAGTATTAGACTTTTGTGTGCCGTTATGAATTGATCTTGTGACATTCTTTCTGTTTGTAGTCTTTTTAGATCTACTGGTTTGTTATCTTCTATATGAAATTCTTTCATTGTGCTGTTTATTTTTTCTGGTTTAAAATGTTATGTGTTGTTAGAAAAAATCCGAGATTCTTTTTTGTTTTCCGTGGTTTTTGAGGATGATTGATTCTTTTGTATAGTTTTTTATTGGTTGTTTGAGGCGGGTTTGAATTATCTGCAAGGCTTCTTGGATTGAGGATGTGGTTTGTGGTCTGTTGAAAAATGCTTCTCTGCTTGTTTGTCTGAGGATACCGACCCCTAATGGATCAGTATACTCTGGACGGATCTCGCGGAAGACAATGCAGGATGCTTGGCGTTTTATTTTTTCAAGGTATTCTGTGAGTGCTAAGCGGTTTGCGTAGTAGGCGCCGGTGACTGAGTCGGCATATTTTTTTCGTGGGAAGAAGGATTCGTAGTCGTGCCAGCTGTCGTGTGTTGTCTGTGCGATTTCAATGACTTCGAAGGAGTATTTTTCTGGAAGGAGAAGGAATTCGTAGTGGTTGCCGAGGTATTCTGCGTGGAAGATTTGTATCTCAGCAATTTCAGGATAGTAGCGGATTCGTTTGAGTTTTTCTTTTGAGAGTGTGTCATCGACTGCTGTTATTGACCAGCGTGTTGGAACGAGTTTTCTGTTTTTTTTGAGGCCGAGAAGACCTGCGGAGAGGAGTTTTATGATTGTTGATGTTTGGATGTTTGCCCTTTCTAATTCGAGCATGGTTGTTGTTGATTTCGCGTCTGTATCGTCGACAAGGTCGTCGACCCTTTTCTCTACTTTTGGATTCTCTTCTAGACGGGCGGATTCTACGAGGGCAGCGTTTGCTATGAGTGGAACACGCGTTTCTTTTTCAGTGTGAGGGAAGATAGGTTTTTTTAGTTTGAATTCGGTTGCAATTGATTGTGATGTCATGGCGACTTCTTGTAAGACTGATAGGAATTTTGTTTGGAGCGCTGCTTTTTTTATGTTCGTTTGCATTCTGCTGTAGATAAGTTTGCTTCTTAAGGAGAGAATTGTTGGAATGGGAAGTCTTTTTTGATGCCAGTGTTCGTGCGAGGACATCTCTTGTGTGTTGCCGTATTCTGGTGGGGAGAGAATGCCTGTGTAGACGTTCGGGTAGTTCCAGCGGCCGATGAATACTTCTGGAGGGCTTGATCCTGAGAATTGTTGAATGTTCATTCTTCTGCCGAGGAGGGTGGTGTGTTTCTTGCAGTAGTATTCGCCACAGATTTTACAGTATGTCATTCTGGGGAGAATAAGGACAGGTATAAATAGCTGTGTTTTGTTTCTTGAATAGTGAATCTAGTCTTTTCTTATTCCTTGCTGTTGTTCTCTGTTGATGATTGCTTGCTGTTCGTAGATAAAATATGTTACTGCTCCTCCAACTATTATTTCTTTTCGCGCATATCCGGGACTTATACATTCAACAATTAGTGGATCCTTTGAGTGTATTCTTTTATATTCATCGGAACCAAACATTTCTCCGCGTTCTCTCATGCCTTTCTCTTCTCTTTTATTAAAGCACTCTATCGCTCTCTGAGATATGCGAGAGAGTCTTTCGCCATTCATTTCTGTTTGAGTATGTAACAATCTACGTATCATATACGCCCCATATTGCAATCTAAGATCTGCTTTATCTCCATGTTCTCTTGTCTTTCTAAGGAGTAGACTTTTCAGATCTTTTAGGTGCCTTACAAGTATAGGATCCTCTTCTTCCATTTCTTTCATTAGATATTCGAGATCAATTTCTCTTAGTGAGGTCATCATCGCAGTTTGTTTCCGCACTGCTTCTTTCGTTACAATACACAATCCGCTTGGCATGTATCTTTCTCGAGCCATAGAAAAATGTAGCTTGTGGCTTTATAAACTATTCGCCTTCTTTTCGAGCAGTGCAATTGTGATGCCAGAAAGACCGACAATTGCGTGGAGTGTCGTATCAAGCGTGTTAAACGCATCAAGACTTGCGAAGTTGGGAAAGAGGATACCAAATAATGCAACGTAGCTAAAGAAGAGGCCGCTTACTAGAGGGAAGGTTTTCCACCATTGTTTTGAGTTCCAGCCGTACATAAGAACGATAAGCCCGAGAAGAATGTGAAATATTTTGTGCATTGATTCTGGGTTAAATCCTACTTTTATGAGATCGATGATAAGGGTTATGGTAACGAGGATGAAAAAAATCGCGATGATACGCGTGTACCATTTTGATGGCCTCATTTTTTTCTATAATAAGGAGAATATTTAACCTTTGTGGAGACGATGTCAGACTTTCCTTCGGGAAAGCAGTTGTCTATGAAGCAAGAAGCCATAACCTCGACATGAAAATGTTAGGTTATGGTAGTTCACCCTTTTAGGTCTGAGATGCCGAGTAATATAAAGAGTGCTCCGACCATGATAACAAACCAGACGAGTCCGCCTTTGAAGAAGATCCATGCTGCATGTCTGAAGTTCCAGAATTCACCCCACCATACTGGAGAGAACCAGGTGATAATGATTGCTGCGTTTACTAGAATGAGACCTATAAGGAGTTCAATCCATTTGTTCATTGGGGTGTAGGAGCGTTCGAGTATTTAAAGATTTTCTTCGATTTTTTTACTACTTTAAAGAATAACTCTTCTGCTTATTTGTCGACACTTGCTTGTCTTCTTAGGATCTCGTATTGTTGAAGAATTGTAATATTAGCAAGTCTACTTGTGAGCTTTTTTACATTAGCTTCATTTTTTTCTTCCCCTCTTTCATATCCACAGTCTATCGTTAGGATACGGTGATGTCGCGTCATCCACGCTGCAAGCACCGAATCTTCTCTGTAGTGCCTCTTCACTTTCGCATTAATAATACTTGCATAATAATCTTTGAAACTAATACCATCAAAAAGGGGTGGAAAATTTTCGTGAAATGTATCGGTCTTTAGACCCTCGACTTCTAAATCACGAAGTTCTATACAAAAACATATTAATTCCTCGTTGTCTTGTTCCATCCTTTTTATTATACCTATTTTAAAAGAGTCTATACCTTGCTCTCCTTTACTTGTTGCTATATCCTCGAGATCTCTCAGGTAAGAATCTACTGTTTTTCTCGTTACGAATGGTAGCTTGCTGCTATTGCTTTCTGCTTGTCTTCTTAGTATAGGCGCGGGAAATCTACAGTCTTTTAAGCTGTAGATGAGAGCGCCCGCAAACTTTTTCTATTCTAAATGAATATGAACAATGAGCTTGTTGCAGCTCAC
>CAZBTP010000035.1:0-5696 GCA_964494915.1 Candidatus Woesearchaeota archaeon
GGGGTATAGCAAATTATTTCCAAGTCTTGTTTTTTGCTCCAGTAATCGTAAAAATCGCTCGCCCGCAAAACGAACTTTTTATCCTTAAAATCATTAGAAACAATTATAAAATCATAGTCGCTATGCTCAAAATTATCTCCTCTAGCTCTACTACCAAAAAGAATTAAACTTTTAACATTGAACTTTTTCCTAATTTTTCTGCCAAACTCTTTAGCTACTTTAATTGATTGTTTATCCACTCTAAAACCTCCTTGGCAATTTCTAGAAATTCTTTTGTAATGTTTTCATCATACAACTCATAAGGCACATCCTCACTAGCATCCGGATACCTTGCGAGAAAATATTGAGGGCTTAATTTCTTTAATCTTGATATAAAATTCTCTGGAACTTTTGCTTCTTTTCCCAATTGAACTAAAGAATGTCCAATTACTCTTTCTCTGGTTCTTTCTAATATTAACGCTTTCAAACCTTTTTCAACTGATTGTTGGCACCAAAAGACCACAGAATAATATTCTTTTATCTTAAAAGTTTTTTCTGCCACTTCTAGGTCTTTATTTGCTTGTTTTAACCAATTAATTATTCCTTCTCTCATTTTAAGAATAAATATATCATCTATAAAAAACTATCTTTTATTATGCTCAGTATAATGCTATTTTTAGGGCACTATATTATAAAGATACGGACATTGTGTTCCATCTCTTAAAAACAAACTATTTTTCTGCTCGCATAGCAATAAAGGGAGGCTCATTCTTGAAGAATTCTTTCCAATACCCCTCTCCTTGCTTATGGACAATTGCATTGCTTATGTGACATTTATTTGCAGTTGTACAGACAGAGAATTGCAAAAAACAGGAGACATATCCTATGCAATTCTCTGTATTTGTTGTATTCTTCTTTCAGAAACGTTCATTGCTTCTGCATCTAACGAAATAATCTCTGGACTCAACAACCAGGCCTCATATCGGGAAAGTTTAAATAGATTTTCTTCGTTCTCTATCCAAAGGGGAGAGTATCTATTATGTCAAGGATTGTAAAGAGAGGTGTTCGTTCTGATGTAGTTCTCCTGCTGATGGCAGTTGTTTTTTTAGTACTATCGCTCGCGGTTTTTGTTTTTACTTCTTCGTTATTCGAGGATCTACCATACCGATCGATCGGACTTGCTGCAAGTAATGGGACAGTGAATATTAGTGTTGTGACAAATACAGCAATAAATTTTACGAGTGCGACAATTAGTTGGGGATCAGGGCAGGTTACAAATTCATCGAGTGTCGCCATCCTCGATACTGCTCCTGGAACAGTAACGAATGGGTCATGGGTTTCCATTGCCTCAGGATTTGTGATCGAGAATATAGGAAACATTAATGTTACACTAGACATACAGGCGGCCAAAAACGCGACTGATTTTCTTGGCGGAGCAAATCCTTTATATCGCTATAACGTAACTGAAATAGAAAGTGGGAGTTGCTTGAATGCATCGGGTGGTAGCGGAGCATTGCAGCTTACGAGTTATTTGGATATGAATACGACAACACCTGGAACACGGGTTTGTGGTCGGTTTCAATACTTGGACTCGTTCGATAGCGTGAGTGTTGACATCCACTTGAGGATTCCTTCTGATTCGTTAACAGGGTCTTTGTCAGATACTATGACCGCAACTGCTGCAGCTGCGTGATTCTCGAAAGCTATAAAAAGAAGCCTTCTTTTTTGTTCGTATGAGGTGGCTTAGACTTCTTCTATCTCTCACGTTCCTAGTACTCACTACGTGTGTTGAGGCGTCTGTTGGTGTAAGCCCTGCGCTCTATGACGCGCGATATCAGCCCGGTTTTGATGAGCGATACGTGTTTATGTTTTCAAGTGACGAACCGAACACAGTATTTGACATTTATGCCGAGGGCGATCTTTCTCAGTTTGTTAGTTTGAGCACGAAGCAGCTCGATGGATCAGGCAGTGTTGAAGCACGTTTGCGTTTAGCAGAGAAGCCAAGTCCGGGAAATCATAGATTATACATTGGAGGTCGTCAACGTGCGAGAGATGTCGAGGGTGTTGTTCTTGTCGGCAATATCCGGGGCGTTATTGATCTTCGCGTTCCCTATCCAGGACAGTATGCTGAGATTGCATTACAAATCCCAGACGCGAATGTTGGCGAAGAAGTTCCGCTCACCTTAATTGTCCATAATCGAGGAGAAGAAGCGATCACTGCTCGAGGAACGATCGAGATCTTTAACTCAAATAACGAACCAGTAACGAGTTTTGAGCTTGGCAGTATAGGAGTTAAGCAGTTTGAGTCAGGGAATCTGGTTGCAAAGCTCTCAACAAAGGAATTATCTCGTGGGGATTATAAGGCTGCTGGCGTTGTTTTATATGGCGAGAAACGTGCCGACACAAGCTATACGTTTCGATTAGGTGAGTTGCGCGTTGCACTGGTAAATTATAGTTCTGTTTTTTCCGGGAAGGATCTTGTACCGTTTTCTCTTGTTGTTGAGAGCCTCTG
This sequence comes from Candidatus Woesearchaeota archaeon, assembly GCA_964494915.1. GTDB lineage: Archaea > Nanobdellota > Nanobdellia > Pacearchaeales > GW2011-AR1 > UBA73. The sequence continues at coordinate 2,492 of CAZBTP010000035.1, forward strand.
GAATAACGATATCGCTGATTTGTCTGCACACGTTTCGATTATAGGGAGCGATGTAACGTTTCAGACACTCTCGGTTGCACTGCCTGCATGGCAGCGTGTTACGCTTATCGGTTATCTCCCACTCAATAAGATTCAAGAGAGAAATGTTGATGCACTAATCCGTTTGTTGTACGAAGGTACAGAACAAGAGGAGCGCGTTTCTTTATATATCGAGAAGGGTACTCCCTGGATGATTATCATATTGATCAGTATTGGTATTCTCGCAGTTATTAGTTTGTTTATTTTATGGAGGATACATGGAAAAACAAAAACGCGAAAAAGGTAGGGTGCGTAGGTATGCGCTTGTATGTACGCTCATTGGCCTTGCTCTTGTTTTTTTGTCGTTTGTTTACACTGAATCTCGCCCTCTTGAATCACAGATAGTAGGGGCTTCATTTTTTGTGAGTAACCATATTGGGATTGATGTTGATGATCAGATCGTAGCCTTTGGGAGCCTGACTCCTGGAGGATCTTCAACAAGGCAGGTTCTTGTTCAGAATGAATATTCGTTTCCCCTCTTTGTCAAGGTTATCGTAAGCGAAAATCTTCGAGGTATTGTTGCTTATGACGACTCGTTTGTTCTCGAAGTCGGAGAACAGCGCCCGCTTCCCTTCACGTTGCATATACCTCCCGCATACCCCTTCGGAGAGTATTCAGGAACAGTCAGGTTTATTTTTTACCGAGAGTAATCTTTTTATCCCAAAGAAGTTTTGTATAACCCTCTTGTATGATCTGTGATTTCTTAATGTTTAATTTCTTCATAATTGAGGTTAGTTTTTTTCTCGCATGTGCAATATCTTTCTCTCCTCCTAAATACTCAATCTCTAAAAAAAAGCCAAGCTGTTTCACGTTGTTTAATTCGATATGAATGTTTTTTTCTATCTCGTAGATCTCAGAGATCTTTTCTTTTCTGAGCCAGTGTTTAAATCCTTTTACGCTTAGTTGTTCTTTTATCGCAGCAAGATTTTTTTGTGGAAATGTGTATTCGTGTTCTTTTTTTGTGTCAATACCGTTTTTATAAGAAAGGCGTTCTTTGAAGTTTAGCTCATAGTTTTTTCCGTGAGTGCGGACTCTAAGACTTTTTTTCGGATAGCGCGTGAGTGGTTCGAGTGTATAGTAATCATCCTGTTTTTTCTCTTTTTTGATAAATCTCGCAATTCGTGCGATCTTTTTCCGCCAGCGAGCAGGATTTTCTATCTTCACCTTTGCCTCAATTTCAATCATGTTCTTTCTAGGTAATTTAGCTATAAAAAGTTAGTGTTCATTAGTATCTAGCAGGATTATAAAGTTACGAGGACAACTTCATGTTACAACTTTAATAATGTCAAGATGTTACGACATCTTGAGCATGCTCAAGAACTGGGAGTTCTTGACATTGCCAAATTACCTCTATTGAGAAAGATTTAATTTAATGAATGCTAATAATAATATCAAAGACAGATATGATACCTTAGCTATTTTTCAAGGTAAATTTTAAAGATTAGTAGATTTTAGCTTTAGAAAGCTGAGTAATTACGTTCATCATACATGTCAAGAACCATACATTAAAAAAAGAAAAACGAATAAAGAAAAAGAAAAAAATATTTGTTTACGAACACGGTATGGGAACTTGTGCTGAATCACAGGTTATTGTTTGTGTCTGTCCGCCTTGTCCAGCGACTGTAACGACTGCAGCTGCTGATGCTCTATACGGAGCTGCGAGAACTGTGCTTCCTCCTGGATTAGCTATGCCGTTTATCGGTTGTGTTGTTCCAACTGGGGGTGTTGCCCCTGCTGTGAATGCAATCGGTCCCAATCTTGAAGTTAATCCATCTTTGTCAGTAACAATGGAGATTGCCTCTATATTTGTGACACCTGACCCTGGCGCTTTTACTAGTTGAACAACTGTATCAAATGTAATAACTGGGGGTACTGCTCCTGACGCTTTTATGTCGCAGGAAGTAGCCTTTACCTCAACCTCTAGGCAGGCTGATTGTGTCTGGACAGCTGTACCGCTTCTCTCAAGCGCAGGACGGATAAAACTCCAGATAATGGCAACTGCTGCTAAGGCAAGGAGGACGATCAAGACAGTTGCTACAACATCGCTCAAACCTCGCGTACGCATCCACATGTTTTGTTTTCGTGTTATCATAGTTTTTTCTCCTTACCTCCTTTCACTTAGTATATCGATTACCATCGATCATGATCTCTTTTTAATGGTGAGCAAACCATAGCTTAATTGTTTCTCGCGATCCTCTTTTTTCATTTTTATCGAAAGTTACAAAGCCATACCTCTCCAATTGGAGGATTCCAGGGTTTTTTAACCTTTTGATTGTTGATTCTATCATGCCTTTTGTAATTCTAGCATCAGGCATGAGGATTTCACACGCTATTGGAGAAGCCACCCAATTTATTTTTGGGATGTCCTTGTTTTCTTTTGAGAGGAAGGTTGCATCGATTTTTATTTTATTCACAGCGTTTGAGAGTTTTATGTTACAGAAGTGGAGAAGACGAATCTCTTTTCCTCGGTGATTGATCGCATCTTTTTTTGCGATGGAGATTTTATCGACTGTTATGGGAAGCGTTTCTTTTTTGTCTGGATGGATTGGAATATTGAGTTGTCTGTAATCCTTTGTTTTTGGGAGGTTTTTTATTTCTAGTCTGAGTGGAGATTCAATAAAGGAGACACGAGGAGCATCTGCATCGATAATCTTTCTGTTGATCGCATAGAGCGTATCAATAGGGATTGAGATATCATGAGCATTGAGACCAATATCCTTGATAAATTGCCGGAGCGCATCTGGTTGGATGCCTCTACGTTTAAGACTTTGAATACTCCAGGTTCTTGGATCATCCCAACCACGAAATGTTCCTGATTTCACCTCGTGTTGTGCCTTTGATTTTGAGATCTTTGTGGCAATGCCCTCAACAGCCACAAGTCCAGTGTGGATCGTTTCAGGATGTTCCCAAGAGAAGATGTCCCAAATGTATTTTTCCATGTCTGTCTCAATTTGGAGATCACTACCACGAATGATATGCGTGATGTTAAGAAGATGATCATCGATCGCCCAGGACATCTCAAGCGCGGGCCAGACTCTATATTTTTTCCCAACGCGAGGATGAGGTCTTTCAGAGATCTTGAAAAGAACACGATCACGAAATGCAGGGTTTGGATGTTGCATTGAGG
>CAZBTP010000036.1:0-5236 GCA_964494915.1 Candidatus Woesearchaeota archaeon
TGCTCGGGACTCGGTGGCATTTTTCCAGCAGTCATTAAAGCAGCCTGCGCAGCATCAACCATTGTCCAATAGACTCCTTCTATCGCTCCTGCCTCAGCAGCCTGACTTCGCGCGAGATGCCAGGGGGCGCGCTGCAACGCCGCATACACGGCCTCGGGAGTTGACCTAATCTTACCCTGCAGAAGCAAGGACTTGAGCGGATTAAAAAAACCTCCAGAATCGATCAGGGCCTCGCCATACCGAAGGATATTAACAATAACAGGATCTCCATGCATCAGATCATGCCACCACGTTGTTAACCGTACTGTATTAATATGGAGTTCTCGAGTATACCCTCGCGCACTAATAAGTTTCCCAAGCTCTTCACGATACCATGATACTAACTCAAGATCCCAATCGACTGCAGCATCATCGACAATAAGGATTATATCAATATCAGAACCTACTGTCGCATTACTTTTCTCCTTTGCCTGTGAACCGAACAAGATAGAAGCTTTTACAATGTGATCAAATTTTTTATGAACACTCACCGCGAAATCCATCGCGATATCCTTTTCATTACGTAACTCTCGTGTCAGCGGCAGCTCCTGGATAGCATTTGGCAGCTCTTTTACACTACTATCAGCGGAAACAGAGTGTTCGCTCTCTTTATTCGAAGAACTCTTCCGCTCGCCTGAACGTTTTCCCATACACCTCTTCTCCTATATCTCTACCAACCAATTCGTATTTTTAAATCTTTACCAGTTATTCCATCGGTGTTCCGCCACCAACGCGACTTCTTCCTGATAACTGCCCTCCTAATTCAACAGGCATATTAGAAAAGCCACTCCCGTAGATAGAAAAGTGCTGCTCAGGCAACATCGTTCCAAAACCCGCAAAGTATCCGCCAGACGCATTTGCAGCATACTGCCAATTCGGAGCCATTTCCATAGCATACACTGGAGATCCAAAAGCACGTAAGGTATGCATCATCGGAGTCACACGAAAATCACGGAACCATGGCCCACCGGTTTCAACAATCTTTTTTACATCTTTATTGATCAATTCAAGCATCTTCTTTGTAGGAACATTACCCATCCCCATTGGCAACTCGGTATGATCCATCCCGAAATTATCAGATAAATGAACGTGCTTCACATAGGGCGCTATCTTTTCAGTCTCTTTCACAACATCGGCTTCGTCATACCCAAACTTGCGAATCATATTAATATGCCCGACATCCCACGTCACACCAATCAACTTCTCAGCTTGTTGTCGCGCCTCTTCCTTTGACAGACTAAGATCGCTCATAAAGCGATCGCGTAATTTATCTCGCGATTTCTCAACAAGTTTACGCAAATCATCAGCTCTGGTTAATCCTGATCCTGCAGGAGGATTTTCAATACTGATAATTGGTGCGCTGTTTTTAAATTCTCTATATGAATTAAAAGCGACATTTGAAAAGGTATCTGACGCTTTATCAACAGCAAAATCGCGCATTGGTCTCCATCCGCTCGGCGGATCAATCGAGCGCAAAACATTTACCCCCCGTACAATCTCTTGCGCAAAATCAGCAATCTTTGTTGGATCTTCCAAATCTGTAACTTTTTGTTTAATCTCCTCGCGAAAACGATCCAGCTTCGCAAGATCTTCGGTCGCCTGTGTCTTTTGTGCAACCTTATATGCCTGGTTAAACAACTGCTGCAATTCATGATATGCGTCGCGTAGATATAAATCACCACGTACCATCATATTCAGTCGCTCTTTCTCATATGCTCCGAGCGGCCCTAATTTTTTTAATGTTTCTTCGCCCTCTCCCCGAAGATAGGCTTTATACACCTCGGGCAATAAACTCTTCTTCGGCATTTCTGCGCCTTCTTCCTCAGTTTTACCAGCAAGCGTACTCGAGATAATCTGCGAGCCATTTGATGCATTAAAACTTACATGCTGCAAGTTTCGATACCACTCGCTCTTATTCCGCTTTTCAATGCTATCGTGTACTGTCTTATACTGCCCTTCGAGCGTTTCTAATTCTTTCTCTTTACTCTGGAAATAATCCGGGCCTGGCTGTAGCCGATCAAATCTTCCTGTTGCTTCATCAACAATTAAAAATGACTGAATTCGCTCCTTCATCTTCCTTGCTCCAGTTTGTGGATCAACAACTTCTGTTCGAGTCAGTGTCTCAGGATCAGGCAGCCCATTACTCGAGTGAAACGTTACTACGATATTCCCCTCTGGATCCATTTTGTGTGCTCGAGAAACAGCACTCCACATCTGCCGTTCAGTTTGTTCACGTTGAATAGCACTCCACCCTTCTTTCCCCATACCAGTTGGTTCAAGCAAGGGACCATGGAATGTTATATCGCTGCCAACTAATTTTTTAAGACGATGAATCTCAGTCAAATGCTGCTCAGGTACAGATTCCCATTCTGCCGGGGAAATCCCGGTAACCTCAACGGTTTTAGCTCCTGTGCTTAACTTATCAGAAACTGCCTTCAATTGATTTGACGTCCGTGGATCTGTCGTAAAACCGAACTGTGATACAGGAAACCTATACTGAGAACTCATTCCCAACGACCATTCTGCTCCATACGTCGGATCTAACCCGTAATCAGCCCCTGGATAGAATCCATGCACATATCCTTCACCTGTATCAATCACCATCTTCTAAAGCAAAGTCTAACTTCTCTTTTTGAGATCTGTTTGGATAGATTCGATATTTATGGCTTATCATTTTACTTTCTTTATATTCACCTCAATATAATCTCCTTTTTTTAGTTTCATTTTTTCAAGTATAGGTTTATCGATTATTATTCCCATACTATAAGCGACTTTTACGATTTTCTTTGTTATATTCATATTATAATTATATTGTTCTCGTTTATATATCTTTCTATGTTAATCTCATCCATAACCTAATTGCGATTCAGGACAGGGGCTTCTTGGCAACGGGGTTAAAAAGTATCATCAAGCCTCCCAGGGATATCGACGGCGCGTACGCACTTGTTGCTGCTGTTCTTCATGACGATACTGCTGATCACTCTGTTCTTGTTCGATCTGCCGCGCTCGTTCATTCTCCGGTAACATATTCTCTGAATGGTCCAACATTCCTGCTCCACTCACCTGTGCACGCTGAGATCTAGTCGGCAGTGACGATTCAGGAGGCGTATACACTCGCTCGTTACTATTACCAGAACGCTGCTGTTCGTGATAGGCTGCACTACCTTGTTGCGTCTCATAAAACTGTCTTCTTGTAAATGCGTGCTCTCCCTCATCACCAACGCGGCGTGAAGCACCGTGTACCTCAACAACCTCTCCAACTCGATCTAAAACAGGGGCTCTACTACGACTTATCTTTCCATTATCCTCAGATGAAGAATCAAAGACATCCTCTTTCGTCTCAACGGTTCTTTCAGAAACCTCCTCTCCGATAGGCAATTCACGAACGACCTTAATCTTCGGTTTAACCTCGACAACCTTCTTTACACTACTTTTCTTTCTACGATTATGTTCGTCACTCATACGATAAAGAGGGCCAAGGATATATTTAAACCCGTGCTCTAGTATATAACAGGCGGGAATGCAGGCATATCATTACTCTTCTTAAAGGTATCGTACATCTTTCGACATTCCGATCGTGCCCACAAACAACACTGTGAACGCACCATCTTCTCATAATCGCTATCAGGCTGAATGCCCTTCACGAGATCAACCTTTTTTACCTCTTCCTCTTTTTTAAAAAAAGAAAAAAGAGCGGAAAAGGGATTCGATGATTCTTTCTCAATCGCCTCTTTCTCGTTCTTTTCTTCTCCACGTAGGAAATCCTCTCCCAACAAGTCCTTTAGATCATCTCGTAGTTCTCCCAGACTCTTTTCACTTGCTCCTTCAATGAGCGCATAAACATCTCCAAAATCATCCTCGGCGATTTTCTCACGTAAAATCTTTAATTCATCGTCATTAAAACTAAAACTCGTAAACGTTAACTCTGCTCTCCCTCGAAAGGCATACCCTCCTCGTTGATCGGTACGATCAGGGACGCTGCGATATGAAAACTCAACGAGGATCATTGGGTAATAGGGCCGAATCTTTGCCCATCGAATAAACTTCGGGGTAGCGCCAATATACAAATCAGGATCAAGGGTAAAATTCATTCGTCCAAGTAACGCTAATTCGAACAATGTTGTATTAAAAACATTTACGAGTCCTGCATTCTCACCGGCATTCTGTTCCAATTGTCGTATCGACTTTAAATAAGGCTTTACCCAGCGCGCATATATGCGCAGCGCATTGATCTGGCTCTTCAGATAAATCTTTTCTATCTCAAATCTCTTTCTCAGCTCACGCTCAGACTCGCGTAGCCAGCGCTCAAACTCAGAAACGCGCTGCATCAAAATTCTTTTTACCCGATCATTCAAATCCAATCGCTGAGCATCGTCTAATGTATTTGCAGCCATAAACGCATCGATAATGGTTACGTAATCAAATTGCCCTGCCAATCCTTTAATAGAGCTATTTCCTCGCTTGATATCAACATTGTCCATCCAAATCTGTTTTAACGAATAGAGAGCAGCCTGGCTTTTTTTCTGATCCTTCGAATGGTAATCGGTATATTGATCCAACCTAATCTTAAACTCCTTGAGGTCATAGATAATATTCAAAACCGACCGCAAGACGTTATTTACTGCTGCAAAGATCTTCATCGCTTCGTCCTGCAGCTGTGTTGTACGTCTTCCCATCTCTGCAAAATGCCCTGATCCTACAGACGAAACAAAGTTATCAATTAGTTTCTCAGAATTCGTGTACTCCTGATTAATATAATCTAGAATCCAAAAATAAATTGGCTCAAGCTGCTGCATCGATACATCATATATGAGGCGGTGCCTCTCAACTGGCGCTTTTAATCCCTCCAAAGAAACCGCTCCTCGAGTAAAAAAAGTATGTGCGATATCAATATATGGAGAATCAACTAACTTCGCTTTCTCAGCGGCTTTTATATACCCTTCGCTCTTCACTAACTTCTTCACTGTTTCATACAACGGTATACCGCGCTCATCTCGCGATTTATCACAATATATCTCGGGACTAATTGCAGCAATCAACTTTTTTATATCAACAGCCATACACCCTCTATTCTATATAATATGCCGGCTTTTTAAGCCTGTTGACATGCCCAGTATCTCCGAATAGAGCAGTCTGACTGCCCTATTGTTAGTCTCAATTAACTTAGAATTAATCAACAATATCCTAAATCCTTACC
>CAZBTP010000037.1:0-5223 GCA_964494915.1 Candidatus Woesearchaeota archaeon
TTAGGAATGAAGATGAATATTTAGTTAGAGCTATGAGCGAAGCGAATTAACTTGTCATGAGTTTCTTTGGCACCAACATAGGTTTGATAACTCTGTGGTTCTTGGGGGCGCTTTATACGTTCATCAGCAGCAATATAAGCAACACATCCTAAACCAAGTGCAAAAGATAACCCAAGCCCAATAAGTCCTTGTCTATGAATTCTAACAGCCAAGTCATTACGTTCCTTGCTTGTCAGACTTTTCTCATTTCTCGGTTTGCTTGTAATTGTCATCTTAATTTTCCTCCAAGTCTAAAAGCATTTGCTGTAAATCCGTTTTAGTTACTCCCTGCAAGGTTCCAGACTGTACCATCGTTTCATATGTTGTAGGATAATGTGTTCCTTCACGATTGCGAGGTTTTGGACCTATACATGGAATGTCTCTGGTATCAAAATCATATGCCATACTATGCTCTTTAATTTTAAAGTGAAGTCCATTCCCAATTGGGCTACTTTTGTAGAAATACATCCGTTCATTTTCAGCTAGCCCGCCTTTTCTTTTATAATCAGCGGCCTCTTGTTTTAACTTCCATCCTAAAGTAGAATATTGTCTTTGGTTTATTCTCTTCCAGCCACATAAGACATTACAAATTACTGAGATTCCATTTGCAATTGGTTGAAGTGGGTCACGTCTAGATTCCCAACTATTATCTGCTATCGCAAATATTTGTTTAAAACTCATCTTTCTTCCTCCTTAAATTCATACTTTCCAAGTTTTCTTCTCGTTGCTTCGCCAACTATAAAATAACCAACACTCAATAGTATTAGTCCAAAGCTTGAAATTGCCATCCGTCTATTATATTTATTATCCCCCACGGTAGCTTCCAACAATGTTTGAGGTAATTGAGTTGGAAGTGTGCGTATATGCTCCAATAACAATTCTGTTTCGTTTGTCATGTTATAACAGAAAAATAAAAGGTATATAAATCTTTCTATTTGTAACTATTTAATAGAAATGACAAAATCTACTGGGCCTGAAGAGAATCGAACTCCTGAATGCACGGTGTAAACAAATAGACCCTAAAAGTTACTTTTCTAACGAGCAGTTAACCTTCACGAGAAGTGTTCATTACTAATGAACACTAGTTTGCATTAGTAATGCAAACCTTTATAAATATCAGAAATGTCGTTAAAATAATATGATGGACAAAGAAACATTGAGAAGAGTCGCGAGATTACAAAGAGAAGAACTCTTATTATTTGAAGCAGGTATTGAAAGAGAAGACACAAATAAAATAGAGTTAAATATCCCCTTTGCTATTGTTCTCTCTGGAATAAGAAGATGTGGTAAAAGTACATTGCTTAGACAGCTAATGAAGAAAGTTAATGGTTTTTACTACTTTAATTTTGAAGATTCTAGAGCAACGGATTTTGAGCTTAATGATTTTGAAAAATTAGATCAGATTTTTCATGAAGATTATAAAGAAAATGCTTACTATTTTTTTGATGAGATACAAAATATACCTCGATGGGAAATTTTTGTAAGAAGATTAGTTGATTTGAAAAAGCATATTGTAATAACTGGATCAAACGCTTCTCTCTTAAGCAAAGAACTAGGCGCTAAGTTAACTGGAAGACATCTGACTCATGAGTTATTCCCGTTTTCATTTAACGAATTTCTCAAGATAAGCAAGAAGAAGTCTTCTATAAATTCATTTGAAGAATATCTTAATGAAGGCGGTTTTGCAGATTATCTAAAATTAAAAAGACCGAATGTGCTGCAAGAATTATTAGAAGATATTCTTGCGAGGGACATATCCATTAGATATAAGATTCGTAATCAGAAAACATTAAAAGAACTGGCAGTTTATTTACTCACAAATATCGGCAAGCAATTTACATATAACTCTCTTAAAAAGAATTTCAAACTAGGCTCTATTAATAGTGTAATCTCTTTTATTTCTTATTTCGAAGATACTTATATGATATTTACTATACCTCAATTTGATTATTCATTAAAAAAAATGATTGTTCATCCAAAAAAGATTTATTCTATAGATAATGGTTTTACATTAAAAAATACTGCTTCATTTTTCGATGACAAAGGGAGATTACTTGAGAACCTTGTTTTTATCAATTTAAGAAAGAAAAATAAAGACATATTTTATTTTCGAGAAAATAATGAATGTGATTTTCTAATTAGAGAAGGAATAAAAATTGTTAAAGCATTTCAAATTTGTTATGAAATTAATGAAGACAGCAAAGATAGAGAAATAAAAGGCTTGGTGGAAGCTATGAATAAATTTAAATTAAAAGAAGGCATAATTCTTACTTATAATCAAGAAGATAGTTTTGAGATAGTGGGCAAGAAAATAGAATTAATTCCCGTTTGGAAGTGGTTGTTGAGTTAGCTTAGTTATATGGGTGATAGCAGAATCGAATTTCTGACTACTCGGTGTAAACGAGTTTATTACTATGTGTGCTAAAGCATTTAATATCTTTTTAGAAAAATTTGAATAGTACAATAATATACTAGAATTGTACTATGGACAAAATAATAAAAACAATACGCGAGGAGATGTTTTTGGATGAGAAAATTAATAACTTTTAGCTTTCTAAGGATTATGTGATTTATATCCTGTTCTTCTAGCATTATAGCTTTTTTCTACTATTCCATTAACAATCCTAAATCCTGCCCCCATTAATGCAACTATCCCCCCAGCCATGACTAAGGTGTAAGCACCAACCATGCCTCCGCTTAATCCTACGCCCGTACCTAATGCGAAAATCCCATCACCGATATAATTATTTCTTGTAAAATGATAATTTTCTAAACCATATTTATCATTAATTTCAAACTCTTCTAGTTTTTCTATTCTTTCCATATTAATATCTCTCAGAATAAGCTTCCGAGATGCTCATCACCTCTAAGATATTATAGAATATGCCTTTTTAATCTTTTCGTTTATCGATTTTTTGGTAAATAGCATGTCATAAAAACTTATTAAAAATTTAGTCAAAAAACAGGTCTGCTTTGTGTAAACGAGTAGTCCACGGTTCGATTTCGTCTAGAGCCATATTTAAAAGTACCCTACTCGTGTGTAGATAATGTTCAGGAAGAACCCCTCATTACTTCTTGTGGCCTATGCAATCATTATAAGTGTTATTACATTTATAAACGCCTATGACCCCTGGACATGGTTCTTTGAGGTTATTATTGGTTTTGTTGGTATTCTCATACTCTTTTTTACCTACAACAAATTCAGATTTTCGAACCTTTCGTATATTCTTGTTGGCGTTCACTTCACGATTCTTGCAATTGGTGCCCACTATACCTACGCAGAAATGCCTCTTTTTAATTGGTTGCGGGATACCTTTGGTTTAGCACGAAATTATTACGATCGCGTTGGTCATTTTGCGCAGGGTTTTGTTCCTGCGATTCTTGCACGCGAGATCTTTTTTAGAATAACGAAGATCCGAAAAGGAAAGATGCTCTTTTTTATTATTGTAACAACGATGCTTGGTTTAAGTGCTTTTTATGAATTTATTGAATGGTGGACGGTTCTTCTTTTTTATGGGGGAGAGGGAATGAACTGGCTTGGTATTCAGGGGGATATTTGGGATGCACATCATGATATGCTCATGGCATTTCTTGGTGCGATTTTGTCTCTTCTGTTTCTTTCGCGAGCGCACGATAGGTCAATGGAGAAACTTTTGAAGAAATAAGGGTAGATCTCTACAACCAACCTCGTTTTCTAATACTTTCGTTCGTGATTTGAAAATTTAGTTGCGCAAGGGGAAGATGGCGATGTTTCTGTAGAATAGCGGTTCTTTTTCCGTGTTCGTTTACAAGTTCGATTAGACATTTTCCCCAGTAGGCGAGGATATCACCACCGACTATCTTTGTCGTGTCTTCCCATTTGTAGATCTGACTTGTAACAAGGATCGGCAGATCTCGTTTTTGCGCGATTTCTGTAAGTGTTCGCATCTGTCGAACAAAATCAGTGTTTGTTTTCTGTATATCGAGAATATCATGCTCTCGTGCGCTTGCAAAGTCTAAGCGGTAGAGGATTGTCATACTATCAACAATAATCAAACTGACTTCGTTCTTTATGTGTCTTGAAAGTGTTTCGAACACCTTTTTTTGCTCTGTGAATGTGGTGGGTTTTAATACGAGAATGTTCTGTAAAACTCGATCAGTTTCTTCTTTGGCAAGTTGTTTTATTCTTTCTACACTAAAACCTGCTTCGGTGTCGATGTAGATCACTTTTTTGTTTTTCTTTGCTTGAGAGACGGCGGTTAGTAGGCAAAAGTTCGTTTTCCCAGTTCCCGGACCGCCGTACAAAACAGTTGCAATGCCTTGTTCGTAGCCGCCATATAACCATTTGTTGAGATCATAACTTCCTGCTGATATTTTTCCCATAGAAAGAGTATTCTGATTTGCTATATAAGGATAGTGGCGCGAGTTACTTTTTTTTGAGAAGATTGGCGATTGCACGCATGTCCTTTTTGATTGCGTTCACCGCGTCAGCTATTTCACCGGAGACACTTTTTCCCGAACTATGGACGCGCATGATGATTGGCTGCGTTGGGTGTTCACGACGCCAGGCTGCAAATTCAATGTTGTTTGCGTTGAGATATTGTCTCACTATTTCTGCGACTGTTTGATTATCTATACTTATTTCGACTTCGTTTTTTGTGTGCTCACGAATTTTGATCTCCATCCCTTTTTGTCGTAGGAATCATTTATAAAGCTTTCTTCGTATATCTATGGGGGAAACAGTATGCTCCCGTAGCTCAGCCTGGATAGAGCATCTGCCTTCTAAGCAGGGGGTCACAGGTTCAAATCCTGTCGGGAGCGTTAAGGATTTGAATTATATTAATGGACAATACAAGAAGCTTAAATATATCGTGTTATATGTTTGTGCTATGAGATATGAGGATGCTCCTGATTTGCAGGAACGGATGAGTGATATTGCGTGTACGTTAAGAATGGGCCATATTGATTTAACGCGTGTGCGATGTTTGCGGGGTTTTGGATCTTCTTCACGGCGAACTATTGCACGGTGCCATGCGTTGGGAAAGGTAATGCAGAAGGCGATGAACGTGCATGCGTTTTACACTATTGAGTTTCTTGAGCGTTTTGATAGGCTGTCAGCGAAAGAGCAGGATAAGGTGATTATCCATGAGTTGATGCATATTCCTAAAAGTTTTGGTGGTGGGTTTCGGCAGCATGATTTTGTTT
>CAZBTP010000038.1:0-4852 GCA_964494915.1 Candidatus Woesearchaeota archaeon
AGCTTTCCATCGTGAGAGCATAATGCCGTAACCCAATCATCTCTTGAAGCTATCTTTTTTGGAGTCGCATTCGGTATGTTATCAAGGATAAATATCTCCCTGCCATCCGAAAATACAAGCACTTCTTCCAATTTAGAAGTTATACTTAGTTTTTGTTTCATTTTGTAAAATAGTGTGAAATCGTACTTTATAAACTCTTGTGTATTATTTAGCACAATAAATTCTTTAAACCACTTTTTCAATTTTAAAATACCCTGGCTTTGACGTGAGGAAACCTATTCCTAGAATAGGCTCGTGAAATCGTCAACTTGGGTTGTAGCTTATCCATAAGGCGAAAGCTGATAAAATACAGCAACATGACGTTTCTTATGAGGAAATTGTAATAAGAGACATGTCATTATGATGTGGTACTCGTATGATCTTTCTGTAGTTGTAAGTATAATAAATCATTTAAAGCATTAGTGTATGTGGGTGTCATGGTTGGAGAGGTGAAATCAAAATCAGGGCAAGAAGAGCTGATTATGGAGGCAAAAAGGTTCTTCGATTCGTACAAGAGCGAGTTTAGCGAGGCAGTTCGTTCAGGAAGTGGTGTCGTCCAACTTCGATTTCCGCAATTAGCTGATTTCTCTCCAGAACTGTCAAACTCCCTTATAGACGCACCTGAAGAAACAATTGCAAATCTCGAAAACGCATTCGAGGAACTTGGTCTTATATCAAAGTCACGTATTCGAATTCAAGAGTTGCCCAAGAGCAATTTTGTCCGTGTTCGTGAAATCCGCGCAAAGCACCTGGATCGTTTGCTATGGATAGAAGGCATTGTTCGACAATCTTCGGATGTCCGTCCGCAGGTTGTAAATGCGAAATTCGAATGCCCGAATTGTGGCGCACTGCTCTCGGTCCTCCAAATAGAAAAAAAATTCCGTGAACCTTCTCGCTGTTCATGCAACTGGAAAGGTGCATTTCGTCTTGTCTCGAAAGAGATGATAGACGCACAGCGACTCGTCGTGGAAGAATCGCCCGATTCTCTGGAGGGTGGTGAACAACCACGACGAATAAACATCTTCTTGAAAGAGGATCTCGTTGAGCCATATATGGAGGAGCGCACAACTCCTGGGAGTAGAATACGAGTTTATGGTATCTTAAAAGAGGTTCCTGTACCATTGCAAACAGGTGCAATCTCAACGCGTTTTGACATTGCTATTGAAGCAAATAATACTATTTCCCTCGAAGAATCATTTGAAGAGTTACAAATAACTGAAGAGGATGAACGTCAGATCCTTGAACTTGCAGCAGATCCACATGTCTTTAAGCGGTTGTCAGTGAGTATTGCACCGAGTATCTATGGCTTTGATCAGATTAAAGAGGCTGTTTTGTTGCAGTTGTTTGGTGGTGTGAAAAAGATGAAATCTGATGGGGGTTTTACGAGAGGGGATATTCATATCTTGTTGGTTGGCGATCCTGGTGTTGCGAAGTCTGTTTTGTTAAAATATACCTCGGGTGTTGCACCGAAAGGAAGATACGTTTCTGGAAAGGCAGCGACGGCTGCAGGTTTAACTGCCGCGGTTGTTAAGGACGAGTTTTTGCGGGGATGGAGTTTAGAGGCTGGTGCTGTCGTGCTCTCAAATAAGGGTGTTGTTTGTGTCGACGAAATCGAGAAGATGGCTGAACACGATAGGAGTGCGATGCATGAGGCGATGGAACAACAGTCTGTTACGATTTCTAAGGCAAATATTCACGCGACGCTCCGAGCAGAAACTAGTATTCTTGCTGCAGGAAATCCAAAACTAGGAAGATTCGACCCCTACACGCCAATACCTCAACAGATTGATATCTCTGCTTCATTATTAAGTCGCTTTGATGTTATTTTTATTATCCGCGATTTGCCGAATCGATCACAAGACGAGGCAATTGCGACTCATGTTCTCGAAGAACATAGCCAACATGTTATTCGCGATACGATTGAACCTCGTTTCATGAGAAAATATATTGCATACGCGCGACAGAAAATAAAGCCCAAGCTTACGACGCAGGCCATTGACGAAATAAAAGAGTTTTATATCACGTTACGCAATCGGACGGTAAAATCCGACTCAGAAATAAAACCAATCTCTATTACTGCGCGTCAACTCGAAGGAATTATTCGTCTTTCAGAGGCACATGCAAAACTTCATTTGCAGGATAGTGTTACACGAGAGGATGCGAAGGTTGCAATCCTTCTTTTAAAACACTCTCTTACCCAGGTAGGGTATGATGAGGATACAAAAACATTTGATATTGACCGCATTACAACAGGAATTCCATCATCGGAACGTAAAAGGATTCTCCTTGTGCGGGAGATGATCTCTCAGCTGGAATCCCGGTTAGGAAAGTTGATTCCGCTTGAAGAACTCGAGCGTATTTTGGCTGGAAAGCTCAGCGATATTGAATTGAATGATGCGCTCACTAATCTTAAGAAGGATACTTTTATTTTTGAACCTAAAAAGGGATTTATTCAGAGGATGTGATTATGGAGGGAACTACAGAAACAGCTCATATCGCGCAGCCACTCAAAAGAAATATCGCAGTAAAAGTTAGAATAGGGACAATCCTTGCGGGGAAACAAGTAATAGATGGTGAACGTTTAAAACACCTTCTCATAAACGAGACCCCTCTTGTACGTGTTAATATAATTGCGAATATTGTTGATAAATACGTGCAAGAAGGTGAACGTCGCTATGGAACACTCACTCTTGATGATGCGAGTGGTCAAATTAGAGTGAAATTATTTGGAGATGCTCTTGAGAAATTCCAGGATATACAACAAGGGGATACTGTGCTTGTTGTTGGGCTCTTGCGAACGTGGAACAACGAATTGTACATTACTCCTGAGATCCTACGAAAGAAAGAACCTGCGTTTTTACTTGTTCGAAAACTAGAACTTGAACAAGGGCAACCAAAGGAATTAGATAAAGGAGTGATTGCAGCATTAAAGGAAAAGATTCTAAAGATGGTGAAAGAGGCTGAAAAAGATGGTGGGCTTGGTATTGACGAGATAATCCTTGAATTAAAAGAATCTCCTCAGAGTATTAATCAGGAGATAAAGAAATTACTTGAAGAAGGGGCTGCTTATGAACCGCGACCGGGAAAATTACGGTATCTTGGATAGTGTGCTCGTTTATTCAACCGAATTGCAATCCAAATAAGAAGTATAAGGACTGCAAAAAGTAGCACGAATCGCCAGATATCCGAAAAATTATGCCAGTTAACAACGCTTCCGTAAAAGATAGCCCAAACTGCTGAACCAATGAGCGCACTTCCAACTGGCTCGACCGAGAGGATCGCATAGCCAATAATAAGTGCAAGGATTCCTGTGATAATAGAGATCACAAAAACAATCTTTGCGTGTCGAAGCTGAGCCTCTTCAAGCTCTCGCTGACAAAAATCACATTCCTTTACACTCATAGCACAACCATTTTCATTATAATTGTAAATCGGCTGTCCTTTTTGGGTATAACATTGTTGTTCTTGCTGTTGAAGTTCTGTTGAAGATGTACAAGTAACTTCAGGCTTCACTAGTCTCGGGGTAAACTCTTGCTGTGTACAGAAATCCTCCCATTGTGGAGAGGGATAAAATGCCTCAATACCCTGCCAGAGCACAAGCGCAAAAACAATTACAATACCAATACCGAGCACAATGCTTTTTACATAAGCCATATCTCACGAGAAACACACAGCTTTATAAACTCTTTTATATCTTTGCATTTATGGAATCGTATGAACATCTTCTTGATAAGGCTTATGCTAAGGTACGCGTCATTGAAAAAGGCCCAGATCGTTTTGAAATTCCTGGGGCTGTAGGAGAGGTTTCTGGAAACACGACCTTGATAATAAACATTACGGCAATCTCGAATTATCTACGACGTCCGGTCGATCAGGTCTCAAAATTCCTCCAAAAAGAATTGGCGGTTGCGGGGAGGCTCGAAGGAAATAGGCTTGTATTAAAAACGCGTGTGAACTCGACCCTTGTAAACGAAAAAATACGAAAGTATGCGAAGGAATTTTTGATCTGTCCTGTGTGTAACAAACCAGATACCGAACTTGTCGCAGGAAAAGGAATTAAGTATAAGCACTGTCTCGCTTGTGGTGCACAATCACCGGTAAAATATCATCTCTGACTGTCTTATACGAAAGAATGCGGAAGTTAGTGTTACCTATATATAAACTTCAGAATATAATTTGATTTTTTCCGTTTTGAAAAATGAAGGAGGGGTTAGGGGTGAATTTTATTTAAAATAACTTCTTGTTTTATAGATAACTATAAAAAAGATAACATTAGCAATTAATGGAAAAAGAATTTGTGGTAATCCTAATTGTACTTGTAGTAATGCTAAAGCAACGGTATTGTTTATAATAAAAAAACTAATGTACGTCATGGCGTATTTTGGTCCCCAGCTATATCTGTTCCATAATGCATATACGAAAATAAGGGGTGCTAGAAAATTGAGTAGTAATGCGATAACTACTCCTAATGCTCCATCAAAAATTATTCCAAATATGGGATATCCGATATCAAATGCAAACTTTATGTTTACAAGAGTCATTACAGACCAAAATAGAAAGACAATAGATAATATCTTTAAAGATAGTGGTATTGGCTTCCAACCTTTTTCTATTCTCATAAATTCTTTCATTTTTTTTCCCACTCTTTATTGAACCAGTCCCACCATTTTTTCTCTTCCTCTTTGCTATGGGATTTTGTCATCATATCCCTCATTGGTTTATGAGCTTTGTCAGTAGTACCCATAAAATGTATACTACTTTTCTTTGCTATGTCCATTGCTGTCTCACCCTCAAAAACCTCATCGCATCCACC
>CAZBTP010000039.1:0-4575 GCA_964494915.1 Candidatus Woesearchaeota archaeon
TTTTCTTTGCTATGTCCATTGCTGTCTCACCCTCAAAAACCTCATCGCATCCACCTTCGCCATTCATTATTTCTTTACATGTAAACTTTTTCATAGTTTTTTCACCTTAATGAGCATATTCTTGATCCTTTATAAATTTGTTTAAAATCTAAAAAACGAAATAATATTAGGACTCAACACGCCAAAAAACCGTAAGTTTTATATACTTATTCTATCCTTGTTATTCTATGAAGAACATGGGAATCGCGGTTATTATAGCACTTGTTGTGCTATCACTTCCTCTCATTGTTGCGACTAATGGTGAGAGAGAAAAAGTACGAGTTATTGCGCATACAGACGAAGAACTTGCAGACGCACTCGCGAAAGGGTGTCATGTCGTACGAGAAGTAAGATCTTTGAGAGCATTAACGTGCGATGAGGATGTCGCATTATCTCTTGGACTTCAAGAAGATATCAAAGTATATGCTCTTGACTCAGGCGCAAATACACAAGTAAAAGCTAGTCTGGTACATGCTTCAGGGGATATTGGTACGGGAAGAAGGGTTGTTGTCTTAGATACTGGATATAATTACAACCATCCTGAATTAAGCTCGAGCTATGGCGGAGGAAAAGATTTTGTTAATGATGACTTAGATCCTTTTGATGACAATGGCCATGGGAGTCATGTTGCAGGTATTATAACTGCTGATGGCATTGATCCGCTCGCGAAAGGAGTTGCACCAGCAACAGAAATTATTGCAGGAAAAGTTCTCAATGCACAAGGTTCTGGTTTCTTCAGTGACATCGTTGCTGCGATGTACTGGGCTGTCGATGGTAATGACGCGCTCCCGAACACGCCAGATGACTTTAATGCAGACGCGATAAGTATTAGTATTGGAACAGCGCCTCCCTATACCTATAGGG
Source organism: Candidatus Woesearchaeota archaeon (assembly GCA_964494915.1). Lineage (GTDB taxonomy): Archaea > Nanobdellota > Nanobdellia > Pacearchaeales > GW2011-AR1 > UBA73. The sequence continues at coordinate 904 of CAZBTP010000039.1, forward strand.
GATTCTGTGATAGTGTCTTGCCAGATTTGACAAATGCAATAAAATACGCAGTTAACAGGAACGTCAGTGTTAGTGTTGCGGCAGGGAATAGTGGTTCATCTGGCGTTTCAATTCCTGGCTGCATAAGTTATTCAACTACAGTCGGTGCGGTTGATGCCAGAGATAAATTAGCAAGTTTCTCAGGAAAAGGAAGCGCGGTTGATCTCACGGCTCCTGGTGTGTCTCTTTACTCTTCTTGGCTCGGAACTTCATACGTAAAAGCAAGCGGAACGAGTATGGCAACTCCTGTCGTCAGTGGTACAATAGCACTTATAAAAGCAATGCATCCAACCTACACAACTTCCCAAGTACAGACTGCACTATTCAATACAGCAAAAGATCTCGGTAAGGCAGGGAAAGACACAAGCTTTGGATGGGGCAGAGTCGATGCTTATGCCGCGGTCAATTATATCATACTTTAGATTCGATTAGGTCTTTATAGAGGGCAATTGCCTGATTACGGGTATGTTCAACTGAAACTCCTGCGTTTATGTACTCTACTCTTGTTCCTCGTTCCTCAAAAAGATGACATAGCCAGGGATCATCATAGAAAGGCTTTAGCGCTTTTTGAAATTGATACTTCTCAAAAATACATTTATCATCTTTGTTAGGCCTCCGATTTTCAATACGACTCATTATCTCTTCGATAGAAGGAATTGTTAGAATAATCAACAAATCAGGTGGATAGGAAAGCTGCAGCTGATTTCCTTTTTCATTTAGGATAAGTTTTCTTACCGTATCAAGGATAAGTTTTCTTTTATCAATGTCTTCTTCATTTTGTTGCGCCTCAAGCCCTTGGTAACATAATGTGGATGCTAGACATCTACTCTGAATGATACGATGATTATTGCTTGCTTCTAAAAACGGTATCGTCAAACGTTCCATCTGCATACGTCGATCAAGGGAATACGCTTTAATTTTATCAGTAAGAGAAGATGATTGCTCTTGAGAAGAAGTCATCTCCTCACGAATTGTTTTTCCAATACCTGCCCATGTTGGTTCTGCACTCACAACAGTATCTGCTATATGCCCATCAATGATACATTCCTTTGGACGAGGAATACTACCATGTGTAATACTATGTTCAATGCTATTGTATACTCTCCTTCCTTCTTTTTGTTCATATTTGATCAGTGCATCTTCGGTTACACCTTTTCCAGTAGCATCTAATCCTTCGGCGACGATAAATAATCCTCGTTCTCTCTTTGCCATTTATCTAAATAAGCAGAAAGGGGCTATTAAAGGATTTATGTTTTTGTGTATATCCATTCCGATATAGTTCATTTTCTTTTGCCTCCTTTCAGCTAATAATAATTGATTAAAGCTTCTGCTTTAATCTGTTTTACGAAGAATTCTCATATCATCTTAACCGCTCACTTTTCCGTAAAGTTTAAATAGTTATATGTATACCGTAATCATATGATAAATAAAAACATACTAAAACATGTTCATCACCTTGGATTTGACGAAGGTGATATTTATGGGGCTTATAAGATCTTCTTTGGAACATTAGTTTCCGAACCTAGATTAAAAATTATTAACTTATTAAGAAAAAGTAAAAAGAACGTTTCCGAACTTATGGTTGAATTAAAAATGGGTCAGACTGCTGTTTCGCATGATTTAGCGAGATTAAGAAGATGTGGTTTTGTTAAGACTGAAAGAGAAGGAAAATTCATGTATTATATTCTAAAAGATGATACCATAAAGCCTTTGATGGATATAATAGATAACCATATGTCTCAATATTGCGTTCATATTTTGCATGAAACGGGAAGAAAAGAACATGAATAAAGAAAATAATAATATTCTTCTTGCAGTAGTAATTGCCCTAGTTATATTAGTTTTCGGTGGATTTGGAATGATGGGATTTGGAGGGTATGGGGGGATGTATGGAATGATGAATGGATTTTATGGAGGTTTCGGCTTTATGTGGATATTTGGTTGGATTCTTATGATTCTTTTTGTTATTGCGTTAGTGCTTGTTATTTTATGGCTGATTGAACAATTAGGAGATAAGAAATAATGGTAAAAGAAAAACAAACCGATAATAAAAAATTGTATGAATGTCAATCTTACTGCTTAACTTACAAAGATAAAAAATGGGCTGAAAAATGCGAAGCTTGGTGTAAAGAGCATGATAGCTGTAACGTGAGAATCAGTTGTTATTCATTAGAACACTCGCGAGGTCAAAAATGATGAATCATAAAGATTGTCCTATTTGCAATCAAGAATTAGTTAGTGATATAGGGAAAGGTTGTAAGATGTGCGGAATGCCTCTAGAAAATAAAGAAGAAGATTTTTGTTCTGAGAAATGCGTAATTAATTATGGTATGATTCATAAAAACAGGATAAGGAGGTAAAAAATGAAGAAAGTAAAAATGACCATTCAAGGTATGCACTGTGGAAGTTGTGCTGGAAATATTGAGAGAAGTTTAAAGAAAGTTGATGGTATTAAATCAGCTTCTGTTAGCATGATGACGAACAAAGGCATTGTTGAGGCTGAAGATAAAGTTTCTGAAGAAGAACTTAAGAAAGCTGTTTCTCGTGCAGGCTACAAAGTCGTTGCCGTGGAAAAAGCTTAAGATGAAAACGAACGAATTAGAAATAAAGAAACTTATAGCTGAAGGATTTAAAGAAGTCTACGTCTGGAAAGATAAACCGAATGAAATCTACAAGGAGCATTCGCATCCTTACGATACAAAACTCATAATTGTTGGAGGCGAGATATCATTAAATCTTGAAAATAAAAATGTCAGATTGAAAGCTGGCGATGCTGTTTTAATTAAGAAAAATAAATTGCACTCTGCAAAAGTAGGTGATAGGGGTTGTGAATATATTGTCGGAGAAGCAAAATGAACAACCATTCTCATATTCCGACGCCAGAAGAATCTATCGAAGAAAAAGAAATGAGAAGCTGGAAGCGAAAACTCCTTGGGGCATGGGTATTTGCTATACCTATAGCGATTCTTATGATTGCAGATAGACTGATAGGAATTGAACTTCTTCCCGAAGGGGGGATGGTTCCCGTATTGTTAATATTCGGATTTCCTGTTGTTTTCATATTTGGATTTGAAACACTCAAAGGCGGGTTAAAAGGATTTTATACATTTTATTTCAATATGGATTCTTTAATTGCCTTGGGAACAGTTATCGCTTATATAACAGGTATTTTTAGTTACTTTGGATTTGTTGCTGATTATTCTGGGGTTGCAAGTATGATTATGGCTATTTTTATTACGGGAAAGTTTATCGAAGCAAAAGCAAAAGGAAGAGCAAGCCAGGAAATAAAGAAACTTCTTGAACTGGGAGCTAAAAAGGCACGAGTTTTGCGAGGAAAAGAGGAAGTTGAGATTCCTATAGCTGAAGTTAAGGTTGGAGATATTATCATTGTTAAACCTGGAGAGAAGATTCCTACAGATGGAATTGTCATTAAAGGAGAAAGTGCAGTTGATGAGAGTATGGTTACTGGCGAGAGCTTGCCTGTTGAGAAGAAAGCCAAAAGCAATGTTATTGGAGCTACCATAAATCAAGACGGTATTTTATATGTAAAGGTTACTAAAGTGGGGAGTGATACATTCTTAGCACATATTATTAAATTAGTTGAAGAAGCACAGGGAACGAAAGTGCCGATAC
>CAZBTP010000040.1:0-4192 GCA_964494915.1 Candidatus Woesearchaeota archaeon
GAGATCTTGAAAAGAACACGATCACGAAATGCAGGGTTTGGATGTTGCATTGAGGTTTTGATTCTCAGAACCGCACTACCTGCTTGTGCAGCGAACATGGTTTTCCAGTTTGCCAGCTGTTCTGTTTGTTTTTTATTTCTACACGAGCACTCTTTTCCTTGCTCGCGGTTTTTTCTCAGCGTTTCTTGAGTACACTGGCACACATAGGCTTTGTTTTTATGTATGAGCTCAAGAGCATATTTGTAATAGATACCGAGTCGATCTGATTTGTAGACAACTGGTCTCTGATAATAAATCTTGAGCCAGCTGAGTGCATCTTCAATGAGCGCGTACGCTTCTTTAAGGAGGGGTTTTTCTTCGCTCCCTATAGTGTCATCCATAACAAGCAGAAGTTTTGCGTTGTATTTCTCTGCGTAGAGCGCATTGAGGAGAAAGGTTTTTGCATTTCCAATGTGGATTGCACCTGAAGGGAACGGTGCAATACGAAAGACCATCGTTGAAGAGGGGTTGGGAAGTTCTGCAAGATCAGAAGATTGTTCTTCTCTTTCTTTAAGATAGTGTTTAAATTGCGTAAAGAGTTTTTCTTTTTGCTCCAAAGAGAGAGTATTAATTTCTTTGACTAAGGTAATAATCTGAGGCATAACTGTTTTAATCTCTTTCTTTTCCAGGCCATGTTGAAAGAGTTTTTGCAGGATTCTTACAGGATCTGCTTTTCCGAATTCAAGAGCATTCTTGAGAACATAAGCGGTAATTTCGTTCGTAAAGGATTTCACGGATAGAAGAAGAATGAAGATTATTTAAAGATTCAGTTATTGTGAGCTGCAAAGTAAACGTCAGATTTTTACAACTCCTTTAAAAAAAGGAGAAGATGACAAAAGATACTTTTAAAAATAAGGAAAGATATATATTGGTTATGGGGAGAAAGAAGAGAGTATTAGATATTTGGATATTTATTACAGCAATAATTGGTGCTTCTTTCTTAATATTTAACAATAAACTGGGGGAATCATTTTTACAAAGTGGTTTTTTTATTTGGTTTGGAATAATTTTTTTAATAATTTCCGTAATAATTAGCTTATCAAAGGCATGGAAATGATAAGATGGGTAATATATTTGAAGTGCCAAAATATGTAAGATATGATTTTTTAATAACTGTTCTTGGAATACTTTCTATAAGTGTTTGGTGGTATTTTACATTTGTGCGTGAAATAAAATCAGAAATATTAGGATTACTTCCAGTATCGGGTATTTGGTTTTTGATATGGGGATTTGGAGAGATGTATAGTAATTATAGAGAAGAAAGAGATTTAAGTCAACTTAGAGGAATAGTAGAAAAGAAGGCTTTATTTAATCAATTAATAAAATATAAAATCGTTGATAAAGACCAAACTAAGTTTTTTATGGATTTATTAAAAGAGGATATTAAAGACATAATTGAAAAAAAGAAAGAGAATAAGGAAAAAGTTAAGAAAGACTACTAAGATCAATCAATCCTAACCATCTATTATCTCCTAAATCTAATTTCTGTCCAGCCAACTCACAGGGAACTCTTTTAGTTGCGCAATGCTCTTCTATAAAATTATGGCTTATTACTATTGTAGGTACTGTTCTTGTTATTCTCGGTGTTTTGCTTGGCGGGTTTGATCGCAGATGGATTACATATTCTGGAGAAGGATATGGCGGAGGTTATGAATCTTGCTCTTATGAAGATTTTGGGATAATAAGTTCTATTATCGGTGGATTATTGGTTGTTTTTGCAATTTTAGTTGGAGTTACAAAATAATTTAAATATTTTATAAAGGAAGATACAAAATAATTTTTTTACAAAAAGACCTGACTTTAACTTAACAACTCAAGTTATCGCTAAAGTTTTTAAGCACAGCGTCTTTGTTGTGGCGTGGGAAACAAAACGATCATCGAGGTTCGTAATCTAACGAGAAAATTTAAGGATTTAGTTGCTGTCGATAACGTATCATTTCGTGTGAAACGAGGAGAGATCTTTGCATTTCTCGGACCTAATGGGGCAGGCAAGACGACAACGATACGGATGTTGACAACCCTCTTACGTCAGACATCGGGGAGTGTGAGTGTTAATGGGTTTGATCCTTCTAAAGAGAGCAACGCTGTACGAAAATCATTTGGTATCATATTCCAAGATCCAAGTTTGGATAATGAATTAACCGCGTATGAAAATCTTGAATTTCATGGTATTTTGTATGGTGTTCTGAAAGAACTAAGAAGAAAAAAGATAGAACAGCTATTACAGTTTGTTGGTCTCTGGGAGCGAAAGGACGATTATGTAAAAACATTCTCAGGAGGGATGAAACGAAGGCTTGAGATTGCTCGAGGTTTGATACACCATCCTACGATACTATTTTTGGACGAGCCGATGTTGGGGTTAGATCCTCAGACGCGGAATCATGTATGGGACTATGTAAAGCAACTGAATAAGAAAGAGGGAATGACTGTTTTTTTAACAACCCATTACATGGAAGAGGCGGATAAGATTGCCGATACAATAGCAATCATCGATCATGGAAGAATTGTGATGACTGGAACCTCTCGAGAACTTAAGAGATTTACCAATACGAAGTCTTTAGAGAAAGCATTCTTGAAGCTGACAGGGCACAGTATTCGAGAGGAATCTGGTAGTGCTAAGGACAGACTAAGATTACAGAACAGGATGTGGGGCGCGCGATGAAAGCAATTTATGTTATGTGGTTGCGACAGCTGAAAAGATATTGGAGATCTCGTGGCAGGATGATTGGTGCACTTGGGCAACCGTTGTTATTTCTTATTGCCCTTGGTTTTGGATTTGGTCCGATTTATGCACGAGCAGGAGGAGGGGATTATATTGAATTTCTCGCGCCAGGAGTTATTGCTATGACAATTTTGTTTAGCGGGATGTTTAGTGGTATAGAAGTCGTATGGGATCGGCAGTTTGGATTTCTTAAAGAGACACTTGTCGCACCTGTTTCACGATTAAGTATTATGATTGGTAAAACATTGGGCGGCGCAAGTGTAGCAATGCTCCAGGGTTCAATCGTATTTTTAATAACTCTCCTCGTTGGTTTCCGACCATCAAGTCTCGTTCATATTCCAATTGCCTTTCTTTTTATGTTTCTTGTGTCGATTTTGTTTACCGCGTTCGGAACCGCAATCGCATCAAAACTCGAAGATATGCAGGCCTTTCCGATTATCATTAATTTTCTCATAATGCCTCTCTTTTTCTTGTCAGGAGCGTTGTTTCCTCTTGACGATCTACATCCGGGAATAAAGACTGTTACTTTGTTTAATCCTCTTACGTATGGCGTTGATGCGATTCGAGGAGCCCTTACAGGATTGTCCTCTTTTAATTTACTCATTGACTTTAGTGTTGTCGCGGTGAGTGTTGTACTGGTCTTCGTTGTTGGTACGTATTTTTTCTCAAAGGTCGAGGTATAATTCTGTTCAGGAGATTTGAATTTTTTGGAGCTTTGTTTCAATGATAATAAGACGATCGACGAGATCAGAGAGCTTGTACTCAAGATCATCGAGTTTAACTTTTACATTAGCGAGTTCTCTTGCGTCTGTTTGTGTAGGAATTTCTTGTGAGGAAGTCTGAATCGAGGGCGTATTTGCCGTTGCAAGGGCATCGAGAAGCGTGAAGGGACTCGCGGGTTGAGATCGAGGAGGCTGTGCTTGAAGCTCTTGAGATTTTTGGGATCGCGTGAGATCAAGGAAACCACCTTTCAAGGAGAGGCTTTGACTCTTTTTTGGATTGTTGTCCTTAAGGAGACCACGTTTTTTTAAGAGAGTAAAATCCTGGGTTGGAACTTCTTTTTTGAACATAGAAAAGAGAAGCGAAAGTTTTATTTAAAACTTCTCCTTTTAAATAGAACGCAATGGCAACATCGAGTGTAGTGCTGTGGAAAGGATGAATCATGAAAAACACCGCATGCGGGAAAGCAGTTTTTTTAAGGAGTTAGGAGATTTACTTAAGAATTTACCGAGCGAGGCGCTGCCATGCCGCTATCAGGTTTTTGGAGGGTTCTGGTATCTCGATAGCGTACAAGGGCTTTACTGTATACGGATAAATAACTCCAGAAAGAGGTATCTTCAGGATTGGATTCAAGATGGGCTTGTTTGCGAAGGGCATCAGTATCTCCGCACAGAAATCCCAGCTAATGTTTTAACTATATAATTTAGAGAA
>CAZBTP010000041.1:0-3882 GCA_964494915.1 Candidatus Woesearchaeota archaeon
TCTACAAAAGGCTGCTCACTTACAATTTTCTTTACAATATGGCTTACTGTTACCATAACAAATTCCTTTCAAAATGTTATTATAATAACATTATGTTTATATAGTACTATATAAAACTTTTGATAGTATGGAACTTTATAGTCAAATAATACTAAGAGAATCTTCTGAAGATTCAGAAGAAGAAACTTTCTTGGAAGATTTAGATAGTTATACAGATATAATGAGCGATTTTGAAGATAAATGATAAGGTGGTAAAATGAACTATGATCAAGGTTTACATTTAGTTGTATATGAACTAGCTGGTCGTCCAGAAGAAAGAGAAATTATTATGGGTACAAACGGTACCACACATAGATCAGAGAGAGGAGGTTGGACAAAAAAGGGAAGATACATATTACCTGGGACAATGGAAGCTTATATGGAAACCTTTTTTGGAGAGAAAAGTATAATTAGACCTCTGATTAAAGAGTCAAGATATATAGGAGGCACTCAGTTATTTGTTGGGAGACCTGAAAGTGGAATTCAGTTTACAATACCAGCATCTACACAACAAGCTTTCGTAAAAATAGTTGAAGCTATGCTTCTGCAAAAATAATTTTTGCAAATTAAAAATAGAAAAATTATATTAGACGAACTAAATTAATTTTATTTTTCTAAAGAACCTTTATAAATATAACTTCTTTCATTTTGTTTTATGCCAGAATTAAAAATTCTTAATAATAGGGAGATTAAAAAAATTCTTGAATTGATTGAAAAGCAATGGGGTGCTAAAATAAAGTTTGATTACGGGTTTTTGAAAAATAATAAAAATCGTGTTTTTATTATTAGCAAAGATATTTCAAGAATTGATATTTCAAATCTTCGCCTTAATTCTGTTGGAATGTATTTTTGTGAGATTGATAAGCAAGGAGTCAGGCTAAGCATTGAAGGAAGCCAAATTATTGGGCCAAAAGCAACAAAAAATGTTGTTGAGCTAAGTGAAGAAGAAATAAGGAAATGGTTTAAAGGAGAGGACATTGAAAAAGAATGCAAAGATTGTAATGGGTTTGTAATATTAAAGAATAAAAATGATTTTTTAGGGACTGGAAAATATGTTAATGGAAGGATTTTGAATTATGTGGGGAAGAGTAGAAGGGTAAGTATTTATTGACTTAGTCAACTACCTTTTTTAAAACTTCGAACACTATCATAAATTTGAGTAACTAAACCAGGAACAATAGTTGGTAATTCTACTGCCAAAATTCTATCTTCATACGACATAACTACACCTCTTAATTTACTTTCTCTCATATAGGCTCGAGCTAAAGTTAATGCTATATCGTCGGATGTTAAATCAGTTAATTTTTTGCCAAAGGGGAAATAGATACCATCAGGATCGTAAAAACCTATTCCTCGTAGTGTTGTCCAATAAAAATTGTCGTTAGTATCAGTTACTAATTCTAATTGAAAAGGTGTTGCAGTACCTATATGTTCTGGTATTTGAATTATTCCTTGATATACTATTGTACGCTCGAATGTATTGTTTCTTCTAGGGAGAGTTTTTGCCATATTTGTTGTTTTCGGTTTTAATAGTTCCAATTCACCTTTTAATCGTTGTAGAAGATTAATATAATTAACATGTTTTTTATCTCTAATATCTACTCCACTTTTTAGATATAATTGCATATACCTTCCTGCCTTTTTATAAATTTGTTCAATAGATTTAAAATCTTTATGAGGTTGCGTTTCATAATCTTCCATTAACTCGTCCATACCTATACAAAAATCATCTTTGACTTGAGCTAAAAATCTTCTACGCTTATATAACTGTATACTTGCTTTTCCTCCATATAATTCTTCTAAAGAACTTTTATATCCAACCCATTCCTCTAGTATTCTTCCTATAAAATCCATATTTCTTTGTTCCACAGGTATAGCAGCGTACTTCTGTTCCAAAACCCTTATCTTATCTGATAGTTCCTCTCTTTGCTTTTGTACTTTAGTTGCCATATTTCTTGGTTTATATTTCAAATATTTAAATCTTTTTATGTTTACTATTAAGAAGTGGTGTTAAAATAGTGTCGCATAATATATTATGCCCCAATAAGCAATTAAAATCAAATATTTTTAAACTCAATCATTTACCTTCCTCTTTGTCTGAGCAAATCTGTATAGTCTGGAAAACCACGTTCTATTATATCAAAATCTCTTAGTATAAACAATTTATGTTGTCTAGGAACATAATCTTTTGGGCTAATAGTCAATAGTTCACTTGGATTGGCTACTGGACGTACCATAGCAAATCTTGGAATTGTTTCAAGAGCTTCTATTGCATCCTCATAACTTTGTACTCTTTTTTCTGATGTTGCGTCATAATCTCTTGTTCTTCCTTCAGCATCAATAACATTCCATCTTCCAATAAATCCATTAATAGTGACTCTATCAAAGTATGTGCCTTCTCTTTTTATTCTTATATCTTTAGCTACTGACTCTACTACAGCTTGAACCTCTGGATGTTGTAGATATAACTTTATTGCAGATTCTAAAAGCCTTACCAAAGCCTCTGAAGTTTCGTATCTGCTATAAACAGCCAATGTAAGTAGAGACTTTGACACTCCATTATTGTGCCCCGACCAGATTCCTTCTCCATATCGAACAATTGTTTCATTACCATATTGAAGTCCTGGAATACTAGTTGCTGCTCTTGCAAGTCTTTTTGCAGCAATCATTGGTGTACCTTCATAAACAAGTCGCCCAAATCTACGACTCAATTCTTCACCAATAACATATTCAATTTTATTCCCATTTGATGAGCCTGTGACAACACGCTGGTCTCTAGAAGCCAATAATAGTTGTTGTTTCACTTCTTCAGTTACAGGTTCAACTTCCGAAGCATTACTTCTTATATCCGCATCTTTTAATATTATTCTTCTAAGAGTCTGGTCAAGACTCTCGCTACCATCTCTAGTATATTGGTGTCTTAATGAAAATGCATACGGATTTGTCTCTGTGAATCTCGTTACATCAAAAACAAGTTTAACCGCCTTTTCAATATATGTTCTGTAAAGATCTCTTTTGTCACCTTTAATACCTGCTGGTATTAAGCTTATAAATTTTTCACGAAGTTCTCTTCTCAGTTTTTCTCTCTCGTGAGCAAGTAAATCACCGTAATGACGTAAATTATCTCTATCGCCAGTCATTAAAGCGGTTAACCATCTATCATAATACATATTTATTGTTGGATCATCTTCTATCTTGTCATGAGCCAACCAAGCAAGAAATAGTATTGTATCCAGAGGCAGTCCAGCTTTCAAAGAAACCTTAATGCCCTCTTTGGTATCATTAATGATGTGGTGGTAACCATTAAGCCCGCTGTGCCTTCTAGGATCTAGAGCTCTCCTATCACTTTGGATATAATCCTCAACAGTTGATAAAAAATCTTTTTCCTCTTTAGTTAACCATCGCGGATTATTCCTGAAATAATAATCAGCTTGTTTAAAATAAGGCGAACCTAAAAAAGAACCCAGAGTTATATCGTCAAGGTTAATCGTAAGCCTTCCTTGAGGAGTAACTAAGACTTCATATTTAGGCTGTAATCCTGTTTCAGTTCCATGGGAAGGGACTGAAGGATTATGCAGTGAAGGTTTTTGCATTTTCACGTCCGATTCATCACTAGGTTCAAGTCTGGATAAACCTAATCTTTGCAGTATAAATCCACCTGCTACAGCTCCTAAAAACTTATCCCATCTATCTTTAGTCGACATTTTTATTCTATTTACTCCCTAATAATAAATTTTTAGTCCTCTATTTATCAACCTCTTTTCCTCTCAAGAACCTAATGTTACAAATTCCCCTATTAAGCCATAATGCTTTATTCATTTAAAAATCTATCTATTTTTGGTG
>CAZBTP010000042.1:0-3775 GCA_964494915.1 Candidatus Woesearchaeota archaeon
CTTCTGAAACACAGGGTTTAATATCCTCCTCACAATCTAACATTGAAATTCCCTTATCATATTATTATGATAAAATATTTACCGAAAATTGGAAGGTTAGACTTTTTGGAGAAAGTGTCAGTATCTATGCACCACATATTTCTAATGGAGGGGTCATTGAAATCTCCGAGACCCTAAAGCCTCTTGAAGCAAATGAAAACTGCAAGTTTTATGCTTTTTCTTATAAAAGAGAAGCAGGTAACTTGAAGTATGATTTTATAAGAAAACAAAAAGAACTGATATTATTCGATGTTAATAACGACGGAAAAAATGAAATTGTTTGTCAGTATACTTATACAGAAGAACTAGGCAACAAAATAAAGACCAGTTTAACATCTTTAGGAGCTACTCGTGAAGATATAATCTCATGCGAGGAATACAGGCCCTTACCTGAAGATACAGTAGAATGCCCGCTAACTCAAGAGTGTAAAGTAACAATAAGCGAAGGTCAAACAGAGAATTATGCCTTTACTGTTGAAAAAGATGATTGTGGCAACAAAATTGTTGGTATTGTTAATAATGGTTTGCCTATAAATCTAGGAGAACTAAACCAAAAAGCTTTGGAGTTTAGTGGCGCGTGTTTAGGAAAGTATGAAAAACAACCAGAAAAAGAAGTATGTAATGATGGCAAGGATAACGATAATGATAACCTTATAGACTGCCTTGACAAAGATTGCAATAAAAATCCTTCTTGTGTCCAGTGTAATGAAAATCAAATATCTTGTTTTACACAACCTATTATTACTGCCCCAAATAATGAAAAATGGTGCTGTAACAAATTGAAAAATAACATATTACAAAAATGTGGCTGCCCAGATAGTCCTGGTTTTTCGTTACAGAAATGTGGCGGCCCAGATAGTTTTAGTTCTTCGTATGGCTCATGTGTACCTAGAACTGTTAGGAGCTGGAATGAACCAGATCTCGGAATTAGATGGTTGCCAGAGAACGACAATCCCCCTCAAGAATGCAACTCTGAAAATTCCGCCCTAGTAATCTTTGGAGATTCCACCCAAGACCAACGTCATCCATCTTATTTAGTTTTTCTTAACCACGCATTGAGTATATATCACGAAACAAAAGCGAAATTTGGTGAATGTACATTTGGTGTTATAGCTGCAACGTCTGAAGCAGTAGATAAAGTTGTTTTTCCCAATGACAAGATTGCTAGAACAAGAAAATTCAAATATTTATCGGTGATAACCCACGGATCAGCCCATGGTCCCTATATAGACACAGGTGGCAGTTTTGGTTCTCTTGTTTCCAGCAGAGGAGTTGCAGTTTTGATCTCATGCCAAGTTGGTAAACCTAGGATATTAGATCTTTTTGGTTTGCCAATAACTGTTGAGAATTTCTGTACACAAGCATTACCAGGTGTAAAAATAAAAGTAAGCAAAACCGATGTAGAGGTAGATATAATTCAAAAAGACGGAGACCCGCTTTTTTGTGCTATAGGCAATTTTGAGTGTTATGAATGCCTACAACAATATCCTCCAAAAGCAAAAAAGGTACAATGTCCTAATTAAAAGCAAAAAGCAGTTCTTTCAGAGACAAAAAACAATTCTCTCAGAAACATTCCCGTTAGAATCATAAACTTTCAACTCAAACGCGCCTCCATCTTCATGCAGATTCAGAAAATAAAGTGGTATTTTATATCGCTTAGGACATCCCAAAATCTTCAAATCTAACGTTCTTCTAGTATCTTTCTCTGCATTGTAAATTTCTATTTTTCTAATACCATCACTGTCTTCAACCTATATCCTCTCGTCATAAAAACTACATCCAACCAAAGCACTAAGAGCTATCGCTTTCAACATAGCCCTTCTTCCTATCCTTTTTTCTAGACCATTATTGTTCATAACATGAACATTAGAATGAACTTTATAAGTCTTATTATTTCGCTTTCCACTGTTTTTTAAGTTAGAACTTTACTCAACACTTGCTCGACATTAAAGAAAGTTTTTTATAGTTAATTTATTTGTTTGGCTAATGAGAGAAGAAGCTAGATTGCTATTTGAACAAGCAAAGCATGAGTTAGAAATAGCGAAACATAGCTTTACTGGCGGGTTTTTAGACGCATGCGTTTTTTATTGCCAACAAACAGTTGAAAAATTTTTGAAATCCTATCTTCTAGTAAAGGGAAAATCTCCTGGAAACACTCACGCATTATTACAAGTTAATGCCCTTCGGGCAACTTCGCTAGGATAACCGTTGCATTTCTAACCAAGTAGATAGCTTATTCTTATCAGGGGGCTTATCTACCTTAGAATAAAACACGAATTCCATCTTTTCATAGTTTTTTGCTACATAGCAAAAGGCGCACTTTTATTTAAAAGTTGTGGACTTTTTAAAGGGGGTTTGATAGCACAACAATGCTTACGCATAGAAATATTTAAATATCTAGAAATATCTATTAATACCATGGAAACGAAACAAATAAATCTTAAACTACCAAAGAATCTTTTAGAAGCCGCAAATAGTTACGCTAAAAGCTATGGATATAGGAATATACAAGAACTAGCTGCAGAAAGTTTAAGAGAAAGGGTGTTTGAAGATAATGAATTCGATGAGAGTTTTTCCGAAAAGGAAATAGAGTTAATTGATTCTTTAATAGAATTGTCTGTTAAGAAAAAAAAGCTTATTAGCGAAGAGGAACTTAACAAGACATTTTAGGATGAATTATGAAATTAAGGCTTTAAAATTTTTTCAAGAACAAGTCTTACAATTAGATGAGAAATCAAAAAGGATTATTCATAACAAAATTAGATTAATAAAAGAAAATCCATATAGATATAAAAGAGTCCATTCTAAACAATATTCGAAGGTTTTTAGAATTAGACTCTCGATTCAACAAAAAGAAACAAGATTAATTTATGTAATTCTAGAACCCAATATAGTTTTAGTTTGTTTATTAGCCAGAAAAAAAGATTACGATGATTTAGAAAGATATTTAGCGAGAATTAAAGAAGAGATCGGTTAAGATATTAAAAATCATTCCAATAATAAAAACACAAGAAGGTAAGGAATCCTTATGTCCAAAAAAAAGTGGAGTGAACCCCTAAAATTGGACACATAATAAAACTCTGAAAGTTGAGGGAGTTTACATCAACGAATATGAAACATTTGAAGATGCTCTAATAAACATAAAACATTTCATAGAAATTGTTTACAACAAAAAGAGATTGCATTCATCAATCGGGTATGTTCCACCAGAGGAATTTGAAAGGGAGGTTTTAAAAATAAGCTTTACTTGAAAAAAGTATTAACCTAACTTCCTGTCTACTAACAAGGGTTCACTCCACTTATTAATTCACTTCTGATTATTCGTTTTATCCCTCATTCAAATCTCCTGAAGAACAACCCAAGTATTGCTTCTGGTTGTAATTTAAATCAAATTGCTTCGTTCGAAGTTATGCCTTCTTTTCTGCTTAATCCCAAATGAATCTTGTTATTGTTCAGCTTAACCATTAGTTCGCTAGAAATCTTTGGGCGAACTAATTTTCGTATACTACATTTATTTACTCTGATGAACAAGTTTTTAAAGAAGGGGAGTATTGATAAAAGTATAAAAAAGAGGGAACTATGGCTAAGAAGAAAAATTCAAACAAAGTCATACAGGGAGTTATTGGAGTGATACTCTCGGTTTTAGGTTTATTACTTGCCTTTAAGGAGAAGGGCGGAGATTTAGGGGCCACTATAAAATAAATTGCCAATTTCAACAGATTGTATAATTCCATTT
>CAZBTP010000043.1:0-3580 GCA_964494915.1 Candidatus Woesearchaeota archaeon
GAAATTCATCACCGAGCTAAAGCAGGGAGTTTTCTTTCTTGGGCTCGCTTATAAAAATTAATGCATGTTTAAAGGTTTTGCAAATTCAGTTTGCCACGCTGCATAATTCCCGTTACTCCACCAATAATCACCTTATGTTAAGTTCAATCGTACCCAAATCGCCTGCCGTAATCTTTAAAATAAGAAAAAAATAAACGAGGGCTACGACGAACTTTCTCGCTAATGCTCGAACCACGTTGCATTCTCACTTCTGCTGAAGTTCGGACGACTTAACAGACATTAGTTTCAATTGAAAAAACGACTGGTTTATAGAAGGGTCGGCTCGAAAAACCTTATCTTTTAGAAGTAACTTGTTCTAAAGATAATGCATCGTATAAATTCCTAATTTGCCTTTCGGTTCTATCCTGACCGAAAATAGAAACATCAGCAGTTGGTGAGATTATTTCACCTAACATTTCAAAAAATGCATATCCTGTTGTAAAAGGAGATTCTCGTAAGAGCTTGAAGTACTCTTCATCTCCCTGATGTTTTCTTGGGAAACAAGCAATTCCTTCTGGAGTCATACAAAGATTAAACGCTATTTTTTCACCTTCTGCATACTTATAATTCATTTCTTTAATAAAATCTTTTAGGCCTTCAGCTCCATCTGAACCAGAAATCCATCTTGTACCACTAAAATAACAATCAATTGTGCTACTTGAACCATCATGTTTTCTAGCTATTTCTTCAAAAGGTGGTTCCCAATCTCGTGTTAAGAAAAATCCCTGGAAATGAAGGTGATTCACTGAAGCATGTGCGCCATTTGAATTATAACATAATCTAACACCCTTACCAAATCCTTGCTTAGTTACAAAATCCCATGCAGCTTCTATCAAATACCCATCTTTATCTGAATCAAGATATTGATTATGTCCGCCATTTTTTCTGTTTGGAACCCATAAGAAATGATATGGTGCAAAGGGGTATCTGTTGAAAACAAAGTCAACGGTTAAATCATCACCGTATTTAACTGAATGAAATAACTCTGGATCAACTGCTTCTATGCCCAAATGGAATCCTTTTCGGTTAAATGGTAAATCTAAAGGTATATCGGTTTTCCTTGCTTCTCTCCTTGGTCTAAATCCTCTAACAAAATTGTATTGTAATTGGAATTCCCCTATTCGTGTTCTTGTAGTCCTATCTATAATTACTTTACCCTCCGTTATTCTCTTTAAAGCTTCCGCCAAGATTATAGGGTCTTCTGGTGTTTCCCAACCTAAATCATAATCAAGTCTTCTAAAGACAGAAGCAGGCATGTCTTTCCCATGAAAGTTTAGGTTAGCCAACATAGCTATACCCATTCCTGGATGAAGATCAATCGTGCCAACTAATTCCTCAAGCCTACCCTGAAATAATTCCACAAACTTTTCAGCTTCTCGAGCATTATCTTTTAACGGCATATATTGATTCATAAAATAAAAAGGTATATAGTATTATTTAAATACTATTACTCTTCAAGATACAATGTGCTATCCAGAAAATATTTCCTGTCAATAAACTAAGTTCGGTTTAAGATAAGAAGTTAAGAGATATCATCCAGAACTTTCACGCCATTCATACCACACTAAATCAATGTTATCTTTTTCTAATTGTAGTAAATTTCCCTTTAAAACCTACAGCTCTGCTTCCATCAGAACATATTTGATCAGGACAAGACTCAAACGTCCCTTTAAACAAATCCAATGTAAACATGGCCTCAAAATCTATAGTTCCTGATGAAAATTTTACCTCAGAAGAACTAATCCCTCCAGATAACTGTGCAGGAGGATTCTCCCCAGGTAAACTACAAGGTACGGTTTCCAAAAGCTGATTAGATTTGGTTATTGTAGTTTGCCAATTTCCTGTTAACTGACCTTCATCTACTTCTAAATCAAATCTTATAATACCTTCGTAACTACATGCAGGATTTTTAACATTATTTTGCCATTGAGCACTTCCTTCCCATATGCCTGTTAAATCTCGCGCAGGACTTAATTGACTATAAAGTTCCTGCTTATCTCCAGAATCTCTAGAAGGAATATAGTAAACATAATAAACATAAAATACTGCTGTGCAAAAAAATAAAATAGTTATTACAATCTGAACCTTTCCCATTCCACTTTTATTTGACACAAAGATTATAAAGAAAAAGATTATATAAACCTTATCTCTATTATTAAAATTGTGTTATCCAGAAATAATGCCTCTCGATAAGCAAGATATATAGGTCTTAGAAATATGATCATCTTTCCGCTAGCTCAACGACTATGTTTCTCAGGTTTTTGTTACCCACCATCTTCCTTTTTTATCCAGAAAGGATTCTCTCCTACATTCCTTGAAGATTTCATTATCTTATCATAATACTCAGGATACTCTGTTTTTATTCTCTCAAGTTTCATTTTGAGATATTCGTTCTTGCATTTATTTGAACAAAATAATAAAACCTTTTCATCTCTAAATTGTGGAGATATCCAAATTCCTGAATCAAACCCTTTCTCGCAGGTTTTACAAATTTCACTCATTTTCATCCACATCTTCTAGCTCTCCTCTTTCCTTCATCTTCTCATGAAACTCCTTAATACTCTCAGCTTCTTTCTCCAAAAAACCAGGCTCATGATTATTCCCAATTAAAAACAAAGTCATCCAGGCGCCCCCATAAAATGCCTCTTTTATCTTGTCTTCTTCAGATGCATCAGACTCTTCTAACTCTACCATTAAAGCATCAACATTCCCTTTCGTAATCTCTTCAGCCAGCTCCTCTGCTACTTCATTATTCTTTCCCATCTTCTCCATTTGCTTGTTAACATCTTCCATAAAACCCCTTATTTTCTTATCTCCCAAAACATCACCCATCTTGCCAGTACAATGAGAGCATATATGCGGCATGTGCATAGCATCAATTCCCCTCTCCTTTCCTTTATCCACGAAAGACGCCGGCATCTCCATATCTCTGCCACAAACACTGCATTTCACATCTATCATTTTTTCTTCTTTTGCCATATTTTATACTCCCATTCCCCTATTTTTATCCTTTTCCTAACTCAACCTCTCGCTTATTTTCTTCAGATTCCAAAGAATAACCTTTTGTAATGTTTGGGAAAGTTTTTTGTCCTCTCTTTTCTTAGATCCTTTCGTATAGCCTAAATATTCATCCAACAATCCAAACGGAATGTCAAATATTGGGATATCTCTTGATTGCAATAAGTGAAAAGTAATTAATCTTGTTATTCTGCTATTCCCATCAATAAATGGATGTATGTGCTGGAACTCATTATGAAAATAAACAGCAAAATTTAAAATTTCCTTAAGACTAGCTTTCTCTTTTTTAACAAACCTATCATAATCTTCAAATAAAGCATCTAACTCTTTTTTAATGTTCTTTGCCTTTGTGATCTTAAAATTAGGATTTCCTTTAATATAAACTTCTTCTGTTCTTATTTTTCCGGCAATGCTTGGAATATGCCTCATTGCTATTCTATGATAATTAAGAACTGATGCAATATTCAAAACCTTTTTTTGTGCACTATCTTGGAGCATCTGCAAAATTGCATCCTGATAATTC
>CAZBTP010000044.1:0-3197 GCA_964494915.1 Candidatus Woesearchaeota archaeon
TTCGTACCACTTGATTCAGATCATGAGATGAATGCAATCCAGATTCTCCAGAAACACCAAACAGGAAGAATGTATGCCCATCTTCTCGAGGGAATGACAAAATATCCAATCTTCATTGACGCAAAATCACACATCCTTTCGATGCCGCCAATTATCAACAGTAATGAAACAGGGAAAATAACAGAAGCAACACACGACGTCTTTATAGAGTGTTCTGGTTTTCAGAAAGAAATACTCCACAAGACGCTTATTATCCTTACGACAATGCTTGCGGATATGGGTGGAACGATTCATGCGATCGAACTCCAATATGACAAAAAAAACAGCGTACGAATGCCGGATCTTAATCCTGAAAAAATTAAAATCTCACTCGAAAATGTAAACAAACTTCTTGGACTTACACTCAAAGAGGTAGATCTCGAAAAACTTCTTCCACGGATGGGGTATGATTACAAAAACAGGACCGTGATAATTCCTCCCTGGAGAATGGATGTTATCCATGAAGTGGACATTATTGAAGATATAGCAATAGCATATGGTTACGAAAAATTCATTCCGGAGATACCGAATATATATACGATAGGAGAAGAAGATTTCTTCGAAGAAAAAAGAAGGGCATTTACAGATACTCTCACCGGGCTTGGCTTTCTAGAAATCTCTACCTATCATCTTATCAAACAATATGAAGCAGAAACACTCAAAAAAGAAGAAAGAATCGAAGTAGAAAACGCTCGTACTGATTATAAGATACTGAGGCCAAATCTTCTTATTCCTGCACTGAGGATTCTTGCAGAGAACAAAGACCACGAATATCCGCAGAAGATCTTTGAGATCGGGGTTGTGTTCGAAAAAAGTGACAGAAAGGAAGAATCAAAAATAAAAGAGACTCGTCATCTCCTTATCGCTTCGTCGTCTGGTAATTTCACCACCATGAAACAAATCCTCGACTATATCTCACACGTATTTGCGCTATCGCTCACCCTCAAAGAGTCTATGCATCCAAGCCTTATTCGAGGAAGAACGGCAACTATTTTCGCAGAAAAGAGAGCAGTCGGATATATTGGTGAATGTCATCCTGAAACACTCCGCGATCTCTCAATAAAAATGCCGGTCGCGGTTATAGAACTTTCACTGGATGAAATTCTCTAAATCTTTAATTATTAAGGATAAATCTAGTTTTTTGCTTAAAAAAGCCGATGATTTGGATGAAAAGTTTAGAGAAGATTTGGAATTCGCCAGAAGAACCGAAGAGGCTTGGGAAAGACACTATAGGGGAGAATTTAAAACAATGAAATTTGAAGACTTCGTAAAAGAAATGAAAAAATGGTGAAAATAGACTTTGATGAACACTTCAAAAAGACTATTTCCAAAATAAAAGATTCTTCGATCAAGGAAAGAATAGAAAGACTGATTATCAAAATTAAAAATAACCCTCAACTTACCACTGTTCAGACTATCTTATGCCTATCATATAACAAAAGACTGAAGTATTTACCCAAATTGTCTTTTGTTATATTCGGGAGACTTAAATAGCTTAGTCAAAAATTTAAGTCTCACGCTATAATATTAGTGATACAATAATAATTCTGGATACTAACCAAAATAACTTCTTTCTCTTTTCACGTTTGTCTGTTTTTCTTCACTAAGCTGTTGCATATGGTGCATAATATCGCGGAACAATGGCCGTATCTCCCCCCAGGTCGTACAGATCTTCTTAATAAGATCTGCCTCTGCTTTTTCACTCGTTTCGATCTCAAGAGCAAGCGAGGCCATACTCAACTGAGAGAGATTCCAATACAATAGCTCGAGGTTTTTCCGGTCATCACTACTCATTGTTTTAATGTATGTGTGGTATGTTCGCGGCGCATTTATCGATGTTAACAACATCTCAACAAAACCGAGAGAATTGACAATCTTCTCCATCATCACCTTACGAACGACTCGCAAAATATTATCACTCTCTCTTTCTATCTTCTCGATCTCAAAATATTCATTCACTATCCGAAAGGATGGTAATCCATACTTCTGTGCAGACACACCATACATTTTCTTTAAAACATTCAATTCCATCTTACCCTAACAAAACAATCCTTTTTATAATTAACGCGTCATGAGAAGAATCCGAAGAATTTAAAAAGAGCATTAATATGGAATTTTATGGGAAATATAACTCTGCCTGGATACGAGAGCATTCTTGACAACAGCGTATTTGGAAAGCCAGTACATGGTTTGCCTCACCCTGGAACAGGAGAAATAGAAGGGGGGAAAAGAATCATATGCCTTACTAGATTCAGAGTTCCAACCGAAGAAGAACTAAGGGGTAATATGAGAAAGCTCATGCTCGAGTCTATTCTAGATATTAGCGACCACGAGCTAAATAAGTGTATAGAATTATCCTTCAACCATTATAAAAGAGAACTACAAGAAGAAGGAATTTATGTTGAGGCGCTCAGCGGACTACTCCCTGAGAGAATATTAGACATAATGGACAGATATCTTAAGCTGCTCACCGGACCACTCCCAAAAGAAATATTAGACATAGTGGACAGAGTACCAGAAAATAGAATAATTGCGGGAGACTATAAAACAGCCGTAAAAGAAGCAAGTATACAACAAATAATAAGAATAAGAATCGAAAAAGACATCATGCCAACAAAAAAAGAGCTCGAGTATCTTCTCGAGCGTGGGGTGAGAGAATCTGATGTACTCTCCATCTCCATCCAAGGAGAAGCCAGAGGGTATGAAACTGCCGCTGATCTTGCGAGACTTGTCAATGGGGCATTACAATCCCCAAAATTGATTACCCTGCTAGAAGATACCTCAGATGGGTACATAAAGAAAAAAAGATCTCGAAATTCAAGGTGAATATTTGTATATGAAGTATAAAAATGGTCGGCCTTTTTATGGCTAACCAATTAGAAACTACCGCTTCCCTTCGATTAATGCGTCAATGATCTTTGTCATCTGAATAAGGAAATCCTCTGCCATTTTCTGCCACTCATCAATCTCAGCACCTCGAATATTACTCACCTCACGATGAAGAATACGTTTATGTAATAAATAGATCTCTCTCAGCGAATGTATATAACTTGGCTTTAACATTCCTGCATCAACAAATGTTGTCTTTAATAATTCAGGAATATGCTCGGGACTCGGTGGCATTTTTCCAGCAGTCATTAAAGCAGCCTGCGCAGCAT
>CAZBTP010000045.1:0-2517 GCA_964494915.1 Candidatus Woesearchaeota archaeon
TTAGCACATATTATTAAATTAGTTGAAGAAGCACAGGGAACGAAAGTGCCGATACAGCGATTAGCTGATAAAGTAACTAACATTTTTGTTCCAACTATTCTCATTCTTGCTTTTCTTTCTTTTCTAGGATGGATGATCTTTAGTGGAGATATAAGTAAGGCTGTCGGCGTTGGAATAACTGTATTAGTTATTGCTTGTCCGTGTTCTCTTGGTCTTGCTGTTCCTATCGCTTTAATGGTTGGTTCTGGAATGGGTGCAAAGCGAGGTATTCTTATCAGAAAAGGTGAAGCAATTCAAACAATGAAAAAGGTAAGGATTGTTGCGTTTGATAAAACAGGTACAATTACAAAAGGAAAACCAGAGGTAACTGATATATCCAGTAAGGTTAATGAACAAAAACTTTTAGAAATTGCAGGAAGTTTGGAGAAATTGAGTGAACATCCAATTGCAAGAGCTGTAGTGGAAAAAGCTAACTTAAAGAGATACCTTGCTGTTAAGAAATTTAAAATTTTGAGAGGTAGGGGCGTTGAAGGTGTAATCGGTACTAAATCAGTTATTATTGGTAATATGACATTAATGAACGAAAAGAAAATATTAGTAAAAGGATTTGAATCTGCTATTGAACGATTTGAAAATGAAGGTAAAACTACTATGATTGTAGCTGAGAATAAAAAAGTTTTAGGAGTTATTGCAGTTGCAGATGCAGTAAAAGAAGATTCTATGATAGCAATTAGAGCCTTGCATAGAAGAGGATATAGAACAGTCATGATAACGGGGGATAACGAACGGACAGCAAAAGCAATAGCGAAACAGGTAGGGATTAATGAAGTAATAGCTAATGTTTTACCTGAAGATAAGGCAAAGAAAGTTGGAGAATTGCAAAGAAGAGGTATGGTTGCATTCGTAGGAGATGGCATCAATGACGCTCCCGCACTCAAGCAGGCGAATGTAGGTATTGCTATGGGGACAGGGACAGACATTGCTATAGAAGCAGGAGACTTGGTTTTAGCTAAGGGTTCATTAATCGGCGTTGTGCAAACGATTGAATTAAGCAAGGCAACATTTAGAAAAATAAAACAGAACCTCTTCTGGGCATTTGCGTATAATGTTATTGCTATTCCTGTTGCAGTTGCAGGACTGCTTCATCCAATCATAGCGGAACTTGCCATGGCTTTGTCTTCTATAACTGTCGTTACAAACGCTAATTTATTAAGGAGAACTAGAATATAATACTATGGAAAATAAACACGTCGGATGGTTATTAATAGGAATAGCGATATTTGTAGGCATCATGCTTTTTTTCTTTAGTAATTCAACTAAAGCAGTTCTTGATAATAGCTGTCCTATCATCGCAGATGGGCACGCATGTCCTGCTTATGCGGCATTAGATAATCAAATGTATTTTGCACTTGCTGTCGTCGGCATTTTAGTGCTTGTAGGAATTTTTCTTATATTTTCAAACCAAAAAGAAAAGACTATTATAAAAGAAGTAGAGAGAAAAGAAAAACTAAAGAAGATTGATATAGCAACACTAAAGCCAGAGGAAAAGAAGATCGTTCGTCTTCTTCTTGAAAAGAAAGCTATGTTTCAAGCTGATCTTGTAGATGCCTCTGGAATAAATAAAGTAAAAGTCTCTAGACTATTAGACAAATTGGAAGGGTATGGCTTTATTGAAAGAAAAAGGAGAGGCATGCAGAACATTGTAATTTTAAAGCCCTAGACGAAACTAGTTACATACGATCCTTTAAATAAGCACCATTCTACAGTTTCTTATGAGCTTTAGAGAATTTGTAAGAGAACTCAATGGAAATAGAGTAGAAGGGGAGTTGATTAGAACTATCTTTTATTCTTTAATTACTTCTTTCGTCGTTTTAGGAATTTTATACTTCCTTAAATTACGGCATATTCAAGATTTTATTCCCAAACAAGGATTTTATCTCTTTTTTGCGATATTAACCTATTCATTTTTGATCGCCTCTGTTAGACAAATTAGGGCATATAAAGAAATGGCTTGTATGGCTGGGATGATGGTTGGAATGACAACTGGCATGATTGCAGGTTTCTTATCCGGATTTTTTATTGCTTCTACTAATGGTATGTTTATAGGAAGCATATTTGGGATGGCGGTAGGAATTTCACTCGGAATTTGGAATGGAAACTGCTGTGGCATCATGGGAGTAATGGAGGGGATTATGGCAGGATTTATGGGGGGATTGATGGGGGCGATGACTGCTTTCATGCTATTGAATGACCATCTTAAAACAACTGCAGTTATTGTATTTGGAATATCAAGCATCATCTTATTCGGTCTTAACTATATGACCTATAAAGAAATGAAAGAGAATGAACGACAAAGAAATGAAGATCATTTCTGGACTTTAGCTTTGTCATTTATCTTCACCTTATTAACGGCTTGGTTTATGGTGTATGGTCCACGAAGCGGAATTTTCGGATAGCGAAACTATAGTTACGGACTTAAATAACTGAACACATTATGCGTAAAGGGTTGCCTCTTCC
>CAZBTP010000046.1:0-2439 GCA_964494915.1 Candidatus Woesearchaeota archaeon
CCTCTCATTTATTGAATAGGAAGAATAATTACTACACTCATGCATACATCATACCTTAATATGCACATCGCGGGATATTATCGTTTTCCCGACGGTAAAAATTAAGGCACTCATCACAGTTACCATCTTCAGCAAAGCTATTGTGAGTATATTTATAAATCTTGTGGTGAACATCGACGAAATGATATACTGTAACAACTATGATCCTTAGGAATAATCCTTAAAAAGTTTCTTCTTTTGCAAAAAGGATGAAGAAAGATGCTGTTCGGCAGCGAATACCGAAAGTGGTTCTTGAAAGAGATTCGCTCGATAGTAGTTCTGTTGCAGCTATGTTAAAAGATACACCAGGCACACGTGTTGATTATGCTCTCGATAATGGGAGACTTGTCTCTGTTGCTTTTGTTGATATACCATTTGAAGGTGTACTTGCGAATCGCATCATGAATCGCCATACTTTTTCGAGGGTAAAACAAACGCGTCCTTTCCGAAGTGGAGAGTATGGGAGTAATGCGTTTTTTTATGTCTATATTGGTCCGCGAATTTTGGAAGCATATCAGCATGGTTTAATTCTTTCTCCAAATCCAATTCTTGATCGGCGCCATCAATTAGGTGAGAAATTAGGTGAGAAATCTCCTGAGGGTAATAAGGTTGAACTACAGTACTTTTCTGTCGGAAAGACATTTGTTAGAGGTGTGTACGATTTCTTCAATACGTGTGTGCGAGATAATAATGTTAGACCACTCGCGATCTATGATCAGAGGGGTCTATTGTCTCTTTAGAATTCTTTGCGCATCGATTCTTTTTTCTGCTGCATGAAGTATCTTTTCTAACATAGAGGGATAGGAGATGTCAGCGAAGGCTGCTGCTTTTGCGAGATGGCCATCATGTACCCAGCCAGGATTAGGATTTACTTCGAGAAGGTATGGTTTTCCCTTGCTATTCAGACGCCAGTCGATACGTGCATAATCTTTACATTCGAGCTCTGTAAAGAGTAATCGTGAGAGACTCACGATTACTTCTCGCGTGTCAGGATCAAGCTCTGCTTTGAGTGTTTTTATATTCCAGTAGGGAGAATCTTGATACCATTTTGCTTCATAACCGCAGATTCTTGGTAGCTCTGGATAGTTGTTAAGACGAGTGAAATCCTCCCTTGTTATTGGTAAGATTGTGAAGTCATCGGCATTACCGATAATACCGAGCGTGAGATCATCGCCATCTAAAAATTCCTGGACGAGAATCTTTCCGTTATACGCAGTTCTTAATCTGTCGAATGCATTTGTTAATTTTTCTTGTGTATCCGCGACGCTCGCGGCGGTAATGCCTTGTCCACCGTCGCCATAATTCGGTTTTACAATAACTGGAAATGTCGTTATTTTTGATAGCTGAACGTGATCAGATCCCTCTATAATCTCTGTTGAGGGCGTATTGATACAAAGCTTGCGCGCTTCTTCAAGGACGTGGGCTTTGTCATAACACAGAGTCATACAAGAAGCTCCTGCGCCAGTGTAAGGAATATGGAGATCTTCTAAAATCTGAGGGATATCTTTCTCTCGTCTTGGATCATTCTCAAAACCTTCATCACATAGATTAAGTGCATAGAGAATTCCCCTGCGCTTAAATGCTATTGTAAGTTCTTGCGGGAGAGAATTGTGATTATTAAAATATCTAAATGAATAGTCTCCGAGCGTGGCAAGTGCATCTTCAAGTTTCTTGATATCTTTAAGATCTGCTTCGGAGAATCTCCCGTTTGGTTTTACCGAATCTGTTCTTTGAGGATCTCCAAGAATAACTCCAACTTTTTTCTTTTGTATCATGTTACTTTGGTGGTTGGAGTGTATCCCAATTTTCTACGAAATCTTGGACTGCTGGAGGTTGTGACGGAAGGTTGTGCTTTTCGATGTAGATTTTTGTAAGAAGGTAAAAGATCATACCGAGGCTTTTTGCGCTTTTGTTGTTTCCGGGGACGATTTTGTCAACGCCGATTGTGTAGTTGTTTGTATCGCAAATTGCCATAACTCGGATTCCAACTCTGCGTGCATCATCGAATGCTGCTTTGTCTGTCCAAGGATCGCATATAACGAGCAGTTCGACCTCAAGGAAGTTTTTAAGATCCGGATTTGTCATGATGCCAGCAGGATAGTTTTTTGTGAAGACACGAATACCTGTTGCTTTGCTGAATAACTCAACAGCATGTATACCTGCTTCCCGTTTACAAACAACAAGGATCTCGTTTGGGGAGAATCTCGTGAGATAATCTGCTGCCTCTCTGATCTTTTCGTCGAGGAGTGTGGTATTAAAGACTGCGAGGCTATCAGCACGACGTTTATACACGTACTGGCGCATGTCTGGTGTGATTGCTCGCGTTCCTAGATGGATTGATGATTTAAGATAATCCTCTATGGGAACAAGCATATCTTTTTTTTCTTCTTCGATCTTTAC
>CAZBTP010000047.1:0-2317 GCA_964494915.1 Candidatus Woesearchaeota archaeon
GAAATTCATCACCGAGCTAAAGCAGGGAGTTTTCTTTCTTGGGCTCGCTTATAAATCTTTTTAAATCAGGATATGGTTGTAGTATACGAAAATTATATTAATCCCTTGTTCTGTTTCTTTTGATGAGCGTTAGACTTGGTTTAGTACAGAGCGAGGTAGTTTCTAATGAATTTTCTGAGAGAGGTAAACGGAATAATCTTGAAAAGGCTCTTAGGGGAATAGCCTCTGCAAAAAAAGAAGGTGCTGATATAGTTTGTCTTCAAGAATTGTTTTCTCTTCCTTACATCGGTCAGAAAAGAGTTAGCAGTCGTTTTAGATTAGCTGAAAAAATTCCAGGACCAATGAGCAATTTGTTGTGTAGTGCTGCGAAGGAATATGGTGTTGTTTTAATTGGTGGTTCTATCTTCGAGGTTGATAGATCTTCTTATTACAATACTTCGCCTGTAATTAGTCAGGACGGTAAACTTTTGGGGAAGTATAGAAAGACGTTTATTCCAAATGATCCTTACTATAAGGAGCAATATTATTTTTCCTCAGGAAGAGGCCAGTATAGGGTTTTTGATAGTGATTTTGGAAAGATAGGTGTGTTGATTTGTTTTGATCAATGGTTTCCTGAAGCTGCGAGAGCAGTCGCTCGAAAAGATGCGCGCGTTATTTTCTATCCAACGGCTATTGGTTGGACAAAAAAGATGAGAGAGAATGAACCTTCGTCTGATGATGATTGGATTAATGTTCAGAGAATGCAAGCGAAGATAAATCATGTGTATGTTGCTGCAGTTAATAGAGCAGGAAAAGAAGAGAACATTGATTTTTGGGGAGGATCTTTTGTTGCAGATCCTCTGGGGAGGGTAATTGCTTCTTGCAATAATGATGATAGTGTGCTTGTTACCTCTTGCGATTTAGACCTTATCTCTAAATCAAAAGAATGGAAATTTTTAGAGATTTATAAGAAGTATATAAGGACGGAGATATCATGATTTTAGAGACGCCAAGAGAAAAGGGATATAGAATGCCGGCTGAATGGGAAAAGCATGAAGCAACCTGGCTTGCTTGGCCGCATTCGCGACTTCATAATTATTGGAGTGATAGATTAGGGGGTGTTGAAGATATTTATATTAAAATGATTGGATTTCTCAAAGATAGCGAGTTAGTTAAGCTTTTGGT
Organism: Candidatus Woesearchaeota archaeon; assembly: GCA_964494915.1. Classification (GTDB taxonomy): domain Archaea; phylum Nanobdellota; class Nanobdellia; order Pacearchaeales; family GW2011-AR1; genus UBA73. The sequence goes on from CAZBTP010000047.1 coordinate 1,165, forward strand.
TTTTGATTTTGAAATGGAGAAATATGTGAAAGGTAAATTAATGAGGGAAAAAGTTGGATTGGAACATGTTACTTTTTATCATATAGAAACGAGTGATGTGTGGATGCGAGATTATGGTCCTATTTTTTTAGTGAATGAAGCGAAGCAAAGAAAGAAGGCGATGACTCATTGGATATTTAATGGGTGGGGGGGAAAGTATCTTGATCTTCTAGGAGATACTTCTGTTCCTGCTAGGATTCATCAAATGCATGGGAAGATTCCATATTATCATGGAGGACTTGTGCTTGAAGGGGGGGCAATAGAGGTGAATGGTAAAGGAATACTAATAACAACTAAAAGCTGTTTATTAAATTCAAATAGGAATCCTCGCTATGCCTGCTCAGAGATCGAGAATAGACTAAAAGAATATTTAGGTGTTGAAAAGATTATTTGGTTGAGTAAAGGTCTTGTTAATGATGATACAGATGGACATGTTGATAATCTTGTAAGGTTTGTTAATGAACAAACTGTTGTGTGCTCATCTGAGGATGTTGAAATTGATGGGAATTATCGTAGATTACGATCAAATTTGAAAGTTATGAAAGAAGAACTGAATGAAAAAGGGGTTGCATTTGAGCGTGTTAATTTACCATTGCCTTATTTTAGGGACGAGAAAAAAAGACTCGCTGCGAGTTATGCTAATTTTTATATTGCTAATACTAAAGTTATAGTTCCTACTTTTGGTGATAGGCAGAGCGATGAGAGAGCTGTTTCGATACTTAGAGATTTGTTCTCTCCTCAGAGAGAAGTTGTTTCTATAAATTGTGTTGATCTTATTTATAGTGGTGGGACAATCCATTGTATAACACAGCAAGAGCCTTTGTGAGAGTATAATCTAAAATGGACCCACCGCGGATCGAACGCGGGACTCCTCAGTGCAAATGAGGTGTTTTACCACTAGACTATGGGCCCTACAAACTTCCAACAGGTCTAGGAGTTCCAGCAACCACTGGATGTTATGAGCTTGTTGTCTTCGTAGTTTTTAACGTTTTTGTTTTGAAGATGTTCGGTAACTGTGAGATGCATGAGTAGGAATATTCTTCTCATTCTATTTATTTTAATTTTTAGGAGGTGATCCATCCGCAGGTTCCCCTACGGATACCTTGTGACGACT
>CAZBTP010000048.1:0-2036 GCA_964494915.1 Candidatus Woesearchaeota archaeon
TTGAGAAGATCTATAATGAGTATCGAACAGGAAAGCTTTTGACCAGTGAGTTAAAGAAAATAACTATCGAGAAGATAACTACTTTTTTGAGAGAGCATCAAAAAAAGAGAGTACAGGCGAAAAAAGTTATTGGAAAGTATCTGAAGGCATGAATTATTTTCTCCTTTTTCGTGGTCGCAGAGTATTTTTCTGTGTCTGATTTATCTCTTCTCGATAAAAGATATGTGCGCTTTTTCCTTCTGGTGTTTCAATTCTACCTATCTTCTTCATTGAAGGAGAAAGACTCCAGAGAGGTCTTGCGTATGCCGCATGATAATGTGTTGCTCCATTAGTCGGGTCTTTGTATTTTTTTGCCATCAGTACTCTAGCTAGTAATAGGCAGTGTTCAAATTCTTTTTTACCGTATTTATCAGGATCCATAAGCTTTGTTCTGTTTTTATCTCTCCTATTGAAGCAGCTGTATTGATCAGGTGCTAAGAGAACCTCCTTAAGTGTTGTACCATTCTGTCTCTTGCCATCGTCTATTCGATTAATTGCAGTGTAAGCGACTGCTATCTTTTCCTGGTCAGCACAATCACGCGCCTCACCAAATATCATACGCGCCAGTAAAATGTCATCCGTATCATTCCTTAGATTTTCTGTCTTATATTTTCTTGTTTTCTTTTGTTGAGTATGAGATACATCAGCAGCTAAAACCCTAAGGGACTGTTCAGTACTATTTCCTCGTAAGGCAAGATACCCAACTGATGAAACTACTCCCACAAGTCCTACAAGAGCAGCAAGTGCGCCCCGCCGTGTTATTTTTTCTATCATAGTTCTCCCTAATTTCTATCATAAAGAAGGGTATTTAAATCTGTCTATTTGTTACCTCTATTCAAAAGTAAAATTAACGTTGTTTTTCAAGATGGTAGGCAGGGCCTGCGAAGATTCTGCCTGTCTTGAGGCATTTCCAGATACCTACAGCGAGACGTTTAGCGCGGGTTTTCTCATAGAATGGAGAGACTTGTTTCTTTCGTTGTAATGACTCAATAGCATTAAAACCTCTTCTGACGTTTACGCCGTAGCCTGCGCCGAACTTTCCTGCTGCTCCGATTTTCTTTCTTTTTGATCCCATTATTGCTTGATAGAACAGAGCTTTTTAAATTGTTTGTTTTATAGACCCTTTCAACTTCTTTAACTTATCTCTAAGCACTCGTGCTTTATTCTTCTCCATCAGAGGAAATTGATTGTTCGAGAATAGAGTGGTGTCTTTTATATTCCCCCGATTACAGTCCATACAGAAGTCACTGACCGAGTAACCGAGTGATTGTACACCTAGATTCGTAGAGCCACAGCTCGGGCAGACCTTGATAAACTTATTCTTTTCATTACGTTTCCTCATCTTTTCTCGCCTAAAACTGAAAAAATTATATTTGTGTCTATTACGAATGTTTTCATAGCCCATGATTTTTCGCAACGCCTTTCTTAACAAGTTTAGACAGTTCATCCACATCTTTCTGTGTTAATTTGCTTTTATTGGCTATTGCTTCAGCTATCTGGGGCTTCCGTAAATGTTCCTGCAAGGCTTTGCGAATAACCCCACTCCAGTTAACTTCATCATGTTTTCTTAGTTCATTCTGTAAATCTTCCGGTATTGTTACTGTTAGATTTGCCATTTTTATCTCCTATTATTCTCTATGAAAATACTCGAATCTCATGCAAATGAAGAATAGTAATGTTTATATAAGAGTTTCTATGTTAATTTAATATGGAAGAAAAAGATATCTTATTTGGAGAAAATAGAGAAATTAGCGTAAATATAGTAGTAAGAGAAGAAGATATGGACGAAGGGAAAGTTTTTATAGTTAATAATGAAGAATTAGGTGTAGCAGACTTTGGAGATACGCTTGATGAAGCAATAGAAAATTTTAGAAAATCTATGAAAATGTATTTAGAAACTTATCCTGAAAAAATTGAAAAAGTTTACTGATATTCGTAATTGCTTAGATGATATGAGAATTCTAGAAAATTAGATTAAAGCTGAAAGCTTTAATCAG
>CAZBTP010000049.1:0-1987 GCA_964494915.1 Candidatus Woesearchaeota archaeon
CGTAGTTTAGCTTATTTTTAAGCTTTTTTGGTGCGAAAGTTAATCAATTCCCTAACTAAATAAACAACAGGTTTCAACCACTTGGTTTTAAAAGAAGATTTCTCGATCTTTAATGTGGCCATAGATAAAAAAACGATCCTCGGTATTTATATCTTCCTAAACCCCAGTGTCTGACGAACTAATTCCCCGACACTACTCAACAAGATCTACAAACCTCAGTAACACTTATTAATCTCCCAGCGCTATAAAAAACATGACCCTTGATGACAAAATAGAATGCGAGATACTTGATTTTCTAGCAAAAACCCTTGACCGCGATATAAGAGATTTAAACGATATAGACAGTCTTGATAATGCTACGCTCCTCGTTTGTATAGAAGAAGAATATCAATTCACTATCCCAAAAGAATACACAATCACAACAATCGAAGAACTTGTCTTCTACATCTACAAAAAGTCTCCAAAGTATAAAAAATAAAAATGTTTATTAATACACGCTTTGTATCACTCCCGTGCCAAACGTTGAAGCGCGTCTCAAGGTAAAAGGAAAACATTATGAAATAATAGTAGACCTAAACGAGGCGCTTAAAGTAAAAGTAGGCAAGGGGAATATCACGGCAGCATTGCAATCAAACAATATCTTTTACGATACGAAAAAAGGAAACATCGCAGCACAGAAAGACCTTCTCGAAGCATTCAATACATCAGATATCTATGAAATAGCAAAGAAGATCATTCTTCTCGGCGAAGTACAAAAAACGCAAGAGTTCAGAGATGAAGAACGCGAAAAAAAAATAAAGCAACTCATTGCACTTATTGTAAAAAACGCAACCGATCAGCATGGGAAACCATACACCGAAGAACGAATCCGCACAGCACTCCAAGAATCTCGCTACACAATAGACAATCGTCCCCTAGAGCAACAACTCAATGATGCAATGCACAAACTCAAGGAGATTATTCCAATAAAAATAGAAACAAAACGAATCAAACTCACGATCCCGGCCCAATATACCGGCAAGGTCTACGGGCTCCTCACCGAAAATAAGGAGAGTGAGGAATGGCTCACAAATGGCGATCTTCAAGTTATCATGAATATCCCCGCAGCCAACATCATCGACTTCTACGAAAAGATAAATGCAATCACCCACGGTGCTATTCACAGCGAAGATCTCAAACAAAGTCAACCATCGAGAACCGCATAGTAGCACACACATACTATGTGTAAATTTCAATCCATAAAAGAAAACGGCAGTTTAAGATTAAAATAGAAAGTTAAAATCTTATGATTGGAAGTCTATACAGTTAATACATACTATTCAACAAACACTACGTTTGGCATTCCTTTAAACCCTCTATCTCCAGTAAGGAACTTAACCCTATTCTCTTTTGCAATACCATATCCCAAACAATCAACATAAGAAAATTTTCTTTTTATTTCTTTAAATCTAAAATTTGCCGCTTCCTTAACCAACTCGGGATTTATTTTTACACAAGAATTAATTAATCTATTAAAAAATTCGTCTGCTAACTTTTTATTATTTTCTTTAATCAGGATATAATAAAACTCATACAAATTCATTAAACCAGTCATGATCTTTCCCTTTACAAATTCAGAATAGCTTTCCTTCCCCGTCGCAATTGCATAGAGGGCATACGTATCATAAAATAATACATCATTCCCAACCTTCTCTTCCTTCATTTTTCAATTGTTGTGGTGTTTTCTCAGTATTCAATTTTCCAAACAAATCAGAAAGGTCATCTTCTCTAACAACCCTTATTTTTACTTTTGTCCGGGGTCTTATTTTCTCAGCTTCGGCTATAATCTTTGGAATAATCACCGCTATAGAGTCGCCCCATTTCCTGGCTATTGTTTCTATTTCGACCATGATATGATATATCTCATGAGATATATAAATCTTTCGTTTTTCTTGCTCTGTCCGGAGTTCAACCAGAAAATAGTTAATCTCAAACAATTTAGGTAGGA